>CALFXX010000102.1 GCA_937952975.1 uncultured Alcaligenaceae bacterium
AACTACCTGCAGTTGTCGATATGATCGCGGCCCAACTGCCAGACTCGGCTCTGGTTCACGATGAATGGGGCGACAACATCTTTTTACACACCGAGGTCGGTGCCGAACTAGGTACTGTGTTTGAATCGTTGAAGCAGACAGCAGCAATACAAGTGACCCGCCATCTAAAAACGGCCAGACAAAGCATGGCACCGATGGAAGGCCGGGGCTGCGTTGCCTACTGGGATGACAGAGCTGATCAGTTAGTGATCTACACCGCAGCGCAGATGCCGCATATCAACCGAACCGGACTTGCAGGTTGCCTGGGATTATCAGAGGGGCAGGTGAGAGTGATCTCGCCGGATGTTGGCGGTGGTTTTGGCTATAAAGGCATTCTGTTACCTGAAGAGGTGTGTGTCGCCTGGCTGGCCATGCACACTCGTCGGCCTGTGCGCTGGATTGAAGACCGGCGCGAACAACTCACGGCAAACGCGAATTGCCGTGAACATGACTATCAAATCACTGCTTATGCAGACGAGAGGGGCCATTTACTTGGCTTGGATTGCCAAGCAAGCGTTGACTCAGGCGCTTATTCGTCTTACCCATTCTCAGCCTGCCTGGAAGCAGCGCAAGTGGGCAGCATCTTGCCCGGCCCCTACAAAATGTTGCACTATCGCTGCAAGACCTGGTCGGTTGCAACTAACAAACCGCCAATACTTCCCTACCGCGGCGTCGCACGCACCGGGGTTTGCTACGCCATCGAAAGCGTCATGGACGACATTGCACAGAAAGCTGGGCTCGAGCCTTACGAGGTTCGCCTTCGCAATCTCGTTCAGGCACACGAAATGCCCTATGACAACATTACTCGTAAGCACTTCGACAGCGGTGACTATCCCGAATCTGTCAAACGAGCGATAGCCGCCATTGACCTGACCGGCTGGAGAGCCAAGCAACGTCTGCCTTCAAACTCTGGCAAGCGGCTAGGCATTGGTTTGTCCGTTTTTTGCGAACAAGGCGCTCACGGTACCTCTGTTTATCATGGCTGGGGAATACCGATGGTTCCTGGACGCGAACCGGTTGGCGTTAAGCTCACTCCCGACGGCGTGCTGGAAATTCGCGCTGGCGTCCACTCGCACGGTCAAAGCATGGAGACGACGTTAGCCCAGATTGCACACGAAGTGTTGGGTATTGATGTTGCTAACGTTCGCGTCACGCTGGGCGACACCGGAACCACGCCTTACTCAACCGGCACCTGGGGTTCTCGCTCGATCGTCATGGCAGGTAGCGCCGTCGGCCAGGCCTGCAAGATCCTAAAAAAACGTTTGCTGCATATCGGCGCCTGGTTGACAAGAACCGAGCCAGTTCAGGCGCAGTGGCAAGGGCACTCTGTTGTGGGTCACGCTGGCAGCGTGAGTCTGGCAGAGATCGCCTCAGTTTGGTATCTGAAACCGCAGCTCTTGCCCGCAGACGCTGATACGCAAGGGCTCGAAGTCATCTCGACCTACCAAGCCCAACGTGATACCGGCACCTTCAGCTATGCGTGTCATGCCGTAGTGCTTGAAGTGGATACCGCTGACGGTCAGGTCAATATTATTGACTACGTCATCGTGGAAGATGGTGGCGTCCTGATCAATCCGATGGTGGTTGATGGCCAAGTCTATGGTGGCGCAGCCCAAGGCATTGGTACAGCTCTCTATGAGGAGATGCGCTACAGCGCGGAGGGCCAACCGCTGGCGTCTACTCTGGCCGACTATTTATTGCCAGGCGCAACCGAGGTACCTGCGATTCGAATTGAGCATATGGAGACCCCCGCACCGTATACCGAATTTGGACAAAAGGGAATTGGCGAAAGCGGCGCGATCGGCCCACCGGCGGCAATCGCCAATGCGGTGAACGATGCCTTACGAGCCTTAGGAGCCCAAGTCAACGAGCTTCCGATTTCTCCGAGAGTGGTGCTTAACGCCTTGAGAGCCGCTAAACAAAGCGCTGTAGGCGGTCCAGTATGAAACCCGCAAAATTTGATTACCTTCGCCCTAACTCCCTTGAAGCCGCACTGGCCGCGCTTGCAACCAGTGAGTCGATGGCTAAGCCCATCTCCGGGGGACAGTCACTGGGCCCGATGATGAATATGCGCCTTGCGCAGCCTGATCAACTGATTGATCTCTCGATCCTTGATGCGTTAAATGTGTACGGAAGCACCGTCGACTCGGTTACCTTCGGCGCCAATACAACGCATGCGCAGATCGAAGACGGCCATGTACCTGATCCGAGCGGCGGCCTGATGCGCAGCGTCGCCAGCGCCATTGCGTATCGCGCAATTAGAAACCGCGGCACACTGGGAGGCAGCCTCGCACACGCAGACCCCGCAGCAGATTGGATCAATTTAATGCCGCTCTTACAGGCGACCCTGTTGGTCGCCAGCGCAAAGGGTACCCGACAGATCTCAGCGCAGAATTGGATGCTTGGCGCATTCACTCCCTCGCTCAACGAGGATGAAATCCTTGTCTCTGTGACAATCCCTAAGCTGTCTACCCAAGCGCGCAGAAGCTATTACAAAATCAACCGCAAACCAGGTGAATTTTCACAGGCCACCGCCGGCTTTGTACAAGACCCTCAGAGGCAGATCTGCGCAGCAGTCATTGGCGCGATCGATGGGGCGCCTCATTATCTGGCTAACGCACAAGGCCTGATCACAGAACTACAAGACCATGGCTTGGGGCCGCTTGCCCATGCAGCGCTGAACGAGGCAGGCTTAAAGCCGGGCGAACACAGCTTTGACCTACACGGCGTGGCGTTACTGCGCGCGGCAGCTCAACTTCAAAGCGACCACGGAGCCATGCAATGACCACCGTACATCTGACCCTGAACGAAGAATTGGTCGCACACGAGGTCGAACCGCGCACTTCGCTAGCCGATTATGTAAGAGATCACAATAACCTAACAGGCACTAATTTAGGATGCGAACAAGGCGTCTGTGGTGCCTGCACTTTGTTGGTGAATGACATTCCGGTACGTTCGTGCTTAGTACGGGCCGTAACCTGCGAGGGTGCACAGGTGCGAACGATCGAGAGCTTTGACGATGACAATATCATGCACCAGCTTCGCGAGGCCTTCACCGCCGAGCATGCCTTGCAGTGCGGCTACTGCACGCCAGGCATGTTGACGACCGCACGTGACATCGTCCTACGCCTACCGAAAGCAACCGATGAGCAAGTAAGAGTTGAATTATCCGGCAATTTGTGTCGCTGCACCGGCTACGTAGGCATCGTACGAGCGATCCGGCGTGTACTAAATGCTCGAAAAGCCGAGAGCACCTAACCATGGAGCTGACTCAGTCCTTCTCACTACCGTATTCGGCCAAGCAAGTATGGGCGGCCTTTGATGACCTCGAAGCGATTGTCAGCTGTCTGCCGGGTGCGGCATTGCTTGAAGCTCCCGCTGACGGTCAGCTAAAAATATCAATGACGGTCAAGCTCGGCCCAATCGTCGCGGCCTTCTCAGGCGATGGGGCAATGACCCTCGACAACTCCACAATGAGCGGCTCAATCTCTGGAGCGGGGTCTGACCGCAAGAGTGGTTCTCGGGTCAAAGGCCAGGCGAATTTTTCGTTGACTGAAGACAGTACCGCAGTTGAATCGCCCGTCACGACAGTACACATCCGCGTGCAATACACGATCAGCGGCGCCCTCGCTCAATTTTCACGTGGCGGCATTATGAACGACGTCGCGCAGCGTCTGACTCAGGCGTTCTCCGAAAACCTGAAAACTCAGCTTCAAGACGCTCAAGCATCGCTTGCGAGTGGGGTTGCAGCAGGTAGCACACCAGAAACAGGATTGGGCGGCGTTACGACTGAGGGCTTGGACATGCCCACTACAGTTCATACACAGCCGACGCGGCCAAAAATGACAGCACCGCTAGACGTTGGCCATCTGTTTTGGGCCGCACTGTGGGGACGCATCAAACGCGTTTTTCGTCACTAGTACCGAACAACTTACTGTTGAAACCTACCATTTTTTCTCACCCCGTACGTCATCAGGAGAAGTTATGAAATTCAAACTTGTCATTGGGATGCTTACCGCGCTTGTTGTCAGCGTGAGCGTTAGCGCACAAAGCATCATCAAAATCGGAGCCCCACTTGCATTGACCGGTGGCCTCGCCGATGAAGGAAAAAAGCAAAAAGTAGCCTACGACATGTGGCTCAAGCGCGTTAACGACGCGGGGGGAATACAAGTCGGCGATAAAAAAATGAAAGTCGAACTGGTGACGTACGACTATCAGTCTGACGAAAAACGTGCGCAACAGCTCGCTGAGAGATTGATTACTCAAGACAAAGTCGACTTCATGACTGCGCCCTTCGGCTCAGGGCATACCAAAGTCGTCGCTGGCGTCGCTGAACGCTATGGGGTGCCTGTGATGGCCTCCGTTGCTTCATCAGAATCAGTCTTTAATCAAGGCTACAAATTTTTATTTGGCACCCTTGCGCCTAATGGTGGCTTAGTCAGCGCAATGATCGAGACTTTCGGTCAACAAATGCCACAGGTTAAAAAAATCGCCATCCTCGGGCGCGAAGATGTATTTCCGCGCTCAATGGCCGCAACGATGCAAGACGCCGCAACCAAAGCAGGCCTGACTGTGGTCCATAGCGAGTTTTATCCAGTTGGTGCACTCGATCATTCAGCCTCGCTATCAAAGATTAAAGCGTCGGGGGCAGATTGGATCTACATCACCGGCTACACGAAAGATCTGATTCTCGCACGCAAGCAAATGGCAGACCTGAAGGTGACAGCACCGATCGTCACCATGATCACAGGTCCAGCCTATCAAGAGTTTATTGAAGCGCTGGGCCCGCTGGCTAATGGCGTAAGCAGCACCACCTGGTGGCATCACAGCACGCAATACAAATCGGATGACGTTTTTGGCTCAACCAAAGCGTTTTACGACGAGTTTGTTGCGGCACAAAAAGCAGATCCTGACTACGTGCATGCCTCTGCGGCCGCAGCGCTCATTGCATTACAAAAAGCGATTGAAAAAGCGGGTACCGTAGACAAGACTAAGGTTCGAGATGCACTCGCAAATATGGACATCATGACCTTTTATGGCCCCATCAAATTTGGCGCCAACGGCATGAACGCTGGCCGCGACTTACCGATCATCCAAGTTCAGGCAGGCAAGGTAGTGGTGTTGTTTCCTGAGGCGGTCAAGCAGGCCAATGCAGTCGTAATGCCTTAACTGTTTCACCGTTTATTGCTACGGCCCCCAACTCGCGAGACCCTATGACTTTAATGGCTCAAATTATTGCAAACGGCTTAATGCTAGGCGCGCTCTATGCCTGCATCGCCGTGGGTTTCTCGCTCGTGTGGGGCGTACTGAATGTGATCAACATGCTGCACGGTTCAATGATCGTACTTGGTGGCTATTTAACTTTTTTTGCCTGGTTTCATTTCAAAATTAATCCGTTTGTATCCTTGCCTGTGGTGTGTGCTTTATTGTTTTTCATGGGATATTTGATTCAACGGTTGGCAATTAATCGCGTCATTACTCGCCCAGTGTTAACGACACTCACGTTGACCTTTGGCCTTGACATGATTTTGTACAATTTTATGAACCTAGGTTTTGAGGCGACGCCCCGGCGCGTCTCCCTCAACCTGGGAAGCCTCTCTGTAGGTGACGTGATCTTGCCAACAGATCGTTTGCTAGCGATGTTGCTGGCCTTTGCACTTACCGGGCTGTTGTATTACGTCATGCGCAGTTCACGTATCGGGCGCGCCATTGTTGCGGTGCGCATGGATCGCGATGCCGCCGCGCTGATGGGGATCAAAGTTGAACACGTTTATGCGATTACTTTTGGTCTGGCTGGGCTGATGGCTGGTGCCTGTGGCGTGCTGATGTCGGTCGTGTTTCCGATCACCACAAACATCACAGGACTGTTGCTCGGAAAAGCCTTCGTAATTTGTGTCATTGGCGGTCTAGGCACAGTGCCCGGCGCTTTGATTGGCGGACTCGCTTTGGGCATCACCGAAAGTATTGTCGGCAATTTTATTGGTGCGCAATACGCGATCTTGTTCGGTTTTCTAATTATGCTTGTGCTGCTTATCACTCGGCCTACGGGTTTGATCGGAAAAAGAGGTTTTGAATGACTAGCGACGCTAACGCAACCAAGCAGCATGTTGTACGATCCTCTGCGACTGCACTTGCTCACGCGCTGTTTATCCTTTGGGCGCTCATATTAGTTGCCCTTCCATTTTTAGCCGATAACTATTACATCCGGCTTGGTACCTTTGTGTGTATGTACTCGGCACTCGCCATGTCCTGGAATTTTATTGGCGGCTACGCAGGTTACCCATCTTTTTCGACCGCTGCCTTTATGGGCCTCGGGAGTTATGTCGGCGCGATTCTCCAAAAAGCGGGCGTCCCGCTGGTGCTGGCTTGGTGCCTAGCCACGATTTTTGTCAGCCTCTTCGCTGCGCTCAGCGGTGCGGCCATTTTGCGAATGAAAGGTCACTACTTCGCAATTGGCTCGATCTCAATGGTTGAGATTCTTCGACTTATCGCCTCACTATGGTCTAACTTGACCGGTGGGGGTGATGGGTTGAACGTACCCATCCTACAAGGTGGGCCTGACTACGCCGCCCGCGTCTTTTTCTATTCAATGTTGGCAATCATGCTCATGGCGTGGCTGACAACTTTGATGGTCGATCGCTCAAAACTTGGGTTCGGCTTGCGTTGCATCAGTCAAAACGAAGATGCGGCTGATATGGTCGGGATCGACGTCAATCGCTACAAAACAACAGCCTACACTCTCTCAGCGATGTACTGTGGCAGCGTGGGAGCAATCTATGCCTCTTGGGTGTCTTATATAGCACCCACCGATGCCTTTGGAATTTTGCTCACGCTCAAAGTGCCCGTGATGACCATGTTGGGCGGCGCCGGTACCGTGTATGGGCCGATTATTGGTGCTGCAATGTTCGTGTTGATGGAAGAAACGATCTGGGCAAGCTTTCTTGACTATCACCAAGCAATTTTAGGCGTAGTCATTGTCTTACTGATTTTCTTTTTACCCGGCGGTCTGTTGAAACTAAATTACGCAAATGTATTTCGACGTAAAAACGGAGCGGCAGACCGCCGTAAGCATGCATGAAGCCCCTTTTAGAAGTACGTCGCCTATCAAAAACGTTTGGCGGCTTGCAGGCTGTTAAAGACGTAAGTTTCACACTAAAGGAAGGCGAGATCATCGGCCTAATTGGCCCCAACGGCGCCGGAAAAACCACTCTTGTAAACTTAATCACCGGCGTACTCACAGCGACCTCGGGTGAAGTTCTTTTTTGCGGACAACCAGTCACTCAACAGAAACCTTTTCAAGCGGCACGCCGCGGGTTGGCCCGCACCTTTCAAATCGTGCAGCCGTTTCCCCAAATGACCGTGCTTGAGAACGTCGCGGCAGGTGCGCTCTTCGCAGCAAACGCCGGTTCGCGCAAGCAGGCGGAGGACCTCGCCATGCATCATCTTGAGTTTGTCGGTCTGGGCTCCCTGGCGCACAAACCAGCTACCTCACTTACCCTGCCCTCGCGCAAGCGCCTTGAGCTGGCGAAAAGTCTGGCAATGAATCCAAAAGTCTTGCTCCTTGATGAAGTCAATGCAGGGCTGAACACGTCTGAGATTGAACAGGCGCTTGACTTAATGCGTGCAATTGCTGCGCGCGGCATCACGATCTTGCTCATCGAGCATCTTATGAAGGTAGTGTTGTCCTTGAGTCAGAAGATTTTAGTACTGCATCATGGCGAACTAATTAGCGAGGGCGCACCACAAACCGTAATCAACGATCCACGGGTCATTGAAGCTTATTTGGGCAGCAAGTTCGCAGCACGTCACGCGGCACAGCCCAACTCGGCAGGAGGCTAACCAATGTCGACTACTCCGGTTCTTAAAATTCAGGGGTTAACCGCTGGCTATGGCGATGTTCAGGTCTTGTGGGGAATCGACCTTGAGGTACCTGCTGGCTCAATCACCTGCATTGTTGGGTCAAATGGCGCAGGCAAAACCACGTTACTGCGTACAATTTCCGGGCTCGTCCCAACTACCGCAGGAAAGATCGAATTTTGCGGGCGCGACGTGACTGGGTCAAAACCCGATTTTGTTCTTGAGTCAGGCCTCGCTCACGTCCCCGAAGGACGACGACTATTCAAGGGAATGTCAATTCGCGACAACCTAATGGTTGGGGCCTATCTACGCCGCGACAGTCGCAGCGACATTGAGCACGATTTAGACGCAGTGTTTGAAATGTTTCCGATCCTTAAGGCCAGGCAGCAACAAGACGCTACGACCCTTTCAGGTGGTGAGCAACAGATGTGTGCCATTGGTCGTGGAATCATGTCGCGCCCCACTCTGTTGATGGTTGACGAACTCTCGCTCGGGCTTGCACCGAGGGCTGTTGAAAATCTTGGTCATGCCTTGCAAGCGCTTAACCGCAGCGGCCTCACAATTCTGTTGGTCGAGCAAGACGTGGTCACAGCGTTTGAGCTTGCCACGCAAGCCTATGTCATTGAAACGGGCAAGGTCGCGATTTCAGGCGAAACTCGCCTGCTCGTAGAGGACCCGCGCGTGCGTCAAGCATATATGGGGTTTTAGTCATCCGGCTTCTGGCACATAAATTGCTTAAATACTGAGCAATACCACCATCGCGAGCGCGTCTCGTGATAGCCTTATCCGTATGAATAAAAGAGAATTTCAATGACTTGGTCGATCTTAGCCCGTGATGAATCAGGGTTTTTCGGCATGGCGATTGCTAGCCGTTTCTTCGCCGTAGGTGCCCTATGCGTGCACAGTCAAAGAGGCGTGGGTGCGCTTTCAAGTCAAGCGTTGCTCAACCCTCTATACGGTCAAACCGGTCTCGATTTACTGGCACAACAGTTTTCGCCCGAGCAAACGATTGCAAAGCTCATTGAGTCTGATACCGGGCGCGATCAGAGGCAACTTCACATTTTGCCGTACAAAGGATTGCCTGCTGCGCACACTGGCGCAGCCTGCGTCGACTGGTGCGGTCATCTGCTTGAAGACGGCTTAAGCGTTGCAGGCAATATGCTTGCAGGCCCAAAGGTGCTTGAGCACACAGCGCAAGCCTTTAAGGATAACCATGGAAAGCCAATGGGCGAACGTCTGCTGGCGGCACTTGATGCGGGTCAGGCTGCGGGGGGTGACAAGCGCGGTAAACAAGCCGCCGCACTCAAGATTCACAACGACGAAGACTATCTGCAACTAGATTTGCGCGTTGATGATCACGAAGAGCCGTTCCTTGAACTCAGGCGCCTATACGATAAAAGCCTTGAGCGCTTTCAACCCTTCCTCGAATGCTTACCCAGTCGCCATCGTCCGTCGGGCATCACTGAGCGCAGCGAAATCGACGCGCACATTGAACGGTATCTTGCTCGTAACAGAGGCAACTAAGTGACTGCATTACTTGAAGTCTCGCACTTAAAAACAAGCTTTGTCACAGACGAGGGCGAGGTCACCATCGTCAATGACGTGAGTTTTAGCGTATACGCCGCTCGCACACTTGCGATCGTGGGCGAATCGGGATGCGGCAAAAGCGTCACTGCACTTTCAATCATGGGTTTGTTAGCCAAGCCTGCCGGGCGGATCCAGCAAGGCTCAATTTGCTTTGAAGGACAAGAACTGGTTGGCGCGCCCGAGCGTGCGCTGCAAGATTTACGCGGTAACGGCATGTCGATGATCTTTCAAGAGCCCATGACCTCGCTCAACCCGAGTTATACCGTGGGCGAGCAAATTATTGAAGGCTTAATTAAGCACCGCAAACTCAGCAGAAACGAGGCGCGCGAAAAAGCGATCGAGATTTTGCGTAAGGTACGCATCCCGTCGCCCGAACAACGCTTGGATGAGTATCCGCATAAACTGAGTGGCGGCATGCGCCAGCGCGTCATGATTGCCATGGCGCTAGTCTGCGAGCCACGCGTATTGATTGCCGATGAGCCCACGACTGCCTTAGATGTCACCATTCAAGCGCAAATCCTTGAACTGATGCGTACGCTTCAGCAAGAGACCGGCACGGCGATTGTCTTAATCACGCACGACCTAGGCGTGGTGGCTGAGGTGGCCGACGAAGTCCTCGTGATGTACGCCGGTCGCGTGGTTGAACGCGCACCTGTGCAGGCTTTGTTCGACCTGCCGCAACATCCTTACACGATTGGCTTACTGGGAGCGATTCCACGTCTTGACCTTGAGCAAACCCGGTTGGTGTCGATTGAGGGCCAGGTACCAAGTCCGGCACAACCGTTTGCGGGTTGCAACTTTGCACCGCGTTGCCCTTTCGCGCAGCCAGCGTGCACAACCCAAATCCCTGCGCTGCGCCAAGTCGGCGATGCACATTTTTCAGCATGTCTGCGCGCGCCGCTTGAAGTGGATGAACTCTTGAGCGACACAGTCGTGACGGCCAACGTATGACCACTTCAACATCGTCAATGTCACTTTCAGCGCCACTGTTACAGGCTGAAGGTTTACAAAAACATTTTCCGATCCGGCGTGGATTTTTTGGTAGTATCCAAGATCATGTGCGTGCGGTCGATGGTATTGACCTCACGCTAGAACATGGTGAAATCCTTGGGCTGGTAGGCGAGTCGGGTTGTGGCAAGTCAACGCTTGGTCGCTTGCTTTTACGCCTGATTGAGCCGACTGATGGCAGCCTGCACTTTGACGGCAAAGATTTACGCGGGCTAAATACCCAAGCGTTACGTGCTGAACGGCGCAATATGCAACTGATCTTTCAGGATCCGTATTCGTCACTCAACCCACGCATGACGATTGGCCAAATGCTGGCCGAACCGCTCAAGGTGCACGGCTTACACGTGGGTCGAGAAGCGGCCCGTGTGGCTGAGCTGCTGCGCACTGTCGGCTTGAGACCAGAACACGCCCAACGCTATGCCCATGAGTTTTCAGGTGGGCAGCGCCAACGCGTAGGTATTGCGCGCGCCTTGGCGGTTGAGCCCAAACTCATTGTCTGCGACGAGGCAGTCTCGGCGCTTGATGTGTCGGTGCAAGCGCAAGTCATCAACCTTTTACAAGACTTACAGCAACAGTTTGGTTTATCTTATCTGTTTATTGCGCACGACCTGGCCGTTGTAAAACACATCGCCACACGGGTCGCGGTCATGTACTTAGGGCGGATCGTTGAGATCGGCGAAAAGAAGCGCTTATTTGCGGCGCCCGCACATCCATATACCCATGCCTTAATGCAAGCGATACCCTTGCCTGACCCAACAATTGTGAGACAGGGCGTATTATTAACGGGTGATGTGCCCAGCCCTCTGAAGCCACCGTCGGGTTGTCACTTACACACGCGCTGCCTCTACGCGCAAGAAAAGTGCAGTCACGAGACGCCGGTACTCACTGGTGATCGCGAACATGCGGTCGCCTGTCATTTCCCGTTAAGCATGACGACGGCACCTCGCTCGCAAATCCCGTTAACGCCCTCACACTTTCGTTTACAACGCTTGCAATCTGCTTTTCAGACAAGAGACAACACCGCAGTCACTTAATTACCCGCTAAACAGACCGCCCCAGTACATACAGCCAGTAAAACCGAATTAAATTTTTGATAGGAACCCTCATGAAACTAAGCTACCGAACCTTACTTGCCACAACGCTGATCGCCTGTTTACCGCTCGCCTCTAACGCGCAAACGTTGCGCATCGGTCTTGCAGAAGACCCCGACATGCTTGACCCCACTTTAGCCAGATCGTTTGTGGGACGTCTCGTATTTATGTCGTTGTGCGACAAGCTTTTTGATATTGATGAAAAACTTAATATCGTTCCACAACTTGCAACCGGTTATGAATGGTCATCAGACAGCAAAGCACTCACGTTGAAACTGCGCGAAGGCGTCACATTTCATGATGGCGAAAAAATGGACGCCGAGGCCGTCAAATACAACCTCGAACGTCATAAAACTTTGAAAGGTTCAAGTCGTTCAGGCGAACTACGCCCGATTACCTCGATTGATGTCGTTGACGCAAACACTGTCCGCCTCAACCTGAACGCGCCTTTTTCACCCTTACTTGCCGTGTTGGCCGACCGTGCCGGCATGATGGTGTCACCCAAAGCCGCTCAGGCGCTTGGCGAAAAATTTAGCAACAATCCAGTATGTTCAGGCCCGTTTAAATTTGCAGATCGCGTTGCGCAAGATCGCATCACCCTCGAACGCTTTGGTGCCTACTGGAACAAAGACGCCGTACATTTTGACAAAGTCATCTACACACCGATCACCGACGCTACGGTGCGTTTAGCGAACCTTCGTTCTGGGCAGTTTGATTTCATTGAACGTGCCGCCTCAAGCGATATCGGCTCAATTCAAAAAGATTCAAAACTGAAGTTTAGCAAGATCACCGAAATCGGCTATCAAGGCATCACGATCAACACTGGTAAAAACGAACGGGCGCAAAGTCAACCACTGGGACAATCGGCAAAGGTGCGTGAGGCCTTTGAACTTTCGCTTGATCGCGCTGGAATCGTGCAAGTCGCCATGGACGGTCAGGCAACGCCTGGCAATCAATGGGTCGCTCCGAACAACAGCTATTACTCAAAAAATGTACCGGTACCAAAGCGCGACCTAGCCCGAGCGCGCGCGTTACTTAAAGAAGCAGGTGTCACAAACCCCACCTTCACCCTCATGACCCCTACCACCTCTGATTCGCAAAAAATCGCACAGGTGGTGCAAGCCATGGCAAAAGAGGCAGGCTTCAATGTCAAAATTCAATCGACCGAATTTGCCACGTCACTCAGCCTAGCCGACAAAGGCGATTTTGACGCCTATATCCTGGGCTGGAGCGGTCGTGCCGACCCCGATGGCAATATTTATAACTTTATCGGTTGCAAGCAGCCCTCAAACTATTCGGGCTACTGCGTACCTGAAGTGGATGCCTTATTGGATGAATCACGAGTCAAGCTTCAACCCGCAGAACGCCTAGCCGCCTATCAAGGGATCGCAGCCCAAATGAACAAAGATCGGCCTTTAATCTATTTGTATCATCGCGACTGGTTATGGGCATATACGAACAAGCTTTCGGGTGTTCGTGAAGTACCTGACGGATTGTTACGCGTGACAGGATTAAAACTGAACTAATCACGACGACTCAAAACGCCTCATGTTCAGCTTCTTCTTGCGTCGCCTCGTCACGTTGATACCAACACTCGTGTTTGTATCGATGCTGATTTTTAGCCTGCAGCAATTGCTGCCGGGCGACCCAGCGCTGGTGCTGGCCGGAGAAGACCCTAGCCCTGAAGCGATCGCTCACATTCGCGCCACCTTGCATCTGGATGACCCATTACCCGTGCGCTACGGCTACTGGATTGCGGGCGTCTTGCAAGGCGATTTGGGGGAGTCGGCTCGCACACACCAACCGGTACTTGAACTGATCTTGCAAAAGCTTCCGGTGACCCTTGAGTTGGCTCTTTTAGCGCTCATGATTGCTTTGGTCATCAGTATCCCCGCCGGCATCGTGTCCGCCGTCTATAAAGGCGGTGCGCTCGACACAGGCGCAACAGTTTTTGCCCTCACTGGCTTATCCACGCCAAACTTTTGGCTCGGGATCATGCTGATCTTGCTATTTTCAGTTGAGTTGGGGTGGCTACCGGCCTCGGGCTATGTCAGCCCGTTTGAAAACTTACGCACCAACCTCGCTTCGATGATCATGCCAGCCTTTGTCTTGGGCAATGCGATCGCTGCGTCATTGATGCGCCATATGCGCAGTTCGATGCTGCAAGAGCTCGGTGCAGATTACGTTCGCACCGCGCGCGCAAAAGGGTTAAGCGAGCGCGTGGTGGTGCTCAAACATGCCTTGCGCAATGCCTTAACGCCTGTCATCACTCTGGGCGCCCTTGAACTTGGCACTTTATTGTCAGGTGCCGTCTTGACCGAGCAGGTATTTACGATTCCTGGCTTTGGCAAACTCATCATTGATGCCGTCTTTAATCGCGATTACGCAGTGGTGCAAGGCGTTGTACTCGTGACTGCCACCACCTACATCATGCTCAACTTGTTTGCCGATATGGCTTATTTCGTTTTGAATCCTCGCCTGCGCAAATAATGAATCCCGCCACCACCTCAAACCCGGCGCTTAAGCCCCTTGCACCCAAAAAAGAGCCTGGGCCCTGGCTGCGCGCCTGGCGCAAACTCAGGCGTAATCGCAAAGGTATGTTTGGGCTTTACGTGGTGCTACTTTTTATTGCGATGGCAATTTTTGCGCCGCTCATTTCACCGTTCGATCCCATTGAGGCAAGCTGGAGTGCGATTCGCAAAGCACCAACTGGCACGCATTGGTTTGGTACCGATGAACTCGGCCGCGACGTACTGGCGCGTGTCATATGGGGTGCACGTGCGTCTCTCTTGGCGGGCGTGGTCTCTGTGGCGATTTCATTGCTCACCGGCGTCACCATTGGTATGTTGGCGGGTTTTTTAGGCGGTACGGTTGATAGCCTGATCTCGCGCGCAACCGATGCGTTCTTAGCCTGTCCTTTTTTGATTCTTGCGATCGCACTCGCCGCGTTTTTAGGGCCTAGCCTAACCAATGCCATGATTGCCATCGGGGTATCCGCCTCGCCAATTTTTGTACGCTTAACCCGTGCGCAAGTCTTGCAGATCAAAGTTGAGGATTACGTTGAAGCGGCACGCGCGGTCGGTTGTCATCCGTTCAGGATTGCCGTGTCTCATATTTTGCCTAATGTGACCGCACCCCTGATTGTGCAAGCGTCGCTCGCGATCGCTTCAGCGGTGATCGCAGAAGCCAGTCTGTCATTTTTAGGTCTCGGCCAGCAACCGCCTGATCCGAGCTGGGGCAGTATGCTCAATACTGCGAAAAACTTCATGGATACCGCGCCCTGGATGGCTGTTTGGCCAGGTCTAGCGATTTTTGTGTTGGTATTGTCTTTTAATTTGTTGGGCGATGGCTTGCGCGATGCGCTTGATCCAAAACATCGGTAAGCTGGTGATCTGTACTTTGCCTGAATCACTTAATTATTGGGCGTTAATCTTTTGACTGATTTTTTGCTCTTGAGCATCTAGCCGCTCTGAGATTCGATCGAGTCGATCAGCCGTTTTAGCAAATTGTGTCGCCATGGCTTTACCCGAATCATAAGCTGCTAATAGAGCTTGCATCGTCGCCACATTTGCCGAGTAAAGCCCAATCACAGACGCCACACCCGTGGTGACAACAATATATTTTAAGTTTGTAATCTGCTGAGTGACTTGTACTTTGAAGTCACCCAAATCTTGCCTTATTCTCGAAAACTCTTCTTTGGTTTGTGCGGTGCGCTCATCCATGCGGGCGTCCATACCAGCCATTTTCTCTGAAAGAGCATTGATTTCCCCTTTAAGATCAGCCACACGAGCATCTGTGCGCGCTTCAGCCGCCTCCAACCTTGCATTCAACACTGTATTCACCGTTCGAAAAGCCACGTTCACCCCAATATGTTTCGCATAGTGAGCACTCTACCGAGCTACAGGTCTGCGAACAAGTAGAAAATGGTAAGCAAATGTAATACTCTTTCACTATCAAACAAAAATTAACGAGACAGCTTTTATGAACCTTGGTAAACCAGCAATCGTTGCCGCGCCGAGCACTCCTGACTACACTCTTGCAAACAACTGGCTGAATCAATTTAGCTCTGCTCTAGCCGGCCACAACAAGTCTGGCGTTGCAGCCCTGTTTGATTCGGACTGTCACTGGCGTGACTTGTTTGCCTTCACTTGGTCCATTACCCCAGTTGAGGGCATCGACAATATTGCAAACTTGATCTTGATCAAGCAAGCAAGCGTCAAAGCACGCGACTTTAAGCTGGCCGAAGGTCGTCAAGGCCCTCGCCGAATCAAGCGGATCGGCGTTGATGTCATCGAAGTGTTGTTTCAGTTTGAAACCGACATCGGCCACTGCTACGGCGTACTGCGCTTGCTGGCAAGCGATCCCTCAAAGGCGTTTCAGCTGCTCACGAGCCTAAACGAACTGACTGGCTTTGAAGAAAAAACCGGTAAGCGCCGCCCCACAGGTGCTGCCTATTCGCGCAATTTTGGTGGAACCAACTGGCAAGATCAACGCATGGCAAGCCAGGCCTATGAAGATCGCGAACCGACCGTGCTGATTGTGGGTGGTGGGCAGGCAGGCTTGAGTGTGGCGGCATCGCTCGTGTTGCTTGGCGTTGACACCTTACTGATTGACAAATATCCACGCATTGGGGATAGCTGGCGCAAACGCTATCACTCACTTGCCCTGCATAACATCACTGACCTCAATAACTTGCCGCACTTGCCGTTTCCACCGCACTGGCCTTCTTACTTACCTAAAGACATGTTGGGCAACTGGCTAGAAGTCTATGCGCAGACGATGGAAATTAATAACTGGACGAACACTGAACTTGGTAGCGCCACATACGATGAGCAAGAGGCTCGTTGGACGGCTGTGCTGCGCAATAATGATGGCACCGAGCGCACTGTATGTCCACGTCATTTAATTTTTGCAAACGGCTTGGTGGGTAAACCAAGCATGCCTGATTTGCCTGGACTCAAAGACTTCAAGGGCGAAGTGATGCATACCAGCGCGTTCACAAGCGGCGCAGCTTGGAATGGCAAAAAAGCCCTCGTTTTAGGCACCGGCACAAGCGCGCACGATGTAGCGCAAGACTTACATAGCAACGGTGCCGACACAACAATCATTCAGCGCGGTTCAACCACCGTGGTGAGTATTGATCCAAGCTTGCATCTCACTTATGGCTTGTATGACGGCATCACGATTGCTGATGGCGACTTGCTTTCAAGTATCAACACCTTGCCTGTGGCTAAACGGAATTTCAAACAAGTTAGTGTCCGCATGGTCGAACTAGATAGAAAACTGATCGATGGCCTGATTGCTCGCGGCTTTAAGTGGGATCAAGGCGAAGACGATACTGGCTATCAGATGAAGATTCGCACGCGCTACGGTGGCTATTATCTGAATGCTGGCTGCTCAGACCTGATCGTCAGTGGTGATATTGGGTTGTTGCAATACGATCAGATCGAACGCTTCGCACCCGAAGGGGCGCTCATGAAAGACGGCTCAGTCAAATCCGCTGACTTGTTGATCATGGGAACAGGCTATGTCCCCCAAGAAGTTGTTGTCAAAGAATTACTCGGATCGGAGATTGCTAACAAAATCGGCCCAGTGTGGGGCATCGCACCCGATGGTGAAATGAACAACATGTGGCGCCGCACCGCACAAGAGGGTTTATGGTTCGTGGGTGGCAGCTTTACCAACTGCAGAATTTATTCGCGCTATGTGGCGATGCAGATTAAGGCAATTGAAGAAGGGTTGATACCGCGCAGCTGAACCTTAGCGGCGACACGTGAGACTTGTCGACTCGGGTCAAGAACGGGCATGCGACCAGTTCTCTAGGCTTAAACCTGGGATAAAGCGAAACGCCTTATCGCTCGACACTAATGTGCAACCGGCACTCAGCGCGTGGCTTGCAATGAGCAAGTCGAAAGGCGACAGCGCCTTACCTTTGGTTTCGATTTTGACCTTAGCTGCCGCATAGCGCTCTGCCGCCTGCCGATCCCAAGCTAAAACATCCACACGTTGCAAAAACTCATTCACGATTTTATTCAGTTTCTTTGCTGCCGGGCGTTTGCCAACTCCGTAAAGCAATTCTGCCTCAGTGATGGACGAAATGCATAAAGATCGCATCGGCACTGCCAATAACCTAGTCGTAACACTTGGCTGATTTTTTATAAAATCACTGACTGTGTTCGTATCAAGCATGTACTGGATCATTCAGTCCACCCTTCGAAGGGATCCCTTAGCTTGTCAGCTTTTGGGCGCTCTGCTTTAGACAGAAAACTGTTGGGAACTACAGCGGCGGCTTGAGCTACAAAAAATGTATCCCACGACTCTGGTTTTGCAGACAAAATTATGTCCCCTGTGTCAGGATCCTTACGAATAAATACTTCCTTCGTATCAAATCGGTAGGCCAAAGGCAACCGGACAGCTTGACTACGCCCATTGATAAAAATTTTAGCAATATCACTCATGATCTCTGGCCCTAAGTTTTCAGTCATCAGTGTACGGTTCAAGTTGGTATATATCAAGATATATTCCTTTCACAAAATAAGCGCCTATAATGCCTGAATTCATCTAGACCATGTGTATCTTGATGTAACAAAAAGGCCGTGTCATGCTTACTCTCAGAAAATCTCAAGACCGTGGCTATGCCGATCATGGCTGGCTCAAAAGTTTTCACTCGTTTTCATTCGCGGGTTACCGCGATGCGCAATTTATGGGTTGGGGTAATCTGCGCGTCATCAATGAGGATCGTATCGAGGCGGGCCAAGGTTTTGGTGAACATGGTCACCAGAATATGGAGATCATTAGTTATGTACTTTCAGGTGAGCTAGCGCATCGTGACAGCTTAGGCAACGTCAAGGGTATCCCGCCAGGTGATGTACAGCGCATGAGTGCCGGTACGGGCGTACGTCACAGCGAATTCAATCATGCCAAAGGTCAACAAACTCACTTTTTGCAAATTTGGATTATGCCTAACCAGCAAAATGTAAAACCGAGTTACGAGCAAAAGACTGTACCTGTACAAAAAAAACAAGGTGCACTTGTCTTGATTGCGTCTGACGAAGGCAAAGACGAAGCAGTCAAGATTTACGCGGATGCCAAACTTTATGCGGGCTTGTTTGATCAAGCTCAAACCGCAAGCCTTACGCTTGACGCAACCCGTAAGGCCTACGTTCACCTGATCAAGGGCGAGCTAAAGGTAAACGACATCAGCGTAAGCGCAGGCGACGCCTTATTTGTCTCAGACGAAACTGCCCTGACCTTAACAGATGGTCACAACGCTGAAGTTCTGATTTTTGATTTGACGGCTTGAATTCATTTTCGAAAATCACGAACGATTTTTCCGTGCGCAACGGCAGCCTGCTCGTACTCTGGCTTACGCCAAGTTTCAGCTAAAGCCTCAGCGTACCAGCGCTGCATGCTTGGCAGGCTGAGCATCCTATCAACATAAGATTGAGCCGATTGACTTAACTGCAAGCCATAGCTCTGCACTCTGAAAATCACGGGGGCAAAAAACGCGTCAACAATCCCATATTCTTTGCCGGCAAGGTACGGCCCACCAAACTTTGCAAGCCCTTCACTCCACAACGTATCGATACGCTCAACGTCTGCTCGCAAAACGTCATCTATTTTTTCAAGTGCCACTCGAATACCGCAATTCATCGGGCAGAGACTACGAAGCATCTGAAACCCCGAGTGCATTTCAGCTGCCGCACTACGCGCCCAAGCACGCGCAGTCGTATCGGCAGGCCAACAACCCGGATATTGCTCGGCCAGATACTCACAGATCGCCAGCGAATCCCAAATCAACAGGCCTTTGTCGTCAAGGCAGGGGACTTTACTAGTTGGCGAAAACGTTTTAAACGCCGACGGTTGTGCGCCGGCAGCAAAAGGCACCAACACCTCATCAAAGTCAATGCCACGCGTTTGTAAGAGAACCCACGGCCTAAGCGACCAAGACGAATAGTTTTTATTAGCGATGTATAACTTCAACTTGAATTCCTTTTTAGACAACTTGGGTAAATAGCGTCACAGATTTAGTTTATATTGAGATGGTCAAAGACTCATCGACTCTAAAATAATACGAACCTGTTCATGCGTCTCATTCTAGCTGCCACCTTTGCCAACCTTCCCTTTGGCACGATCTACGCCTTCAGTGTATTTCTGAAGTCAATGGAAGCCATGCTGTCGCTCACACGCTCGGACATGGGCATCGTGTTTGGTCTTTCGACGGTCATGTTCGCCACGGGGATGAATGTGGCGCCGGTGCTATACACGCGTCTGTCGACAGGAGCCGTGCTGATCGTCACCTCCATCACGGGCGCTCTAGGCCTGGCACTTGCGTCCCAAGCGCAGGGCTTTTGGTCGCTCATGTTAGGGTATGGAATCCTCTTTGGCCTCGGTGGCGGTACCGTGTTTACAACCGCACAACAGATTGTCAACCTTGCCCCCACCAAGCGTCGCGGCTTAGTCAATGGCTATGTTGTTGGTTTATATCCTTTGGGCGCCATGATTGGTGCACCCTTACTGGGCTGGTCTGTTGAGGTAATGGGTTTGCGCCAGACTTTATTGAACCTAGCGCTTGTGGTTTTTTTAAGTGGCCTTATCGCGGTCTGGCTGACCGGCTTACGAAGCCACATCCCAAAAATCACAAAGAGTGCTGCCATCGCTGCAGATCGCAAGGCCGACGCAAACGCGATGTACCTGGGCATGATTCAATGGCCACTCTTTTTCAAGATCGCCATCGTGTTTTTTTTGGCTGCATCGGCAGGCCTGATGGTCATGAGTCAAGCCGCCGGGATCGTTCAGTCTTATGGCGGCGGCAGCCAATTCGCAATTGGCGCGACCTCGTTTATCACGGGCATGATCGCTAGCGCACGCATTACAGGCGGCTGGTTAATGGATCGTTTCAGCCTTCGACAGGTGATGGGTGCAGCCCACATATGGTCGTTGATTGGCGCTTTGATGCTCACGCTCTGGCCTAATCCACACGTTGCCTTGTTTGCACTTGCCATGGTCGGAATGGGTTACGGCTTTGTTTCGGGCTCGGCGGCAGGCGGGATCGGTATGCACTGGCCTGCGGCGCAGTTTGGCGTGGTTGCTAGCCGACTGTACATTGGTTGGTGTATCGCTGCGGTATGCCTGCCCGTCTTAGCGGGCTGGTTGTTTGACTGGAGCCACAGCTACCGGTCATCTATCTGGATTGCTGCTGTCGTGAACATCGCTGGTATCCTGCTTGCCCTGAGGCTACCACCGCGCCCCGCTCAAACGGTCACTCGATTGTCAGATTGAGGCGACAAGACCCTGATCTAGTCTAGAAATAGAGGTGACCGATCGGTTATTTTCAATTCGCCTTGATCCCGGCTTGCTTAGTGACTGGGCCATAGAGATCAAAGTCGCGCTTGATTTCAGCGGCAAAATCCGCCGCAGAGCCCGAGGCTGCGATGATGCCGTAACCTTGCAATTGTGTCTTGACTTCAGGCTCACCCAACACCGCGTTGATTTCAATATTCAATTGCTTGATGATCGAGTCGGGAGTGTGCGCTGGGGCCAGCACACCCACCCATGAATTTAATTCAACGCCCTGCACGCCCGCTTCAGTAAACGTTGAAACGTTTGGGAAGACCACTGAACGCTTTGCGCTAGGCACACCAATGGGAATCAGGCGACCCGTTTCAAGAAATTGTGTCACAGAAGAGGCCGAAGCAAACGCCAAGGGGATATGCCCTGCCACGACATCGGCGGCTGCCGGACCACCGCCCTTGTAAGGCACGTGCACCAGGTTTGCGCCTGACCGTTGCTTAAGCAGTTCCCCGGCCACCTGCGTAATACTGCCAGTGCCCGAAGTACCAAACTCAAGACCTTTGCCGTTGGTCTTTGAAAGCGCGATCACCTCGGCCAAGGTTTTTACGCCAACTGACGGGTGCGCAACGATAATGATGATCGAGTCGCCGACCTTAGCAATAGGGGCAAAATCATTTAACGCATCAAACCCGGTGCGCTCGTACACATGCGGGTTAATGACCAGCGTACCGTCTAAGGCCAGCAAAAGCGTATAGCCGTCAGGCGCCGCTTTAGAAACCAATTGGGCACCAATATTGCCCGAGGCGCCAGGTTTGTTTTCAACGATCACCTGCTGGTTCAAACGCTTTGAAAGTGCGGTTGCAACAATGCGTCCACCCACGTCGGTCACGCCACCCGGAGCAAAGGGCACAATCAAACGAAGCGGTTTATTTGGGTAGGGCTGAGCCTGAACGCTCAGTGCCGAGAACAGGGGTACGGTCGCAAATAGCGCAGCCAAAATACGAGGGGCCACCCGAGTGATCATTCGGCTATCTGCTTGAAATAATATAAGGTTAAAGATTGATTCAACAATTTTATTCATGAGGTCACGTCCGTGTTGGCTAACTACGCTTCAATTTTTTAAGTGTGCCCGTCTAGCTTCAGACGTAAGTCATCACGACCTAACCCAAGCCGCCTGCGGCCCTAAGCGTTTCGATTTCGTTCGTAGTCATACCCAGCACCTCACCCAGTACATCCTCAGTGTGTTCACCCAAAGAAGGCGAAGGGGTACGCACCGACCCTGGTGTTGCTGACATCCGAATCGGTACACCCACCACGCGTACGTTGCCAGCTCTCGGATGCACCATATCCACGATTGCACCGCGGGCGACGACCTGCGGATGCTCAACGACTTGCTTCACATTATTGATCGAGCCCATCGGGATCCCTGCGCCAACGAGGATAGTTTCCCACTCAGCGAAGCTACGCGTCAGAAACACCTCTTGAAGCCTGTCGATCAAGGCTTTGCGATTTTGCATGCGCGCGCTGTTAGTCGCGAAACGCGGATCATGTGTCATGTCAGAGCAACCGATCAGCGGGCAAAACTCGAGCCATAACTTATCACTGCCCACCGCCAAGGCGAGGTCTTGTGTTTTTGTACGAAAGGTTTGATACGGCAACAAGGCCTTGTAAGCCGTGCCCATCGGCCCCGCGATGGTGCCCGTTGAGAAATAGTCGCCGATCATCGTGCTCAGCAGCGATAACTGACCTTCGAGCATCGAGATATCAATCGACTGCCCGACGCCGGTTGCGTCTTTCGCACGCAAGGCCATCATGATGCCCAAGACAGCATTCATACCGGCTGTTAGATCCGCGATCGAGACTCCCGCACGCGCGCCGTGTCCACCCTCGTCGCCCGTTGCGCTAATCATGCCGCTTTCAGCCTGTACGATCAAATCAAGTGCTGGACGGTCACGATAAGGGCCATCTTGCCCGAAGCCTGAGATTGAACAATAAATGATTCCAGGATTACGCTTGCGAGCAACTTCATAATCGATGCCCAACTTTACGAGCGTACCAGGGCGAAAATTTTCAAGCACCACGTCGCAACGCTCGACCATTCGCAAAAAAGTCTCTTTGCCCTCAGCATTTTTTAAGTCAAGCACGATGCCCTGCTTATTACGGTGCAGACCGACAAAATAGTCGGTCTCACCACCCGGCAATTTGGTCCCCCAGGCTCGTGCGATATCCCCTTTTCCTGGCGGCTCGATCTTAATGACCTGCGCGCCGTAGTCGGCCAGCATCGTCGAGCAAAACGGCCCCGCCAAAGCATGGCTCAGGTCTAAGATTTTGAGGCCTTCAAGGGGTAATTTCATTGTTTTGTCTCATTTTTTGGGGTCGCATGACAAAAGGCTTAAATTACCCTTATCCAAGCCGAGATATCCCTCAAACCTTTTGCATGAATTGCCCAAGAGTTTACGCCAACCCGCGCGCCAAACCAATCGGCCTCACTGCCTCGAACGACTGCTCTTGACGCTGAAATCCCAACAAAATCTTTACGGAATCTTTACGACTTTACGTCATAAATGACCGTCGCAAGCGCACCGGATGCCCTATTCTATGTGCTCCTCAATTAACAAGGCGCGAGATGGATAGCAAAGCGGGTTTGCTAGACCAAGCAACAGACAAGTTCAGCCGATGGCAGAGTCTTGTTCTTTCGGTTCTGGCTTGCACGGCGACCACGCTGATTGCCACACCTTTGCTTGACTACTTAGACCTTGCAAACATTGTGATGCTCTTTTTGCTGACCGTGTTTTTAGTCGCGGTAAGTTTGGGGCGCCAAGCAGCGATTCTGGCCTCTGTTCTAAGCGTGGTTTTATTTGATATTTTTTTCGTGCCACCCCGCTTTTCTTTAGCGGTTAACGATATTCAATACCTCGTCACGTTTGCGGTCATGCTGGCGACAGGCTTAATTACCGCACATTTAGCCGCGGGCCTCAGACAGCAGGCACGCGAGTCGCACTATCGAGCCAAGCGTACGCAAACACTCTATCAAGTGGCACACCAACTCGCAGGGGCGCTAACCGTTGATCAGGTTGTTGAGATCACACACCGGTTCATTACAAATGAACTGAAAGCCCAATCTGCGATTTTGATTCCTGACGAAAATGAAGAACAGTTGATTGCAGCGATCCAGTCAACCGGTATGACGATTGATCAAACCTTTGCCAGAGCCGCTCTTGATACTGGCAAGAGCGTGTACAACAAAGAGCTTGGCAAGATGGGTTATGCGCCGCTGTACCTTCCCTTGCGAGCCTCTATGCGCATTCGTGGCGTTCTAGCCGTGCAACTCGAAAATCAAGCGCAAGAAACTACAGACGATCTAAACTCTTTACTCGAGGCGTTGTCATCACTGAGCGCCGTCGCACTTGAGCGACTGCACTACGTTACGGTGGCACAGTCTACTGAAGTCAAGATGTTGACCGAACGGCTGCGCAGCTCGATTCTTTCGGCACTTTCGCACGACCTACGCACCCCGTTGACTGCCATGGTGGGTTTGTCCGACTCGTTAGCGCTTACTAAACCACCGCTTAATCCTGTGGCGCTCGAGATCGCACAAGCATTGCAAGAACAAGCGACGCGTCTCTCGAGTATGGTCAGCAACCTTTTAGACATGGCGCGGCTAAACGCCGGAAAGGTCGTCTTGCGCCGAGAGTGGCAACCTCTCGAAGAGGTGGTCGGGGCGAGCATCAAGCTGCTAGGTACAACCCTTGATCGGCATCAAATCAAGGTAGATTTACCCCGAGATTTGCCCTTACTCAACTTTGATGCCGTGCTGATTGAACGTGTGCTTTGTAACTTGATCGAAAATGCCTCAAAGTACGCACCGCCCAACACCGACATTACGCTAACGGCTCGCGTCCACGACCAAGCGGTGCGGATCAGTCTCTCTGACCAAGGCAAGGGTTTTCCGGCTGAAAATCGAGAAAATCTCTTCAACATGTTTGTCAGGGGCGAAAGCGAAACCGAACACTCTGGCACAGGCCTTGGCTTAGCGATCTGCAAAGCCATTATAGAAAGCCATGACGGTCGCATCTTCGCTGACAATCAACAGTCAGGCGGCGCGTGCGTCTACTTCACCTTGCCTTTGGGCTCGCCCCCCACCATCGAGCAAGAGATCCCATGAGCACGATTACAGCCAACGTACTAATCATTGAAGACGAAAAGCAAATTAGGCGTTTTGTTCGGACTGCCGTTGAAGAAGAACATTGTCAGGTCACCGAGGCTCAGACTATCGCACAGGGATTAATCGAAGCAGGCCGAAGCAAGCCAGATTTGATTATTCTTGACTTGGGGCTTCCAGATGGCGATGGCCTGTCGCTTATTCGTGATCTGCGCAGCTGGTCTGATGTGCCAGTGCTGATTCTATCGGCCCGCACGCAAGAAAACGAAAAAATTGCAGCTCTCGATGCGGGCGCAGACGACTACTTAAGCAAACCCTTTAACGTAGGCGAATTGCGCGCTCGCGTCAGGGCCATGCTTCGGCGCCGCGCGCGTACCGGCGAGCTTGCTTCCCCCATTGTCGAATTCGGCGCCGTAGCAGTCGATTTATCACGTCGGCTCGTTACCCGACATGCAGAGCCTGTGCACCTAACGCCGCTCGAGTATCAATTGCTGTCGGCGCTACTTAGTCAGCCCGGTAAAGTTTTGACGCAACGCAGCCTTTTACACAGTATCTGGGGGCCAACGTATATCGATAGCGGCCATTATCTGCGCGTGTACGTTGGACACTTGCGCCAAAAGCTTGAAGATGACCCCGCACAACCGAAACATTTTTTGACAGAGACGGGCGTTGGTTACCGTTTTCAGCTCTAAAGGACAACATACGATGCAAGGCAAACACTCAAACAAACGCTTCGCGACACTTACACTCGCGGCTCTGGGGATCGTTTACGGCGATATCGGCACGAGCCCCTTATACGCGCTCAAAGAGGTGTTTGGCGGATCTCATCACCCAGTGCCCATCACGCCGGATAATGTGCTTGGGATTTTGTCGCTTTTTTTCTGGTCCTTAATCATTATCGTCACGCTGAAGTATGTCTCGTTCATCATGCGCGCCAACAACAAGGGTGAAGGCGGCATCATCGCTCTGATGACCTTGGCGTTGCAAAAAGGAGTATCCGGCTCGTGGCAACAGAAGTTGATCGTTACGCTGGGCTTGATCGGCGCGGCGCTGTTTTACGGGGATGGCGTGATTACGCCCGCAATCTCGGTATTGTCTGCCGTAGAGGGGCTTGAGATCATCACGCCAGCCTTCAATCCTTATGTTCTACCGATCGCCTTAGTTGTTTTAGTGAGCTTGTTCATGTTTCAACGCAAAGGCACTGCAAGCATCGGCGCACTATTTGGGCCAGTCATGGTGCTCTGGTTTGCTGTACTCACCGTTCTGGGTGTTTCGGCGATTATTCAGAATCCGTCGGTGATGGCTGCGGTGAATCCGTTGTACGCCTTTAAATTTCTAACGACAAATTCACTTCTAGGTTTTCTTGCCTTAGGTGCCGTTGTGTTGTGTGTGACGGGCGCCGAAGCTCTATACGCCGATATGGGGCATTTCGGAGCCAAGCCAATTCAATACGCTTGGCTAGGCTATGTCTTACCGGCGCTCGTAATCAATTACTTTGGTCAGGGTGCGCTCTTGCTGACAGATCCAAGCGCAGTTAAAAATCCGTTTTATTTGATGGCGCCAGAATGGGCACTTTACCCCTTGGTTATTTTGGCTACCGTCGCAACAGTCATCGCCTCACAAGCCTTAATTTCAGGGGTGTATTCAGTCACTCAACAAGCGATGCAATTAGGCTATACACCGCGCCTAGCGGTTGAGCATACCTCTGAGCAAGAGATCGGCCAAATCTACTTGCCGGCGATCAACTGGATGCTTCTGATTTCGATTGTCTTGCTCGTACTCTCCTTTCGCACCTCAAGCAATCTTGCCGCGGCTTACGGTATCGCCGTCACCGGCACAATGTTGATCACAAATATTCTAGCGATTGCCGTTGCTGTTCGCCTCTGGAACTGGAGCCCACTTCGTGCGGTGCTTGGTGCCTTACCTTTTATTTGCATTGATTTGGCATTCTTTTCAGCCAACTCAGTAAAAATTGCAGACGGAGGTTGGTTTCCCTTGGCCTTCGGCTTGGTGGTATTTATCTTACTCACCACGTGGAAACAAGGACGTGAGCGCTTGCATGAACAACTGTCCGCCGACGGCATGCAGCTAGGCCCTTTCATTACGCAGATGGTTGACGCAGGCGTTGAGCGAGTACCCGGTACTGCGGTATTCATGACTCAAGATACTGAGGTCGTACCACACGCCATGTTGCACAGCTTAAAACACTATAAACGCCTGCACGAGCGCGTGATCGTGTTAAGTGTCAAGGTACTTGACGAACCCTATGTGCCCGAAGCACAACGCGTTTTGATCAAGCACCTGACTGGAAACTTTTCTCAGATCATCGTGCACTACGGTTACAAAAACGAAACAGACATTCCTGCCGCACTTACTTTATGCGCCAGCGCGAATCTCGACATCAATATGATGGACACGACCTTCTTTTTAGGTCGTGAAACCTTAATACCGAAAACAACCTCGAGTATGAGTTATTGGCGAACACTGATTTTTATCGCAATGTTCAAAAACGCAGGAAGCGCAACGGCGTTTTTTAAGATCCCGTCCAACCGCGTGGTTGAACTGGGATCACAGGTGGTGCTTTAACGCTTAACTTGGCTCCATCACCTTAAGATCGGGCGACACGGCGAAGTCAATCTCGCCAAGCGCTTTGACTTCTTCAGGTGTAAAGCCAGGAGCAATCGCCTCAAGAACAAAGCGATCGTTGACCCAATGCAACACAGCCAAATCGGTCACTAGCCAATCAACACACTCACGGCCTGTGAGCGGATATTTGCAGCGACGGGGCAATTTGGTTCTGCCCTTGCTGTCAGCGTGTTCCATGACAATGATGAGTTCGACTTCACCAGAAATCAAATCCATCGCACCGCCGATACCACCGCGACGGGCATCCGTGATGCTCCAGTTCGCAACGTTACCATCTTGATCGACCTCATAGGCGCCAAGAATCACGGTATCGATGTGACCCCCACGGGCCATTTCAAAAGACGTCACGCTCTCAAAGAACGAAGTACCCGGCACAGCCTCAACGAATTGACCGCCCGCGTTAAAGACATCGGGATCGACTGCGTCACCCGAGACAATGCCACCGTAGCCCAGTACGCCGTTTTCAGCGTGTAACCAAACACCACGACCACCCAGAAAATTTGACACTTGTGTGGGGATGCCGACACCTAGATTCACATAAGTGTTGTCTTTGACAATCTTTGCTGCATTTTTAGCGATACCATTGCGTGTGAGTGCCTGCTTGCCGTTATAGCTACGTGCGCTGTCGGCCGCGCGCTTTTCAGCACGCGTCAGAGTTTTTACATCAATCATGTCGGCGATCTTCAACACGCGCGTAATAAAGATACCGGGCAAATCGATTAACTCGGGGGGTAACTCACCCACTTCAACGATCTCTTCGACCTCAACAATCGCAATCTTTGCTGCTTTAGCAAAGGCTGAATTGAAGTTCGCGCTGCCGCCACGAAACTGCACATTACCGGCACGGTCAGCGCGATAGGCACTTAAAAAGGCATAGTCGACTTGGATGGCAGTTTCAAGCACGTGAGGTTTGCCATTGAAATAACGAATGTCTTTGCCTTCAGCCAAGTCAGTATCGACCCCAGTTGGCGAGTAGAAAGCAGGGATACCTGCCCCACCTGCACGGCAGCGTTCAACCAAAATACCCTGAGGCACGAGTTCAACATCAAGAGTACCCGCAGCGATTCTTTTTTCGCCTTCGGTCTGCATACCGGCTCTGATTGAAAAGGCAGCAACCAGTTTTTTGACCTGATTGTTTTCAACCAATAATTGGCCTTTTTCACCAGCGGCACCAAGCGAGTTACACACCAAGGTTAGATCTGTCGTACCTTTGTCTCGCAATGCGAAAATCAAATTGTTCGGAAAACGATGCGCCAAACCGAATCCCGCAATCGCGACACTCGCGCCCGACTGAATATCTGCGATTGCCTGCGCGGCTGAGGCTACTACCTTATCCATACTAATCCTTTGTTTATAAGTTCACTGACACAAACCAAGCCTTAAGGCCTCATCCCTCATCAGGCTCAAACCCTAATGGGAAGAGTCTGAGGCCTTAATCCATCTTAATATTCAAAACCTTGTTGAGCTCGGCCAGCTGACGTTTTTCTTCAGTCAATGCCGCCAAGAACTGTTGCGGATTTAACATTTTAAGCTCTGAGCCCGAAGCCTCGACCCGGGCACGCACTTCAGGCTGTGAAAAATATTTCACACTTGCTTCGTACAACACGCGCGCAATTTGATCGGGCGTGCCAGCCGGGGCGAGCAATCCGTACCACGAACCTGTATTGTCAGGCACACCCTGTTCGCCAAGAGTAGGTACGTCGGGCAGCGCCTTCGCACGCGTTTGCGCCGACAGACCAATCGCACGCAATTTGCCAGACTTGAGGTGCGGCAGCATTGCCGATAGATTCAAAAATGAGACATCCACGTGCCCACCCAGCATATCGTTGACGACTGGCGTTGCCCCTTTGTAAGGGACATGCGTCATTTTTACTTTTGCTTCAATTTGAAAAATCTCGCCCGCGATATGTGTTGAGCTGCCAGTACCACTTGAGCCATACGTCATTGTTTTTGTTTTGGCTAACTCGATGAACTCTTTGACGTTGGTCGCTTTGATATGGGGGCCAATCACCATCACGTTTGGCACATCGATGATCATCAAAATCGGCAAAAATTCTTTGATACCGTCGTACGGGGGATTTGAGTTGAAGACGGGCACAGCAGTATGTGGTGCGCCGCTTCCGGCCAGCAATGTATAACCATCTGGAGCAGCCTTGGCCACATAGCCTGTACCAATCGAACCACTGCCACCGCCCTTGGTCTCGATCACAAAGGTCTGCCCAAGCGCCTGCGATAACCCATTTGCAAGCTCACGGGCGATTTGATCAGCAGGGCCCCCAGCTGGATAAGGCACAATCATTTTGACAGGCTTGTCGGGATAGGTTTGAGCCGCCGCAAACAATGGCGCAAACCCAAGCATCCACAGCACAGCCAATAAGGTTTTTCTCATCGTTATCCCTTTTTAACCCTCGTCATTCCTTTGCATACGCAGCTTTCAGACAATGTGCAACGCGCATGTTTTGATTTACTCACCACGCGCTTCGGGTTCGACCGGCTCAAAGCGATAGCCTTTCGCACTGTCGCCACGCACATAACCGCAATGCGGCCAACCAAAGTGCACCGGAAAAATCATCGCGCTACGCTCGGCCGCGCGTTTCAGAAACAAGGCACGCGAAGCGCGCGCCTGCTCTGCGTGAGCATCGATCCAGGTATTAATGTGCGGCATCGCAATTTGTAATGGGCTATGCATGACGTCGCCAGCAAAAATCGCCTCTTCTCCTTTTGACTGAAGGCGAAAGTGCAACGAGCCAGGTGTATGGCCTGGCATGGCTTCCGCCTTCAGACAGTCGGCCACAACGTCACCGTCGTCTATCAAATCGATCAGCCCCAATTCGTAAAGCGGCAGCACGCTATCCTCAAACGAACCACTAATCACGCCTTTTTCGCCATTTTTATAGGCAGCATGTGCGGCTTCAAAATCAACACGTGGCATTAGATGACGCGCATTCGGAAACATGGGCTCCCAGCGGCCATCCACCATTCGCGTCCCCCAACCCACGTGATCTGGATGAAAGTGCGTCACGATGACATGCGTCACAGATTTAGCGCTAGCGCCTGCGGCATCAAGCCAAAGGGGCGTCAACGTATTGAGCATATTCATCCGCTCAGAGCCGCGTTTTTTATGATTGCCAACACCCAGATCAATCACAATGACGTTATCGCCCATATGCATGACCCACAACTGCATGGCAACGATGAAGCGCTGAAGCTTGACGTTGTAATGGTGTGGAGCCAACCACGACAGATGTGGCTCGATCTCGCGCACATCAAGCTCAGGAAACACAAAATCAGCAGCATGCGTGGGGCCGCTATATTCAATGACGTTATAAATTTTTGCGTCGCCGACGTGACGAGAGTAGATCATGGTGATGCCTTTGAGTTTTCAAGATTACTAAAAATTAAACTGCTTTGGTTTGCGCATTGGCGATAATCCCAGCTGAGTTTTTACTTCCTGTGCGGGGTATTCGGTGATACAAAAGTCGTCAAGATGCAGCGACTTTCACACTGAGCGCCGATAACCGATTACCAACGCTCAACTCGACAATGCCAGCCTTGCATTAACCCACCAAGCGATACGTTAAACGCCATTTGGTATCGCGATTTTGCCAAGGGGGTGGACCGGCCGAAAAAGAATTACCACCAGGATCGGCGCTTAATCGATCTTTCATGAACGACTTCGCTGCGGCCTCGTCCTTGATGCCATACATTGCCAAGAAGTTCGGCGCACCGGGCTCGGGGTGAAGAAAAGTACGCATATTTTTATAACGTGCACCACTCACAAAACCGTAGCCAGCCAATACTTCTGGCACATGGATTGAGTTGTAAAACTCGTTGAATTGGGCCAGCTCAGCCTCACCCGACCCTGCTGCTGCGTTCATGCCGACTAGGTACATGTAAGGCGAAGCAGATACCTGAGCTGCTACGGGGTTGTTCAACACATGTTGCCACATCAAGCGCCACTTGGTACTGCGCTTTTGCCACGCTGCAGGGCCGTCGCTATACACAGGCCGTCCACTCGCCGGCCCATCATTACGGCTGATATACAGTTGCGCAGCCTCTTTGCTTTCGATGTCGTAAGCGGCGATAAACCGTGGCCCGCGCGGGCCGCGTGTATCGTCTTGCGCAAGCTCGTAACGGCGCCCACGTAAAAAGCCCGGATTGCCCGCCAGCACTTCAGGCTTGTGGACATTTGAGTAAAAATCATTAAACGCCGCCACATCGGCGGCGCTGGTGTCGGCGGGAATGTCCATGCCGACCCAGTACGTGTAAAGCGCGTCGCTCATTTTTGATCCTTTACCGTCAAGCCAATTTAAACATTGGGATCGCAGGGCCATCCTCGCTGGGCTTGAAAGTCACCGTTACCTTCTGCCCGCAACGAATCGTATCCAAGTCGCAATCAACAATGTTGGTGAGCATGGTGATGCCTTCATCAAGCGTGACATAGGCAATTGCATAGGGCACGGGCCCCGAAGTGCGCGTGACGCTAAAGCTGTACACCGTACCGGTGCCCTTCACTTCTTTAAATTCTGTTTTATCGCTGAAACAAAACGGGCAGAGCGCACGCGGATAGTGATGATATTGTTTGCAGTCGTTACAAAACTTCAGCATCAACTTACCCTGTGTCGCCGCATCAAAATAAGGCTCATCACCATAATTCAACTTTGGAGCAGGGATTTTTCTGTCTTGATAGGGTGTGGTCATGGCGTTACTCTCTTTCCATAATCAATGTGGCACTGCCGTGACGGGTACTCAGCGAGCCGCCGGTTCCGTGCGCCAAGGCAATATCGCAGTTTTTGACTTGCACTAAGGGGTGGGCTTCGCCACGCAACTGGCGAACAGCCTCAATGATTTTGGTGATGCCGCCTCGATTGACTGGATGGTTGTTACACATTCCACCGCCATCTGTGTTGAAAGGCAGTTTGCCGACGCCCGAAATCAAGTTGCCATCCATCACAAACTTGCCGCCCTCACCCTTTTTGCAAAAGCCAAGATCTTCAAGCGTCATGACCACAGTGATCGTGAAGCTGTCGTAAATCGAGGCGTACTTAATGTCGCTGGGCTTGACGCCCGCTTCAGCAAACGCGATCGGGCCCGAACGCACAGCGCCTGTGTAGGTAATATCAATCTTGCCGCCCATCTGCCCCTTAGGCGACTCGCCCGCACCGATCAACTTCACTGCTGGGCGTTTGAGGGTTTTAGCAATCTCGGGGCTCACTACGATGACTGCACCACCGCCGTCCGTCACCACACAACAATCCATACGATGAAGTGGATCTGCAATCAACGGCGAGTTCACCACGTCTTCAACGGTGACAACTTTCTTTAAGTAAGCATTAGGATTATGTTGTGCATGGTGCGACGCAGCAACCTTAACCCAAGCCAATTGTTCGCTCGTTGTACCAAACTCATACATATGTCGCATTGCAGCAAGCGCATACAGATTGACCGTCACTGGGCCATAAGGCATTTCGAACGGTGTATCTGGGATTGCGGTGTCTAAATCACGAACGATCGTGCCGGGGCGTCCAAAACCCGCGCAGGTGATCAAAGCAACACTGCACTTACCCGCCGCAATCGCCTCAGCCGCGTGCGCAACCAGATACAAGTAAGACGAGCCCCCAGTGTTGGTTGAATCAGAGTGCTTAACCGTCAACCCCATGTAATCAATCATGTTGATGCCGCCCAGGCTACCAGGCGCGTCGGTCGAACAGTAGTAGCCGTCGACGTCGTGAATAGTCAAGCCCGCGTCTTCAAGCGCCCCCTTGGCACACTCAGCGTGCAGCTGTGCCAATGACATATTTGTGATTTTGCGGGCGGGATGCTCATAAATTCCGCCAATATAGGCCTTGCCTTTGATGCTCATTGTGTTGTCCCTGTGAAGCTTTTGGTTTAAACCAAATATTAGAACTCGTCGGCTGTGAGCCTCTTCTTGGTTTTATAACATTCAAATCACGCCTTTTGGCAGTGGTTTTTCTTTTTTTACCGAAAAGGAATTTTTGCTCTAAGCTAGTGCTTAAGGTACCTAGATACCATCCGGAGACAATATGCCAGAGCAGTCATCACCTTTACTTAGGTCGGTGCAAGAGGGCGTCATGACGCTCGTCATGAACCGCCCAGAGCGTCGCAATGCGCTCAGCCCTGAACTATATGACCAGCTCGCCCAAGCGCTGCTTGAGGCCAAAGACAATCGGCAGATTGGTGCGATTGTGCTGACAGGCGCAGGCGATGCTTTTTGTGCGGGTGGCGATGTAGCCCGCATGGCCAACTCACCCGCAGAGTCCTTATCGTTTGAGCAAAAGGTCTCGCGCTTACGCCGGCGCAACCAAATTACAGAACTACTGCATACCCTGCCCATTCCAACCATCGCGATGATTCGTGGCCCGGCTGCAGGTGCCGGTCTCTCTTTAGCACTGGCCTGCGATTTTCGTTTTGCAGATAATTCGGCAAAATTCAAAACAGCCTTTATCAACGTCGCCTTGCCTGGCGATTTTGGCGGACATTATTTTTTACCGCGTATCGTCGGTTTTGCGAAGGCTCGCGAGCTGTATTTCCTATCGCCAACACTTAGTGCACAGCAGGCGCAAGATTTGGGGATGTTGACGGGTCTTTATTCGCGTGAAACTCTTGAGTCAGAGGTCACTGCAATGGCCCAGAAACTTGCGAAGGGCCCACGACAAGCCCTCGCGCTGATGAAAGACAACTTAAACCAAGCGTTGAATAACAATTTAGATCAAACGCTCAATCAAGAAGCCTTTAACCATGTGACCGCCACACTCACTGCCGATCACAAAGAGGCTGCGTTGGCATTTATCGAAAAGCGTCCACCAAAATTTGAACGCTAACCCACTAACCATATTCTGAGAACTATTAAATTTTGAAGCTAGCGCATAACTTATATTCTTATCGTCACTCAATTAAAACTCTAATTATCCATTCGCTATTTTGATCAATATTTCAAGGAGCTAAGTCAATCATGAGCCGCTTATGTGAAGGACGCGTCGCAATCGTTACCGGCGCTGCACGGGGAATCGGGCGTGAGTACGCCTTGCAATTGGCGGCCTGCGGCGCCAAAGTCGTTGTCAATGACCTAGGGGTATCCAGAGAAGGCCTGGGGCGCGACACCTCTGCCGCGCAACAAGTAGTTGACGAAATCAAAGCCGCCGGTGGCGAGGCCATCGCAAACTGTGACGATGTCTCTGAGTGGAAAGAGGCCGAACATATGATCCAAAGTACGGTCGAACACTTTGGCAAGCTCGACGTCGTCATTAACAACGCTGGTATTCTTCGCGATCGAATGTTAGTCAACATGGAAGAGAGCGAATGGGATGCTGTGATCAAGGTTCATTTAAAGGGAACCTTTGCACCTTGCCACCACGCCGCCGTTTACTGGAGAAGTCAACAAAAACTCACTGGCGAACCTGTCAACGCAAGGCTCATCAACACGACTTCATTTTCGGGCCTGCTCGGCAACATTGGGCAAAGCAATTATGGCGCTGCCAAAGCAGGAATCGCTGCGTTTACCATCATCACCGCTCGTGAACTCAAACGTTACGGGATCACAGTCAACGCCATTAGCCCGCACGCTCAGACACGTATGACCGAAAGCTTGCGCGAGCGTACCCCCGAAGAGATCGCGTTACGGCATCCTCGCTGGATCGCCGCTGCTGCAACCTGGTTAGCCAGCGCCGAAAGCGCAGAGGTCACCGCGCGAGTATTTGAATTGGGCGGTGGTTTTCTGGCGGCGATGGAAGGCTGGCATCGCGGGCCACAAGCCGAGCCAATCGATAACCCAAATGCAATCGGCTCGGTCATGTTGGACTTAGCACGGCGAGCACGACGCAATGCAGATATGCGCGGTAACGATCTGGATTAAGCATGATCAATAAGCGTGTTGATTCAATGGCGCAAGCCATACAAGGCATCAAAGATGGCGATGTGTTGCTGATTGGCGGATTCGGTACGTCTGGCCGACCTGCCGAACTGTTGGCCGGCGTGTTTGACCTGGGGGTAAAAGACCTGACCTTAGTAGCCAATAATGCGACGACCGGCAGCGACGTCATGGCAGATCTGATGCGCGCCAATCGAGTCAAAAAAATGGTCTGTTCATTTCCACGCGCCTTAACCGGAAAAACTATTTTTGATGAGCTCTACAGTGCAGGCAAGATCGAGCTTGAGCTTGTTCCCCAAGGCACATTGGCAGAGCGCATTCGTGCAGGTGCTGCTGGTATTGGGGGCTTCTTCACCCGCACTGCCGCAGGCACCGACTTAGCGCGCGGCAAAGAAACCCGCCTGATTGATGGTCAAGAATACGTTTTTGAAAAACCACTCGTGGGCGATGTGGCTCTGATCCATGCACAACGAGGCGATCGCTGGGGCAATCTGGTGTACCACCGTGGTGCGCGCGTTAACAACCCTGCAATGGCTGGTGCGGCAAAACTAGTGATTGCGCAAGTCAACGAGTTTGTCGAGTTAGGCGAGCTCGATCCTGAACACATCATCACACCAGGCGTGTTCATCGACCGAGTGCTTGAGGTAAAAAAATGAACGGCTTAAGCAGAAAAGATATCGCGCGCGTCGCCGCAGAAGAGATACCCGAAGGCTACTGTGTCAACCTTGGCATTGGTTTGCCGACCATGATCGCGAATTACATTCCCGCAGGTCGTGAAGTATTACTGCAAAGTGAACAAGGCCTACTTGGGCTTGGGCCTGCCCCCGAGCCTGGGCAAGAGGATGACGATGTCGTAGGTGCTGGTAAGTCGCACCTCACCCTCCTAAAGGGTGCCTCAGTGTTTAGTCATAGCGATTCTTTTTTAATGATCCGCGGCGGGCACATCGATATCGCCTGCCTTGGTGCCTTTCAAGTGGCTGAAAATGGCGATCTTGCCAACTGGTCGACCGGCTCATTAACCGAGACTCCAGGAGTCGGCGGCGCGATGGATCTTGCAGCGGGTGCCGCGAGTGTCTGGGTGCTGATGGAGCACTGCCAGAGGGATGGCGCACCTCGCCTGCTAGATCGTTGTACCTATCCATTAACTGGCCACAAATGTGTCACCAGAATTTATACAAACCTAGCCTTAATCGATGTCACCCCGCAGGGCTTTGTCGTCCAACGTATCGCCGAGGATATCGATTTTGCTACGTTGCAGACGCTCACCGGCGCCCCGCTGCAGCTTAGCCCACAATGCACACCCTACAAGCCGGGCATCGTTCCTGACACAGGAGTCAATCATGCTTGAAGTCGAGTTCGCCTCGGATATGAAGCAGTATGTTGGCCAGAAGGTAGGCAGTAGTGACTGGCTAACCATCGACCAAAAACGGATTGATGATTTTGCCGCAGTATCTGGAGACCATAACTGGATTCACATTGATCGCGAGCGTGCCAAGCAACAGATGCCTGATGGCAAAACAATCGCCCACGGCATGCTCACGCTTTCGCTCGTGACCTATCTGGCTAGTCAAATCGTTCGAATTAAGCAGCGTTCGCGCGGTGTCAACTATGGCCAAAACAAGGTTCGATTCGTGAGCCCTGTGCAGTGCGGTGCGCGCATTCGCCTACACCGCACCCTCGAAAAATATGACGAGATCGAGGGCGGTGCACGGTTGACGTATAGCAACACCGTCGAGATTGAAGGCGTCGTAAAGCCTGCGCTGGTGGCAGAAACTCTTACGGTTGTTTATGACTAAGGCCGAGTTGGTTGACTCGCCTCGCACTCGCACTAGACTTTACGTCATGCGCTCACCAACGACATGCTCTTTGCTCTCTAATCATTTAGGAATGACTGCGATGCTGAAAACTTTGATTCGCGACTTAGCTGTGATCTGTACGACGCTGATCGCAGCAACCCTATCGATTAACAGCGCGTCGGCACAGTCAGTGACTAGTCCACCCAAGTGGCCGCTTAAACCTATTCATATTGTGGTGGCGTTTCCACCGGGTGGGCTGACTGATGCCTACGCCCGTATGTACGCCGAACAGATCACCACTCAGCTAGGCGTGCCTGCGGTTGTCGAGAATAAGCCCGGGGCGGGCGCAATCATTGGCATCGATTACGTCGCAAAGTCTGCCCCTGATGGCTACACCTTACTGATGACCACGTCTGGTACCGTTTGGCAAAACCGCGTGCTGTTCAGTAAGCTACCGTTCAATCTCGATAAAGATCTGACTCCCATCGCTATCTTTCCGTCAGGCCCACTGGTGGTAGCCGTGTCCGAGAAAGTGCCCGCGCAGAATATGCGCGAATTCATTGCGTTTGCCAAGGCAAACAATACCTCGATGGGATCCTATGCGCCGGGTTCTTATCCACACATGGTTGCTGATCAGACGAACCGAGTCGAGGGTACTAATATCCAATCAGTTCACTACAAAGGTGAGTTGCCGATGTGGGTGGATGTTGCCTCGAGTCAAACTCAGATTGCCATTGGCAGCTATCAATCGTTTTCGACGGTGCAGCCGCGCGGCGTGAGAGCGATCGCGGTCACGGGCAGCCTTCGCTCGCCCAAGTTACCCGACGTTTCAACGCTAGTCGAGCAAGGCATTCGTGGCGACCTCGTGCCACTTGAAGGGGGCTTGCCGCTGATGGCGCCGGCAGGTACGCCAGAGGCAGTTCTTCAAATACTGTCAGAGGTCGTGATGAAGGGTGCAAATACCGAACGCGCCGCAAAATTACGCGAAAGCTTTGCGATCCCTAACAAGCCAAAAAATTTAGTTGATACGCGGCTTGAGTGGAATCAAGTCGTACCCGTGTGGATCAAACTTGCACTCGATTTAGGCATTAAGCTGGATCAATAGGCACAGTCGAAACATTAATTGATGAGATGCGATACAACCGCAACAACTAGCCAGCGTCTTGTATCGCCTTCTGCACAAACTGCTCAAGCGACGGGGCAGGCAAAGCACCACTGACGCGAGAGAGTTCTTTACCTTTTGAATACGCAGCCAAGGTTGGGATTGAACGGATACTCAATCGTTGAGACAGTGCTTGATTATCTTCGGTATTGATCTTCACGTGAAGAATTTCGTTAGTGTGCTTGAGTGCACTTGCCTGAAACGTTGGCGCGAACATCTTGCACGGACCACACCACGAGGCCCAAAAATCAGCGATCACGGGCAGCGGCGACTGTGTCGTTAACTCGCTGAACAATTGCTCATCGACCTCAAGCGGGCCCGACAATAAATCATTTTTGCACGCACCGCATATCGGTTGGCTCGCCAGACGCTCAATTGGGAGTTGGTTCAACTTGTGACAGTGGGGACACCGAATTTTCATGATTGACACCGAAACAGTAAGCAAGGATTTGAGTATAAGACCCACGAAGAAACCGTAGTGCGATACATAAGATTTCAGTCATTCATTGGGGCTAAAAGATCAAACTTCAAGCCGCCGTTTGCAACGAAGCAGGCATTTAGGCTGCAACGGTCGCTTGTGATCAAGGCGAAGGCGGATTTCGCACGTACTTTAGAAGACCTAAATCCTGTAGCTTCGCGGTGTGGGTCGCTTGAATATCGCGCATCAATGCTGCAATGAAGACAGCATTTAAGTGATGTGAATCACTCATAAAAGGCACACCTTGCGCTTGTACTGGGCAACCCGTTTTACCACCTTGACAACCCAATCCGATCAAATCAACGTAGGCGGGCTTAAGATCATGCGGATACATAGCCAAGCTTTCTCTATTGATCTGACCTTTTGGATTGTCGGCCTGTTCCATACACACAATAGGTCCACGCCCCGTCCTGTACATCAATTTTTCACAACTCGCGTGCTTATCAGGATCAAGCTGCAAATAGTTACCAAATATAAATAAATCAAAGTGGCTCTTTTTTTTCTGAAGCTGACGAATGATGTCAAACCTAAATTTGTTAACCTCATATAAAAAGGGTCGATAGCTAACCAGCATGACTGCAGTAAGACGGCTGATCACATTTGGATCATTAATCAATTGCTCAAAGGGTTTGCAGTAGCGTTCAAATTTTGGTTCACTCGCTTTGACCTTAATAGTTTCAGCGGCAACTTCCACCTCACATCCAAGGTAAGAGCCCGAGACAACGTCGTACTGCGTGATATCAATCAAGGTGGTGAGCGCGACTGACCAGTTGATGTTGTACGAATCACCAATAATCAATACTACCGGCTTACTTGAGCGACTGGCCTCATCCTCAAGGTAATGCTGGTAGTTTGAAAGAAAATTGGCTTCGATATTGCGCGCCGCAGGAGTATAAAGTGACTCGGCGAGTTTGACATTGCTGCGAAACGGAAAACCTCGCTCATAAAAAGTCGCGAGGCCCAGGCTTCCCATCGCAAGCATCAGAACAACGAGGAAAGATACCTTGAGACGGCTGTGCTTTCCAAAACGGATCGGTCGCTCGATTAAGCGGTAGGTTAGCCAGGCTAGTGCAATTGAAAATGCGATTAGCACGACACGGGTCGAGGTGCTTGGCGGCGCAGCCTCAACAATCCAGGCAAAACTAATAAGTGGCCAATGCCATAAATAAAGGGGGTAACTAATCAGTCCAAACCACACCAACAGTTTGTTCGACAAAATCTTTATATTGAGCCACGCACGAGGCCCAGCGGCTACGATCAAGGCAGTGCCCAGTACCGGTATCAGCGCCCACTTGCCCGGAAACTGAAGATCTCGATTGACGCGGATCAGACCGAAGATCAGCACAATAAAGCCTATACAAGACAGGATATTGGCTGTACGTGCACGAACACGAGCTCGGTCGACGGTTGCCCCCTCTCGAGCGCCCCATTTGCCGAACCTGATTGCAACATCAGCTAAGCCCTCTTTTTTATACAGCATGCACCAGGCTAAGCCGCTGCCAACCAAAAGCTCCCAAACGCGCGTTTGAGGCGAGTAGAACGTGGCCACTGCGTCGCTTTTGATTCCGGTGATGTTCAGATAAAACGAGATTGCGGCAAGAATCACTGTTAACGCAAAAAGTGAAAATCTTAACTTTGAAGCCAACCACAACAGCAACGGCCACAAAATATAAAACTGCTCTTCAATGCCCAGGCTCCATAAATGCAGCAGTGGCTTGGTATGGGCTGAATTATCAAAATAGCCAGCCTCGCTCCACAGTACAAAATTTGAGATAAAGGCAGCGCCAGCGGCAATATGCTGACCCAATTGACCATATTCGTCGGCAAGCAGCGTAAACCACCCTGCGATGTACGCCGCGACTAAGACAACCACTAAGGCAGGGAAAATTCGTTTAATTCGACGAGCGTAAAAATCAAGAAAATTAAACGTACCGTGAGTCAACTGTTCAAAAATAATGCGGCTAATCAGGTAACCCGACAGCACAAAAAAAATGTCGACGCCAATGAAACCGCCCTTAAATATCTGCGGAAAACCATGAAACAGCACGACCGACAAGACCGCGATGGCGCGCAGGCCATCAATGTCTGGTCGATAGTTGGCATGTGAAGGGTTGACAGACATAGCGTTCAGATCGCACTAGTATCCGTTGCGCCCAGCAAGCTGAATGCCAAACATCGAAGACAAGGCGTTGAGTTGTGTTGGTTTGAACGCCCCCACCAACGTCGGATAACTCGAGCCATGCAAGATGTGGCGATACATCACGTGGTATGCCGCATCTTGATCATGCAAATTTCTTGCATCTTTTTTATCGTACTGAAAAGGAAGTAGCTCTCGCTTCAGGCGATCACGCAGATTGCTCGTATAACGCATATCCACAGCATACAAATACGGAAACACGCCACGCAGAAAATCAAAAAAATCTGGCACCGAAGTTCGCTGAAACGCATTCAGACACCAGTGATTCAGCTCAAGCGCAACAACTGGCTGATCACGTGCGATGGTCGCAGCAAGCCCTTCGATGACGCTCTGTTCAAAACCCTCGACATCGATCTTAATAAAATCGACCTTGGCGATCTGATGCTCACGGATGAAGTCATCGCCCTTTGCAATCGTGATTTTTTCAACTTGATGCCCTTCAGAGGCATTTGTTAAGTTCGACACAAAACCGCCAGAGCGGTTATTTGGCGCAAAGGTCAGGTCAAAGGTCCCGGCGTCTTTGCCCAAGCCCAGATTGAGAGGCTCAACATTGCCCAACTTGGCCCTCTGCACGTTCTCGACAAGCCATCGATACGTTGTAGGCGAGGGTTCAAAACTGTAGACTTTGCGCGCAAGGTCACCAAATAATAATGAGGTACAGCCTATATTTGCACCGATATCCAAGACAGTATCGTTGGGCTGAACCAATGCTTGAAAGAGCGAGACCATTTCGGGCTCGAACGCTCCCTCAACGTGGTCAAGATAATCGTCGTCTGACGAGATACCGTAGGATTTTCCGTTTATGGTGGTCTGGACAAGACGCTCTTGTGGAGAGCCAGCGTTGGCCCGCGAGCGCAATAGAGATAGAACCTTACCGAAGCGTTTCATGCGTATTTGAATTTACTTGACCAGTGAGTGGTCGCAAGCTTAACCGATGCGGCAAAGGTGATGAGCAAGTGATTAAGCTTGTTTTAGATAATTGCGCTTGCGTGCAGCTCTGCTTATTTTAAAACGCCATCCGCAACCCGATACTGCCGCCGTATAACGTTTGACCAGTTCGGGCCTCGGCCGACACGCCAGCGTACGCATAAGCGCTATCAGCCACTTTGAGCGTGCCATACAGCCCCGCCTGCACAAACGTAGAGCCTGCTGCGGGGGTCGTGACACTGCTTGCAAAACCACCGAGCGTGGTGTTTAGTGTTGGATTCAGCAGGCCTTGCGAATCAGCACCGATCGCGAGGTTTGCGCGGTAGGTGTACTCATCTTTGAGCGGATCTTTGTTCAGCGACCCTGCCCCTACCCCAACGACTGCACGCACGCCGCTGGCGTTCAGTCGTGCAACGCTCAGCGCTGCGGCGCTGCTGCCCTCATCGTAGGCGGCTTGGCCCACGTACTGATAGGTCAGCCGCGCATAGGGTGTGATGCGCACATCGTTGGTCTCAAACGGGCGACTCAGCCCAACGCTTAGTAACGCATCGTTACCCATCACAGAATTGTTGCTAAAGCCACTGCTCAATCCGGTGATGTCGCTGCGCGAGAGCTTGGTTGAACTTAAGCCAAGGCTTGCCATCCCATCCAGTACATAATCCTCTGCGACAGGCATCTTGCCGTAAAGAAACAACGCGCCCTGCTGAATAGTGCTATTGCCACCCGTCGCCGCGACGGTCGTGTTCGAGAGCGCTAAGCCGCCACCAAGCTTTAACCCAAGCTCAGCGTTCGTATACGCATCCACACCAAACACGGCCTGATACAGGTTGTTGTTGAAGCCATTGCCAACGCTACTACTCGCCCGCTCACCGCGCTGGTACGCAATCTCGCCCCAGGCACGACCGTCAGCCACAGCAGCACTGGTGACGTTCGCAAAGTTCGGGTTGACTGCAGGGTTTGAACTCATGTTGGCAGTGGGCAGCCCTAAAGGATTATTACCAGTGATGGCACCTGATGAGAATGCACTACCCGCTGCGTTGTTGAGTTGAGTCGGCGGCACGGGGTAATCACCCAAGCGCGCCAACACCGCTTGCTGTAAGCGCTGTGTTGCCTGTGGCAAGGTTGCGGCAGAGGCCGCATGAATCTCGCCCGAGAGCCCCTGTGCAAAGCCTGGCAGGCTCGTTGCGGTTTGACCGGCCACCGCGTAAAGCAAAGAGTCTTGTGCTGCCGTAGCGGCACCCGACTTGTTCACACCTAAAAGCTGATCTAAGACCCTTGCGACCTCTTTGATGTTGGTGGTGCTGGCCAACAACGTCGTGCTGTAAGACGTCGGTGTGACGGCTAGCTCAACGCTATTGCTGCTATTGACGTTATAGAACGCAATAAACTGCGTGCCACTTGCCAGCTCGGCCGGCTGGGTGAGTGTGCTGAACCGACCCAAGATGCCACTGGTCGCTGTCACAATGCGAAAACGATCGCCAAGCGACGGAACATAGATCGCGGTGCCGTAGCCAGACTCGCTTGCGCTAAAAAGGTTGGATAAGCGCGGCGCTAGCGTCGCACCAGTATTAATCGTGAACTGACCGCCAACGCTCAACAGCGAGTAATAACCCGTTGCACCGACAGGTGTTGTGCTGTTCGCTTGAGTCAACCCCGCGATATCTTGCTGATAGGTTGAGCCCGCGTTCATTGATACGTTGCTTGAGGCCACTAAATAGCCTGGCGAGTTACCGGGCTTGAGTGTGCCCGCAACGGTTAGGTTGCCCCCAATCGTGCCTGTGCCCATTAAGGTACCAGCAGACGCAACATAGACAGCGCCCGTGCCAGTGGGCGATGAACCC
>CALFXX010000103.1 GCA_937952975.1 uncultured Alcaligenaceae bacterium
CCCATAAAGCGCTGCTGCAAGTGATACAGGTCATCGCTAGCCATATTGGCGACCAAGGCTTCTTCCGACTCGGGATCACGCCCAAGGATCATCCGATATCCCCAAAGTACTTCGTCACGTGTGATCGACATATCTTTACCCTTTAGTGATTTATTTAAACTTTTCAGCGGCCGATTCTTTGGCCCATTGCAATTCTTTCATGATCTTTAACCCGCTCTCTGAAAGCGAAGGGTCAACCGTTAAATCCAAGCGCAAGCTTGTGAGACCATCGTCTTCCATCCACGTAACGCCTTCGTGTACCAAAGTCACTTCAAGCGTGTAGTCGCCTGCGCTGGGTGGCGCAATCACTGAAACAGGCACTTGTTTGCGAGCGGCAGGTTCGATTGCCTCAGGTAACCTTGAGCGAATTCCGTCATAAACAATGACATTGCCAGTTTTGTCTATCCAGTGGTAGCAGGCAAAGACCGGTTGAACTTGCCCCGAGACCCAGGTGATTGCTGAAAGGTTTTCAACCAACACGTGGATTTTGGCCGGACGACCAGCGTAAAACAAACCAGCGTTACCGACCAAAGTAATTACACCTTGATGAGCGCCCGTCTTGGGCGTAATCTCTTGGGCAATTTGGTCTGCAGCGATTTCTTCTGTAACGGGCGTGGCCTCGGCTGAGGAATCGCTTGCGCCCTGCACTGAAGTTGGCACTAGCGCAAGCTCGCCTGGGCCTTCTGGCAGAAGTTTTAGCATCTCGCTAAGACTGCCACCGTTCAGCAAAAAATGGGACCAATACTTCATTTCGTGAGCAGTGGGTTTACGCTTGAACTGCGCCTGACAGGCGTGCATCAACAAAGTTTTTGCATGCGCTAGTTTCAGTTCTTGGAGCGAACTAAATTTTAAAGTGTCGTGATCAGTAACTTGGTTCATACGGTCGATAGCTCAGAAATATAGACAAAGCGCTTGTCGAGCATAAAGTGAGTAAATAGCACTGGCGAAGTAGCAATAGGTTGCGTTGAGTGCTCTGTAATAGTTGGTGTCTGCTGAATAGAAATTTTGAAATGATTATCGCTGTCTTGCAACAGCAAGGGGTTTTCTATGTTTAACGTAAATGAACGATCATTTGTGACATCAAAAATCTTACTTTGAATATTGTTTACCGTCATTGTGATTCGGCATCGTGATTGGCTGGCGTTTTCGACACGATAACCATACGCGCAGAAATTTCTGAGATTATTGACACCTTTAACAGTGAGGCGTACGACATCACTTGCAACAAGATACTCACTGCCAGGCTCTTGCGATAAGCCCGTACAAACGATTTGAATGGTGCCCTCATGATTCAAATCTGTTTGCTGAAACAAACGCGCCCACTGATACTCATTGCGCAACAACATGTTTTCAGCGATCAATTCTGAAGTGGCCTCTGGCACCGAGAGCATTTCAGGCATTACCTTACCTTCAAAATACTCGTCAAACACTGATGCACTTTGCTCGGTCAGTGCCTGATGCCAACTTGCAGTGACTTCACGCTTAAGCACTGCTCGCCATTTTTTTTGCAACGTTGCGCTATTGGTCTCGTTTTGAAGACTATTGACCCTGCGCGTTAAGCTCACGTGGTGCCTGATAGTGCTATTGAGTGCCACATAGCTATGAAGACCGAGTTGAGCAATTTTTAAACAAAGATCTACATCTTCACAACCGTTTAAAAATTCTTCACTCAGCCCTTGCACACGATCTAAGATATCTTTTTTTATGAGGCAGCAGGCGCCCGTCAGTGCAAAGGTTTCTGCGTAAGCTTGTCTCTTAGCTTTTTGTAGCAACCTTATATGCTCAAGCTTTGCCTGTAAATTTAATTCAATGCCAGCATGATCTAAAGCGCCGTCTGCGACCCGCACCTGAATATTGCCCACGATACCCGCCTTAAGCGCTGGGTTGTCGAGTATGTCGAGCATTGGCTCAAGCCAATTGGGTTCAAAAACAAGGTCATTATTGAGTAACCCTATGACTCGGCCGCTGGCAAGTTCAAGTGCTTTGTTATTTGCCTTGGCATAGCCAAGGGTTGCATTGTTGAAGATTACTTTGTTGTTTGGCTCGGTTAGGGCAGCAAGCCACGCCCTCGTGCCATCCGTTGAAGCGTCATCCACAAAAATGACTTCGTATTTTAAACCAAGCGGCAACGTCTCTTTAAGCGAGCGATACATCTGTTGTGTCTGCTCGAGGTGGTTCAAGCAAGGCACAATTAAACTCATGTTGAAGTTCACAGCGTGCATATTTTTGCTACGGCGAGAAACTCTATGTTGCACCTTTTGCCTGTGGGTGAAGCAGTGTTTGAGGCAACGAATGCATGGTTAGTTGACGATTTTGCTCAGCTGCCCGGGCCTGTACAAACAAGGTCACTTCACTTTTGGGTGCCCCAACTGTAATGGCCTCTTTAAAATGACCGAGCGCACGCTCGGGTTCTTGAGACGACACCGCAGCGCGGCCCAAGCTGTTGTGCACCCCTGCGATCAAGATTTGGCTCACGAGTCGTTGGCTACAGCCCCATGTCATCGCGGTTTGGGTAAACTCTTTGGCAACACTTATCGAGCCAATTTGAAAATGACCGGCGGCTATCAAGATTGCCAATTTTTCTCGCTCAGGGTGATGCTCTAGTTGCTCTTTTGTGATCTTGATCAGGCTTTGCCAATCACCAAACTTCCACTGCGTGATGCAACAGTCTAATAAGTTTTCGTCGTAAAACGCTAAGTCTGTTAGAGAACCGTGCTTGGGCTCTTTAGCTGCCGTCATGTCAACCTCAGCCAAGACACCGCTGGGCTCACTTTTAGTGCCACCTTTCGGATCACCTTTTGGGCTCACGCTACTGCCCCAAAAAACACTCTTTAAATACGACCAAAGTGAAACACTCATGGGCTAGCCTTGCAGCGACGGCGGGGTAAACATCAACTCTTTGATCAAGTCGATTTGTGCTTCGGCGCGCACTAAATCATCGTGCAAATGCGTCTGTCGGCCTTGCAAGGCCAATTTTCCTTGCTCAGCTTCTGCCTGTGCCGCTTCCATTTGCGACAGCTTTTCTCGCACTTCAGCCAATTCAAGCGCTTGCGCCTCAAGGTTTTGAGACAGACTCGCGACGGTCTCTAGCTGGGTATCCCGATCAACCGTCAAACGGTCTAGTTGTAAACGCTGTTCACTCAGTTGCTCGCTTTGTCTTGTAATAAGTACTTTCCCTGTTTGTAACTGAGCCTGCATGGCGTCAATGCGTTGCTCGTACGTCGTTTTGAAATCTCGCATAAATACGGCATAACCAATCGACGGATGAGTGGTTTCTAGTACGCTAAGGCACCTAAACCCCTTATCTTTTAGATACGGCAACACCGCAGATAATCGCCCTGCAGAGTTTTCTTCAGATGAGTCTGTCAAGATAACCCTTGCGACAACTACTGACATCTGTGTCAAAGAATCTTCAGCACTGAACAGAACCACATCAGCAGGCAAGCAGTCGATCAGGCACCAAGCACCAGTCGCTGGTTGCTCGTGGTCCTTTGACCACTCAGTACTTAGCAATCGGTCTAACGACACCGCTGACACCGTTTGAGTTTTGACGGTTCGAATATTTTCCCAAAGGGCGCTCAACTTGTGCATCGGCACTAACGAATCTTCGTCTGGGTTACTTGCCAAGTGATATTGAACCTCTGGCCCCTCAGTCGAGATAACCTGCTCGGCAATCTTCCAACCTGGATGTTGAGCACATACATGGTGTGCCCAACCCAGACGATTACCGTCGGCTTCAACAATCAAAGCTTTTGGCAAACCCCAGCTTTGCCAAGTATGTAGTTCACCGACCCCACGCCCTGCCCCAACATGCACCACAAAGCTTGGTTCAGTCAGCGTACGCAACAAAAGCAAAATTGACGTCAAAGACTGTATTGGCTCGGTTTGTGTAAAGGCAAGTGTCATTTAGGATTCTTGTAAAAAACTGAGAAAAGCGCTCGACGTTTGTCGATTTGTCGAGGGCTGAGGCACCACATTCTCAGAAACTTTGAGGGTAGGCTCAAGAGTCGGCGTGTCTGCCACTTCTGCCACTTCTGCCACTTGTGCCACTTGTGCCACAACGGGTTCAAGGCATTGACTCATGTGCTCGACCACGCTTTGCCATTGCGGCCAGGGCCTGTGCAACCCTACAGACTCTAAGTTAAGATCGCGAAAAATTGTCGGCAATCTTTCTAATAAACTAACCACAAAACCCTGATCATCGTTGGTCAAACGTCCCCAAATGTTGCCATCAAACTGATTAGGTCGGGCAAAACGAAGCTCGAGCTTTGCCCCAAAATCGTCGTCCGACTCGGCATACCAAGAGCTCAAGGGATGTTGCGCTTCGAGACGTGGAAACTCAAGTTTTGGATAGCTGCCAAAGCGCTTGGCAATCAGTTCTGAACAGGCCACACGGCATTCAAAATGGGGGGCGCGAGCAGCCTTATAGCTGACGTTATCGAACTCGAGCCAAAGGTGTTCATAATCGTCATTGACTGTTGCGCGCTTTAAACGCACTGAATCATATCTAAACGTGCTGTTTGCTTCGTTTGCAAAACGTTTAAAAGCTTCTAGACCAATAGCGATTTGACTTGAAAGACTTTGCCCAAATTGCGCTTGAATGTTACCCGCCGCAAGCTCTTGCT
>CALFXX010000104.1 GCA_937952975.1 uncultured Alcaligenaceae bacterium
CTTCTTGCTGAAAGTAGACTTGCTCACGAAGTCTTTCCTAAGGTAAAGAAGGTTCGCACTGAAAGGTCTGCATGAACATCATGTCAAAAATGACCTTAGAAGATATTGAAAATGAAATGATGCATGTGCGGAGGCTTAAGAAGTAACACCGAGAACGCTGGGTGAAACCGCTTGTGTTGAGTAAGCTGGGTAACTTGATTAAAATGTTAGCAACATGGCTCGCTCCTCTACGTCGAAAGACGCACGTGCGGGTTTTCTTTTTTGTGTTCTCAAAATTGTTTGTGACGTACGGTAAACCTTATATTGATTTTTAATAATAATTGGTCCCACTACTTGGCAATAGTTTGACCTTTCATGGCCTGCATAATGAAACTGCGCAGGCGTTGGTAGCGCCCCAAGCGAATCATGTCGCGAGGTGACACATCGCCGAGCATCGGATTGCGTGCCTTAAACCACGAAGCAGTTTTTGCGGCGTCTCCGTCAAATTGTTTGGCGACTAAATTGATTGTGGCAGCGATCTCTTCTAAGCGAACGCGTACTTGGTCTGGTATGTGGCCGTCATAACGAACAGCTGAGCGCTCTGTTACAGGTGATCTCATATTAGTGTCCTCTGAGGCTTTCAGCATCGGCACTAATGTATTTATTAGTGCCTTCTGGTCTAGAAGCTATCTGCCCGTTTGGCAAAGGTCAACACTCGCTACCTGTGCAACCGTTAACAACGATGGCTAAAAAATATTCGCGATCTTCGACAGCAGGCCAATGATGGCGAATAGACTTGTGACTTGTATGCTCATCAGGAACATAAATTTACGATCAAAATCTTTACGCAATTCAAGAATTGAGTTGTTCATTTCAGAAAATTTCGAATCAAATTTTCGATCAAAATCAGCTCTCAATCCTACAATTAAGCGATCCATTCGATCCATGGTTTCTGCTGTTTGCCTTGCCAAATCCTCGCGCGTGGCAAGGGTCGGGATGATGGCTTCAAGTTTGGCTAATCTAGTTTCCATTCAGAGTAATACCTTAAGTACGTGAATCATGCGTAATTTTAGTTTTGAAGAGGGCTAAAACTGCTGGTGCGCAGAACTATTTTTTGTATCAAAATGTTTCTCCATCACGCCCGCAGCTTTGAGGTTGCGTGCACTGTCTCGTCTGCTGAGCCACCAACGCGCGCATACTGATACTGTGTCATCCACACGAACAGCCTAAGGGGCCAGTATGAACACCGCATTGAAAATTATTTTCGCAGTGTGTGCAGTCGTTGCCTCAAGCGTGTCGCTGGCTTGCACCGGCTACTCTGGCCCAGGCGGGCCTTGCTATACGGGCCCGGGCGGTGGTCTCTACACCGGCCCCGGAGGCGGCGCCTATACGGGCCCAGGCGGCGGAGCCTACACAGGCCCCGGCGGTGGTGCGTACACGGGGCCAGGAGGCGGGGCTTATACCGGACCAGGTGGTGGTTTGTACACGGGCCCCGGCGGTGGTGCTTACACAGGACCAGGTGGCGGTGCATACACCGGGCCGGGCGGTGGCGCTTCGACGGCGCCGGGTGGCGGGTGCTACAGCGGGCCTGGCGGTGGCGGCACGGATAAATGGAATCGGCCTAATCCTAATTGCTAGGTAATTAGACCGTATCGACATCGAATTGAACTGACACTCATACCTCGCCAAACGGCGAGGTTGCCCAGCTTTCTTGTTGCTAGCAAATGTACGAGTTCAAACTCTTAAGCGTCAAAATTAATTGATCGATCTCTGTCGCGGGATTGATGCTGCCGGTCGCTTGGCAGTGCTTGCGAAGTTGAGTTGCGTGGTTGAGTGCATCGGTCAATTTGTCCTTCAAGTGAGTGTAAACCTGTCTGCCCCTTACTGTATTTTTCAAATCCTGATTTGGCTTTAAGTGCGTTGACTACTTGATCACCGACAGATTTTTTTCCTGCGTGATGAAATGGTTGATCGGTATACCCAAAATGAAGCAGCAGCCACACTTCAAAGCATGGCGTAGAGGTAATGGCGACCAGCGGCTTGGCTGCGGCATTCAAATCTTTGGTACGTTGCACCGCTGCCTCAAAGGTGGTGTGCTTATCTCGATCAAAGACGCAGTAAACCGTGTCATAAGCATCGCCACTCAGCGCATCATCTTCATATAACGCTAACGCGTGTGCGACCACACGATCTGGTGACGCGCCGTCATTGCGGGCGATTCGAACCGTTTGCTGACGAATCTGAAGGTCATCCAATAACTCGCGAAAGTAATAAGGCTCTGTTTTTGTGCCTTCGCATACGATCAAATACCGTTTGTTTCGCGCACGTTCGAGTCTTTGTCGGTGTAACGCTGCGCCACTACGCGCCTTGCGTTTTCGAAACAAATCCTCAGAGCCCATAAAAATCTAAATCCTTCAAGAACGGAATACCACCATAGCGTCCATTGAGATAGCCGCGTTCAACGGCCTCATTATCTCGCGGACTGAAATCTGATAGTGGATAAAGTCGTGTTGCGCTGTTGGCATCTTTTTCCATGAACCAGACTTGGTCACGACGAAGTAGCTTTTGACTGAGTAAGGTCGTGTCATGCGTGGTGAAAATGATCTGCGCGTTGGTGCCCTCGTGATGCAAACGTCTGACAAGGTGATGTACGAGTAGCGGGTGTAGGCTGCTGTCTAACTCGTCAACTACCAAGACGCGTTCGTTTTCGATCACATCCAGCCAAGGGCCGGCAAAAGCAAAGAGGGCAAGCGTCCCGGCCGATTCTTCTTTTTCGTCAAACTCAACAGATTCTTGTGTATCGACATCACGATGAAAGAAGCTTGGTTTGATAAATTTCTTGCCAGCAATGTCTTTTAACAACTCGTCTTTGATAGCGGCAGGCAGACCCCTAGGCAGAGTGTCTGCTGAAAACGCCGTTTCTTTAAGCTGGATGTCTAAAATTGAAAGGTCAGCCGAATTCATGAACGCGACAACCCGTTTGCGATTTTCTTCGTTGCGGCAGAGGCTCAAGGTATAGCTAGAGCTAAAGCCTCGCACCGAATCGAGCACTCGCAAGCGCAACTTGAACCAGTCAAAGGCAGGCTTGAGTTGTTCGTTATTGAGCTGAATTGCCGTAGAAAAGAAAAGCGCGTTCTGGCGCGTTTGCGCTGCCCAAGTTTGGCGTTGTCTGCCACCCAGAAGGGCAGTGCTGAACTTGAACGCGTCTTTGCCGGTTTCGGTATTAAAGACGCGGTGAAACCATTTCTGTGCCCGGCCAAGGGGATAGGCAATGAGCCACTCTTCTGTAAAACGCTCGCGGTTGCAGCAAAAGCCATATTCGTAGCGTACGCCTTGCTCGACAAAGGTAACCTCAAACTCGCTATCTGCAGCGCGCGAGTCTGCCGTTAATTTGAAGGGAGTTACATCGATAGGGTCGCCTGCTTGACTCTCTTTTTGTGAATTCAGCACCTGTTCTTGTACAAAACTCAACGCTTGAATCAAGGCGCTCTTGCCCGACGCATTTGGACCATAAAGAACTGTTGAGCGCAGCAACCGGGGCAAGCCATCGTCAAACTCAGGCAAAAAGGTGTTTGAAGCTTCGAACTCTTTAAAGTAAGAGGACGCAGCCATGTTGAGCGTTTGGCGCCCTAAGATCGACCGGCAGTTGGTGACCGAAAATTGGATAAGCATGGCAAGATATTACATCTTTGAATAATTTTTTGCTTAATAAGTGCAAAAAATTGATTCTGTTTGATTATTTTAAAAGATTAGACTCGTTTTAAGGGCTGGCTTCAGGGGCGGGTGGGGGGCTTACACGGGGCCAGGTGGTGGTTTATTCACGGGCCCCGGCGGGGGTGCTTCGACCGCACCGGGTGGCGGGTGCTACAGCGGGCCTGGCGGTGGTGGCACGGATAAATGGAATCGGCCGAATCCTAATTGCTAGTCAGTCGTGTTCATTGAATCTCA
>CALFXX010000105.1 GCA_937952975.1 uncultured Alcaligenaceae bacterium
CGATCGTGCCAATCACCCAACCGCCCCCGTGCAGGTAAACGATCAAGCCTTTGACCTCAGCGCTCGGCATAAACAGTCGCGCTGCAATCGAACCCGCACGCGTCGGGATCATCAAATCTTTCACCTGATAAAGGTCTGGCCCCTTGCCAAGCGCTGCGCGCGTGGCACCCGTCATGTCTCTGGCATCCTGGGGGGATCCAGCAGACAACGCAGGCCGGCCTGCAGCGGCCATTTTGGCAAAAAGTTGAGCAATCGTTGTATCTAATGGCATGGCATGGTTCTCATGGTAATCACGAACTTTGTCAAAATTTAGTGATCAGGTTAGGCGCTCGGCAGAGTGGGCTTAAGCGCCCAGCAAATTAGGATTCAATCTGAAACGCGCCGACGACACTATTCAGGCTTGATCCCAGCATCTTTGGCAACCTTGCCCCAGCGTGCTTGTTCTTTTTGAATATAGTCACCGAATTGTTCAGGGGTCCAAGGCGTTGGTACCGCACTGAATTGGGCAAACTTTTCAGCGATCTCGCTAGACGCCAAGACCTTATTCATCGCCGCATTGATCTTTTTAATAATCTCTTTAGGGGTACCGGCGGGCACCAAGATGCCCTGCCACGAACTGATGTCAACGCCCGAGTAGCCCGACTCGTTCACAGTTGGAATATTGGGTGCAACCTTTGAGCGCTCGGGCGTCGTAATCGCCAAACCACGCACCTTGCCTGAGGCGACTTGAGGATACACACTTGAAAACGGATCAAACAAGACCTGAATTTGCCCGCCCATTAAATCGGTGACCGCCGGCGCACTCCCCTTGTAGGGGATGTGATTCATCTTGATACCGGACAGGCCAGAAAAAAACTCAACCGCTAAGTGAATTGAGGTACCTGCAGTGCCGTAATTTAATTTACTTGGATTCGCTTTAGCGTAGGCCACTAACTCGGCAAGAGTCGCCGCGGGCACGGCAGGGTTTACTGCAATCAACAAAGGCTGTACCGACACCATACCAACGGGATCAAAGCTTTTTAAGGGATCGTAATTGAGCTTGGCCATGGTCCACTGGTTAATCGCCATCGTACTGATGTTACCCATCACCCAGGTGTAGCCATCAGCCGGGCTACGGGCAACAACTTCGGCGCCAATCGCACCGCTGGCACCCGCCCGGTTTTCTGCAACAACAGTTTGACCGAGTTCGTCAGTGAGCTTGGCAGCCATCGTTCTGGCAACAATATCAGTCACTCCAGCGGGCGGAAACGGGATCACCATTTTGATGCTGCGCTCTGGGTAAGACTGCGCCTGCGCGGCAAACCCACCTAAAATGAAGGCGACCAAGGCCGCGTGCTTGGATACCAGTTTGCCAATCGTTGCGATATGCATGGTGTTGTCTCGGTTATTTTTAGGTATTGCCTGCAATGCTAACGAACAATGGTCAGCCGTTCAATACTAATCGCACGAAAAACAATTTGGCGGGTATGCCCTAGTCGCCCTCTACTAATCGCACGAAAAAACAATATCAGTTCCGTTGTCACCCTCATACAGGTCACCAACAAAGGCTAACCCAATCCACTCCCAGCCATGCTCAGACAGCCAGTCTTGATAGACTTGCTCTGACAAATCACGGGTTGCCGGCATCTCAAAACGAACCGTCACACTCAAGGTCAGGCCGTTTTCATCGCCATCTATTGCCCACTCTGTGTTGTCTTCATTCAGGGCAACTTCAACGACGCCAGTATTGCGCCCCAGCGACAAACCCTGCTTCTTAAACAGGCCACCCGTGAAATAGTTCACGTCGAGCTGTAACGGCTGCAAAGCCTGCCACGCTGCTTGCTTGAGTCGCTTGCGTTCAGCCGGGCCCGAGGCGGCATTTGCGGCTAGCAACAATTCAGAGGCATCGCTGATTTTGCCGTAATCCTCATCATCATCAATCTCATCCTCAGGAGGAAGATTGATTTTCAGGCCTGAAATAGTCCATTCAAATTTAGCGATTCTGGTCATGGTAGTTGGCTAACGATTATTTGGTGAAATAGATGATCGCATTATGCCTTGAAGCCGTGCTAACGGTGAAACGAAGCGTTGACGGTCGGCTGTTGCAATTTCTTACAACCCATAGAACGATTGATCGCTAAAATTTGGCCAACTGACCCGTTTTTGATCCAATGAGGCTGCTAATCATGAAATCCTTGCGCACTTTACTCGCGAAACTATATTTTTCAACCCACAGACCTCTTATCAAAAAGCCTCGAGCCGCTCTAAACAAAGAAGCGTACACCCAACACGATTTTTCTCGGGTCATCGGCGATATGCGGCTAATTGGTCAAGATTTGCACACCACAACAAAACGCGCCTTGGATCAATATGGTCAGTCGTCATACTAAGGCACACTCGCGCGACTCTGGTCAAGAGCTCACTCTGTCATCAACCACAACCGATTGCCCACTATTACCAATAGAACAGCTTGAAAGACTTGCCCGGATTGCTCCTGATCGAGTCAATTGGGTTTTTGAACAAACATCAATTGAATCTGCACATCGACGTAACGAGTATCGCCGCGTGCACACGCTTATCTTCTCAGAACGCTTAACGAGTATTTTTTGTGCGTTGGTGGTCGCACTTGCAGGCTTAGCTTCAGCCTTGTATTGCGCCATCATCAATAAAGAGATCGCCGCCTCCGTGCTCGGAGGGGCGACTCTAGTTGGTATGGTGACCGCGTTTATTGCTGGCAAAAGACCGGCAGAAAAAACGACTTAACGGCTGAGTACCATGCCGCGGTAACCTTCTGCGGCGACTTGATCGCAGATCACGCGATATTTATCCAAGCCGGCAACGTAAGGCATAAAGACCCTTGGTTTGCCCGGAATGTTGGCACCAACATACCAAGAATTTGCCAACGGATACAGGGTTGAGTCGCCCACTTCATTCACGTGTTTGACCCACTTCTCTTCTGCATCCAAATCAGCCTCGACACGTGCATATTGCTTCTCTTTGACATGTTTGAGCAGATCAAAAATCCAATCGACGTGCTGCTCGATCGCCGAAATCATATTGGTTTTGACCGAAGGGCTGCCAGGGCCCGTGATGATCAACATGTTTGGGAAACCTGCCGTCATCAGACCCAGGTAGGTCTTAGGGCCTTCAGACCACTTTTTGCGTAACTCAGCGCCATCGTTCACTTGGATATCGATATCCATAATCGCGCCAGTCATGGCATCAAAGCCTGTTGCAAAGATGATGGCATCAAACTCGTATTCGGCATCAGTCGTTTTAATCCCCTTCTCGGTGATCTCAACGATTGGGGCGTTTTTGATATTGACGAGCGTGACGTTTGGACGGTTGTAGGTTTCAAAATAATCAGTATCTAAGGGCAAACGCTTGGTGCCGATATAGTGATCGTTGGGGCACAAGATCTCAGCAACCTTGGCGTCTTTGACAATGCTGCGAATTTTTCGACGTACAAACTCAGACACCGCCTCGTTGGCTTCTTTATTCACCAGCAGATCTTTGTATGAGTACAAAAAGCTGATGTTGCCACCGGTATTCCACTTCTTCTCAAAGCTCTGTTCGCGCGCTTCTTCAGAATCGTCAAGTACGTTTTTAGTTGGTGGCGGATAGCCAGAGATCCCGAACGGTGTTTTATTGGCTTCAGCGCGCGCCTCTTTGTAACGAGCCTTATGTTGTTTAACGACTTCTTCAGGTAATTTGTAATTGACAGAGGGTACGCTAAAGTTTGCGGTACGTTGAAACACATGCAAATGCTTGGCCTCTTTCGCTACGACCGGAATGGTTTGAATGCCCGACGCACCCGTGCCAATGATCCCCACGCGCTTACCCGTGAAATCAACTTTTTCGTGCGGCCATTGACCAGTGTGGTACCACTTGCCTTTGAAGTTATTAATGCCTTTAAAGTCGGGCACACGTGGCAGAGACAAGTTGCCCGAAGCCATGATGCAGAAGTTAGCCGACACGACCTCACCGGTGGTCGTCGTTAAGGTCCAGGTGTTTGTCTGGCGATTAAACACTGCGGATTTAACGCGCGTATTGAACTGAATGTCGCGGCGCAAATCGAAACGATCGGCAACGTGGTTAGCGTATTTCAAGATGTCAGGTTGTGCAGCAAAACGCTCTGGCCATTCCCACTCTTGTTGCAAGTCGTCTGAAAACGAATACGAGTACTCAAGACTTTCAACGTCGCAACGCGCACCGGGGTAGCGGTTCCAGTACCACGTGCCACCTACGCCGTCGCCGGCCTCAAGTACTTTGACGCGCAGCTTAAGTTCGCGCAAACGATGTAGCGTGTACATCCCCGCAAAACCCGCGCCAATCACTACCACATCATATTGAGAAGCTGGTGCTGCTGAAGTCATTGCGATATCTCCGATACGACTGTTTTAAATTTATATAGACATAGTCTAAACGGATTTTGATGCATGCCCAAGTCTCAACTTATTGTGCACTGCAACCTAGACTTAGAATTGCATGATCAAGCTTCACCTCTTGCACTTTCTGCAAAAGACAGTAATCTAAGCTCTACAAAACAGGATCCAAATCAGAAGCTCATCAAGACTAAATGGATCCGGATAAACAAAATGAGGCAACTTTGAAAGCAATGTTGAAGGCAAGCAAATTTTTCTCACTACTCGCTTTGGTGACTACCCTGGGTATTTCGCACGGCACGCACGCCGCAGAGTCTGCGGCCAGCTACCCCTCGCAAATTGTCAAAATTGTGGTTCCGTATACGCCGGGCGGGATCACCGACGTACTCGGCCGAGCTCTAGCAAGCCGTTTAGAAAAGAAATGGGGACAATCTGTCGTTGTTGAAAATAAATCAGGTGGTTCTGAAGCCGTCGGGGCGGCTTACGTAGCCAAAAGTAAACCTGATGGCTACACCGTTTTTATCGCAAGCGATGCAGCCTTCATCGTGAATCCCTTGCTCAAAAAGGGCCTGAACTACAACCCCGAAACGGATTTTGAACCGATTCTACGCTTAGCAGAGGGCTTGGCCTTCTTGGTCGTGCGGCCAGATCTTAATATTCGCAATTTAAAAGACTTGTTAGCGATGGCGCAAGCAAAGCCCGGACAAGTGACCTTTGGCTCTGAGGCCGTTGGCAGCACGGCCGAATTTCGTATGCGACTCTTAGGCGGCCTGACCGGTGGGTACAAAATGAATCACATCCCCTACAACGGGATGGTGCCAATTATCAGTGACATGCTTGGTGGGCGGGTTGATAGCGCTTGGCTTCCACCGCACTTAGCCAGACCGCAGATTGAGGCAAAAGCCTTACTGCCACTCGCAACAAACGGCACGAAACGGAATTGGATGTTTCCGGAAGTACCGACCCTGACTGAAATGGGTTTTGATCAGACCGATTTCAGTTTCAAAATGATGATGGCGGCCCCGGCAGGCACGCCTAAACCCATTGTCGACAAGATTGCACGCGATGTACTTGAAGTGATGCAAACGCCAGATTTCAACGAAAAATACGTCCACTTCAATGGCTACACCGGTATCGCAAGCTCGCCAAAAGAATTTCAAGATTATCTAGATAAAACTCGGCCCCTTCTCAAACAATTGATTAAAGATGCTGGTTTTGAACCTCAATAATTCAAGCAGTCTGTGCGGCTGGTTTGCTAAAAAAAAGCCCGCAGCGGTCAACCCGCTGCGGGCTTTTTAAAAAATGATGGGTGAAATTTAAACCACTTCGTACTTCATGCGCTTAACCTTCGACATGTCTGTGCCTTCAATGCGGATCAGGCTTGTCGAACCTTTACGCTCTGGTGCGTGCAGATCGCCTTCGTTGTACACATGCGCGATACCTGGCGTCAAGGCGTAGGATTTAGTGACCTTCACTTTGCCTGGTTTGTCTGCAGTAGCTTCTTCAATTTTTTGATAATCACGCATTTCAGTTGTGCCACGTGCTTGCCCATAGATCGCCCATGAATGCGCATGGTCATGCGGATCAGAACTTTTTGGGCCTAAATAATGATGGGCCACAATGACAAATCCTAGTTCAGGATCTTGATAAATAATTTCACGTTCGCCAGTCGTCGGGGTCAGGTGTTTTGAGATAAAGGTCTGATCCAGTAACACATCTTTTAACGCGTCAGCAACTTTTTGACGACCAACGGGACCAGGGTTGTTTTTGAGAAAATCGTTGCATTGGCTTGCAAATTGTTCGAGTGTATGACCCATGATTGCTGACTCCTTTGTTATTTTCAATGGGTTTATGTTACCTCAACCGTTGCCGCTAATGGAAACAAGCACGCCACACCTCTGTGACCGTCTGCTTGCAATACCAAAGGAGGATCCTTCAGCCGGCAAGCATCTTTGACTTCAGCACAACGCGTCGAAAATCGGCAGCCCTGCGGCAAGTTGATTGGACTTGGGATTTCACCCGATAACGCGGCTTTTAACGGCCGTTCAAAACTGGGAAAGGACTCTGTCAAGGCACGGGTGTAGGGGTGTAAAGGCTTGGTCAACAACTCAAGCGTTGGCCCCTGCTCGACAATACACCCGAGATACATGACAGCCGTTCGCTTACAGAGGTAGCTTGCAACCCCCAGATCGTGAGTAATAAAGACCAGGGTCAACCCCATCTCGTCACACAAGGTGCGTAAAAGATTCAGTAACTGTGCCTGCACCGACACATCGAGGCCCGCCACGCACTCATCGGCAATGATCACCTTTGGCTCTGAGGCCAGTGCCCGTGCCACAGCGACTCTGCGTACCTGACCGCCCGACAGCTCTGCCGGAAAGCGATCGATCATGCTTGCTGACAAGCCAACTTTTTCAAGTAGCACAGCGACTCGCTCGCGGACTTCAGACTCTTTGCATAAGCCAAACAACAGCATAGGCTCTGCAAGGATGTCACCGACCCGCATGCGAGGGTTCATCGAACCCCGAGCGTTTTGGTAAATAAAGGATACCTCACGGGCAAAGCTTTGCCGAGTCTGACGATCAAACTGTCGCAACTCGGTTTGTCTAAAAAACAAGCGACCATTAGTCGGCTGCTCAAGGCCGAGCATTAACCGGACCAAGGTTGATTTGCCCGACCCGCTTTCACCCACTAGGGCAACCGTATCGCCCTCGCGGATGTCAAGCCGGACACCATCCAAGGCCTTCAGACGCTTTTCTTCACCTGCGGCTGTGCGACCGACAACGTAGTATTTTTCGACATCCAGTAATTGAAAAATATTCATCAGACAGTCGCCTTGGGATGAATGGCCTCAAGCTGCCAACACGCTACCCAGCGACCTTGGACCCATTCAAGCGGCGGGCGTGCTTCTAAACACTTGAGTTGTACATGGCTGCACCGGGACGAAAACCGACAGCCACCTGGCATCTCTGCAAGCGACGGAACCGTACCCGGCAAGGGAACCAATTCAGACGAATCAAATTCAACCACACAAGAACGCAACCCTGTGGTGTATGGATGAAGCGCCTGTTCAAGCACCGCATGTGCGGGGCCTGTTTCGACAATTTGCCCTGCATACATGACGGCCACATCATCACAGACCTGCGACGTCAAGGCCAGATCATGCAACACGATCACGGCACTTGCACCCGTTGCTCGCACACGTTGCAAAATCAAATCCATAATCTGTGCTTGTACCGTCACGTCTAGCGCACTAGTGGGTTCGTCAGCAATTAAAAGTTCAGGACTACACGCCAGCGCAATCGAAATCATCACGCGCTGTTGCATTCCTCCCGACAACTGATGAGGATATGCAGACAAACGCGAGCGTGCGTCAGGGATCCCGACGCTATCCAAGAGCTCAACGGCGCGTTCAAGAGCCTCGTCGCGTTTTAAACCCAAATGCCTGCGAAGCGGTTCGATAATTTGTTCACCGATGGTAAAACACGGGTCAAGCGAAGTCGTTGCATCTTGAAAAATCAGCCCAATTTTTTTTCCGCGCAACCGTGAAAATCGTTTGTCAGAGAGACCAACGAGCTGCTGCCCCTGATACAACATACTTCCGGATAACTGCACCTCGGGGGCCATGAGCAAACCGATAATGGCCATGGCGAGGGTCGACTTGCCGGCACCAGATTCTCCGACCAGGCCTAAGGTACGACCTTTGAGCAACGTTAAAGAGACTTCATCCAACACAGACGCGTTGCCGCGCCGCAGTGTCAACCCGTTGATGCGCAGCAACGCCTCGCTCATCTCCCCTCCGAACTTGGGTTCAAGGCATTACGCAAGCCATCGCCTAATAAGGTGAGGCCAATCAGCAACAACGCCAACGCTGCACCAGGAAACCCAGAGATCCAGGGCGCCATCGTAATGAAGCCCCGCCCCTCTGCGATGATTAAGCCCCAATCGGGCGTAGGTGGCACGACGCCTATCCCAAAAAACGACAGGCCAGACGCCAACAGAATCGCTGTACTGATGCGAATACCGGCCTGTACCAGAAGCGAAGACATGACGTTGGGGATCAGATGACGCAAAATGATTCGAAATGTTGGGACGCCCATCAACTGAGCTGCTTCAATAAACGGCAAGGCCTTCACTTGCAAGACATCCGAACGCACAATTCTGGCAAAGGGCCCGACAAACGAAACCGCCAGCGCATAAATCAGATTTTCAATCCCAAGGCCCAAAACTGCGATAAAAGCCATTGCCAAAATGATTTCAGGAAACGCCAAAATTGAATCAACTAGACGCATGAGCGCCCATTCAAGACGACCGCCGACCAAGCCGGCGATCAAGCCAATCGACATCCCCCCGAGTAAACCAAGAGACACCGAGGCAAACCCGATCCAGAGCGCCAACCGTGCGCCGTACAGCACGCGCGAATAAACATCTTGCCCGAAGGAATCCGTGCCTAACCAGTGCTCGAAGCTTGGTGGCTGTAAAGCCACCGCAAAGTCTTGCAGGATTGGATCATGGGTCGCGAACAGCGGTGCAAACACCGCCAGCACGATATAAGTACCCACGATTGATAATCCTGCTAGCGCACTTGGCTGACGACGCAACGGCTGCCACCAGCGCTTGACCCAAGTGCTGGTAGTGCGAGATGCTGAGGCGCGAGAAACGGATACGTCAACCATTACACTAAAACCTCTTCGGTTTTGAGAAAACTTGAACTTAAGACAGAACCCAGCGAGGGCTGATGTCAGAAAAAATGTTCGGCCAGCCTCAGAAAAAACTTACCGCTTACGCAGACGTGGGTCTAAAAACTGATAAGTCTGATCCACTAAAAGATTCACAACAATAAAAAACAAAGCCGTCAAAATAATGCCTGCTTGCACAACGGCATATTCTCGACTGAGCACCGCTGTGGTGATCATCATGCCAAGCCCCGGCACCGCAAAGACCACCTCTGTCATCACGGCACCGCGTAGCAAGCCACCTAATTGCAAACCGATCACGGTGACAAGCGGCATCAATACATTACGCATCGCGTGCACACCTACGACGCGCGACATCGGTTCGCCGCGCGCACGTACAGCACTAATGAAAGGCTGCCCCATCACGTCAATCAAACTTGCACGCGTGGTAATTGAAATCAAGCCGGCGTAATACAAGCCAAGCGTCATCGCGGGAAGTGCCAAGTGATGTAGGCCCCCAGCGAGATCCTCCCAGGGCCTGACAAAGCCCATTGTCGGAAACCAGCCAAGGCCGACACCAAACACCCAAATCAAGATGATGCCTAGATAAAAACTCGGAAATGCCGACCCAAGCACAGACAGCGAGGACACGATCCAGTCAATGGGACCGCCACGATTAAGTGCCGCAACCATCCCCGCAGGCACACCAACCACTAAAGCAAACATCAACGCCAGAGCAGACAGCCAAAGCGTTACGGGCAAGGCTTGCATCACGGCAAGTTGAAAGATGTCCGCACGCGTGATGTAAGACCGCCCCCAATCACCGTGGATGAAATTTCCCATCCATTTTGCATACTGCACAACCACGGGTTGATCTAGCCCGAGCTCTTTAGTGAGTCTGGCATAGGCCTCAGGTGAGTATTCTGCTCCCAACAAAAGCGTGACAGGATCGCCCGGCGCGAGTTTTAAAAACCAAAACGTCGCAACCGAGACGATCCACAAGACCAACAGAGTTTGCAGAACCTTTTTGAGAGATGCGTTTGCCAAAGGATTAGCTCTTGATCCAGACTGTGTGCATATTCATCAGGTCAACGGGTACGTACTTAAAGCCCTGCACCTTTTTATTGAATATTTTGTATACCGCAGTGTGCGCCAACACTGCCACGGGCGCATCTGTCTGCATCATGATGTCCTCTGCCTCGTAATACAGCTTCTTACGGGTGGGAACATCAACGATCTCTGACGCTTTCAAAATCAACTCATCAAATTTTGGATTGCTGTAGCCAACGTAATTCCAGGGCTTACCCGTCAACCATTCAGGCCGGATCGTTTCATCGGGATCCAAGTCGGCCTGCCAGGCTTCATCGTACAAATCAAAATCACCAGCGTTGCGACGCTTCGTCAACACGGCAGGATCCATGATTTCGAGCTTTGCTTTGATACCGATTTTTGCAAGCATCGGAATGATCAGTTGCGCGTTGCGACTGCCGCTACCACCGTTTGGGGTAAAGGCCTCGGTGGCGATGAATACTGGATTGATCTCGCCTTGAATAGCCGCTTTGGCGCGGTACTCTTGCGCACGCTTCAGATCAAAAAACTGCCCTCTGCCTGACTTGGCAATATCAGGGTCATAAAAGGCCGTCATGGGTGGTGAAATCAACGAATACGCTGCCTTGGCGTCACCAAAGTAGCCCTGCTTGACTAACACGTCACGATCAATCGCAAAGGCTACTGCGAGGCGTAAGTTCACATCAGTAAACGGACCGCGCTTGTTATTCATGCCCAAGAACGAGTAATTTCCTTCGATCTCTCCGTACACATTTAGATTTTTGTTGCTACGCAACTGATTCATAAACTGAAACGGACAAGCATCCAAGCCATCGATCTGGCCCGACATTAAGGCAGCAACGGCTGAAGTCGGTTCTTTGATCAGCACGATCTGAATCTTGTCCAGATACGGGAGCCCTGGTTCAAAATAGTCAGGATTGCGAGCCAATTCAATCATTTCATTCTCGCGCCACTGCACAAATTTGAAAGGACCTGTACCGACCGGATTGCGGCCAAAATCTTTGCCATACTTTTCAACTGCAGAGCGCGATACGATCGTGCCCGCGCGACCGGTCGCCCCGTTCATTGCCACGGGGAAAAACGCAAAAGGTTTTGAATACCGAACACGCACCGTGAGCGGATCAATGACGTCGATGCCTTCTAAGTCGGTCACCATCCAAGCGTGAGGTGAACCAACCGCTGGATTTTTAACGCGCTCAATACTCCACTTGACGGCCTCGGCGTCGCACACATCGCCGTTGTGAAACTTTACGCCGGGGCGAATCTTAAAGATGTGTGTCTTTTCATCTGTCATTTCCCATTTTTCGGCCAAATCAGGCTCAAAGGTGACCGCTTTGCCGTCATACACAACTTTCAATAAACCGTTGTAAATGTTGTTGTGAATTTTGATCGCAGCCAGCGAACCGGTGAAATGCGGATCGAGCGTATCCGGCGCAACGATTTGCCCCCACTTGATTGACCCCCCTCGCTTAGGCTCTTCGGCAGCGCGGGCCTCACCCATTAAGCTTGCGCCTAAGAGCGATGATGCGCCTGCTAGCGCTGCCCCTGCTCCAAGCGTTTTTAAGAAACGACGGCGCTTGAAATCAGCGGCCAAATGTTGTCCAAGAGAAAACTTATAGTCCTTGCCCATGGTGTAGCGCCTCGTTAAGAAATCAGTGTCAAGGTCACCACAGCAATTTTTGTGCCAACAATATCAACGGGTCCTGACAGCCGACTCAGTTCACTCACGCCACGCAGACAAAACCCGCATCGCGCGGACGCCTCGACCTTAGATGGTGCGTCGCAGCATTTAAATGCTCATCAATGGTGCATAGATCACTGCGGAGGGCTAAGTGAACGAGTCCACAGGCGTGACCCGACAAGCAACATCATGTCGCACTGACGAAATCGAAGCTCAGTCGTGTTGCAGGTCAGCTGTTTAAGTGACAGGCAGACCAGTGGCCGGCAGATAACTGACGCAACGCAGGTGCCTGCTCGGCACACACTGGCTTCGCATGGGGGCAGCGTGGGTGAAAATGACATCCGGTTGGCGGGTTGAGCGGCGACGGAATCTCACCTTTGATAGGCGTATACGCAATATTGCGACGATCAAGCCTTGGCACCTCGGCAAGCAAAGCCTGAGTGTAAGGATGATTGGGATGATCATGCAGTTCAGCGGTTTGGCCGATTTCGACCACCCGCCCCAGGTACATGACCACAACGCGATCGGCAATGTGGCGCACAACCCCTAAATCGTGGCTGATGAATAAATAAGTTAAGGCAAGGCGCTCGCGCAAATCCATAAACAGATTAATCACCTGCGCTTGAATCGATACATCAAGCGCGGCCACGGCTTCGTCGCAGACCAACAAAGTGGGCTCAACAGCCAACGCACGCGCAATACCAATACGCGCCCGCTGGCCACCCGAAAACTGATGTGGAAAGCGTCTGGCGTACGACGCATCAAGGCCCACTTGTTCGAGCAACCTCGCCGCCTGCTCAGTTGCCTGACTGGCGGGAAGTAGACCGTGGGAAATCGGCGCCTCAACAATCGCCTCGCCTACACGTTTACGCGGGTTCAGCGAAGCAAAGGGATCTTGAAAAATCATCTGGATTTTAGGTCGTATGCCTGGCGCATGCTGAAAAGGCTTGCCTTCAAACAACACCTCCCCCTCGGTTGCCGAATGCAGCCCAGCGATCACGCGACCAAGAGTCGATTTGCCACAGCCCGACTCACCCACTAAACCAATCACTTCGCCTGCGGCAATTGAGAACGACACTTGATCGACCGCGTATACCGTCTGCACGGGAGCCGCAAGACCGAGCTTCGAGGCAAAGCGTTCGATCAGGTCTTGCGAAGTCGTAAAACGCTTGCTCACCTTACGCAAATCAAGCAGTGGGACTGTGGTTGTCATGATCTCACCTCAAGCAGCGGTCGTACGCAGCGTACGAGCCTGTCATCGGCGAACGCGCGCACCGGAGGGTCGATGGCGCAATCCTCGCGCGCAAAGCTACAGCGATTACGAAACGCGCACCCCTTAGGGCGATTCACCAGCGACGGCGTCATACCTGGAATCTGATGCAAGCGTTGCCCATGAGCGTTGTTTGCAGGAACCGAATCTAACAAGCCGCGTGTATAGGGATGCAGCGGTGCGTTCAGCACCTGTTCAACCGGGCCACTTTCAACGATGCGGCCGGCATACATGACTGCTACACGTTGTGCCAAACCGGCAACAACGGCTAGGTCATGCGTGATCCAGATTAAAGCCGTACCTGTTTCACGGGTTAAGCGCTGCATCTCAAATAAGATTTGACCTTGCACTGTCACGTCAAGGGCCGTGGTAGGCTCGTCAGCAATGATCAGCGCCGGGCGCAACAGCAGGGCAATCGCAATGGCGACGCGCTGTCGCATCCCACCTGAAAACTGATGCGGATATTGTTTGAGACGCTCGTCGGGCGAGGCAATCCCGACTTGCAGCAATACTTCACGGCAGCGCGCGCGTGCCTGCTCAGTCGACATTGACCGATGCGCTTGCAACGTTTCGATCATTTGCGTATCGACGCGCAGCACCGGGTTGAGCGTCATCATCGGATCTTGAAAAATCATCGCCAGGCGATCGCCGCGCAATTGACGCAAAGTCTCTTCGCTCGCGCCAACGAGTTCTTGACCTTCAAAGCGGATACTGCCCTGCGTGATTTTTCCAGGTGCATCAATCAGGCCTAGGATCGAAAAACCTGTCACTGATTTACCCGAGCCGGATTCACCGACCAAGCCCAGGATCTCGCCGGGCTGCACTTGCAAGCTGACGTCATCGACCGCCGGTAACAAGCCAAGGCGAGTCGAAAACTCAGTACGTAGCGAAGTGATTTCTAAAAGTGACATACGTTTGCAATGAATGAGCCATCAAGCGAGAGCAGGAAAAGAGTGCTTAGGTACCATGTAAAACGTTGTGAGTCGTTTAAGCGTTCAGCGTGCCAGTCGCGGGTTCAACACATCACGCAATTGATCGCCCACCAAATTAATCGCAACAATCGTCAGCAATAACGCCACACCGGGATAGACCGAAATCCAATATTTACCCGACAACATATATTCGTAACCATTGGCGATGAGCAGTCCTAAAGACGGCTCTGTGATGGGCAGACCTAAACCCAAGAAGGACAAGGTTGCTTCAAGGGCGATAGCATGCGCGACTTGTACGGTACCCACAACGATTAACGGCGGCAAGGTGTTAGGGATCAAATGCTTGAGCAGTACCCGCCAGGTTGGCAGGCCTAAACCGCGGGCGGCCTCCATGTACTCTTTGTTGCGCTCAACCAAGGCCGCTGACCTGGCGGTACGAGCATAGTAAGCCCACTGCACCGTGACAAGCGCAATGATGACCTTTTCAATGCCCGTGCCGAGTACTGCAATCAAAATCAGTGCCACCAAAATTGCCGGAAAGCCTAACTGAATATCTACGATCCGCATCAAAACTTGTTCGTAACGTCCGCCAAAAAACGCCGCACTCACGCCTAAGCCGGCGCCCAGCGCTAACGCAATCGCACCACTAATCACCCCAACCATTAACGACACGCGCAAGCCATACAAAATGGCAGAGAACATATCGCGCCCCATCCCGTCGGTACCCAACACGAAGGTCGAGCCCAACATAGACTCAGAGCCGGGCGGCAAACGCGAATCCATCAAATCCAGCTTGGCTAAATCGTAGGGGTTCTGCGGCGCAAGCCATGGTGCAAAAATCGCCAACAGCAAGACGATGACTAACAGCACCAGACCAAACAGAGCGATACGGGATTGCGAAAAGTCTCGGACGAATTGACGCCAAGGTGTGTCTTGCGCAATTGGAGCGGCAGAGGAGGATGCGTTCATCAGTCAGCCCATTCGTTAATTTTTAGCTGCGCTTAAACGCACACGTGGATCAAGGATCGAATACAAAATATCGATCACCAGATTAATCAGCACAAACATCAAGACGGTAATCATCAGATAAGCAACAACCACTGGGCGATCAAGTTGAAAGATCGAGTCAATCACAAGCTTACCCATGCCGGGCCAGGCAAAAATCGATTCAGTCACAATGGCAAACGCGATCACCGAGCCTAACTCAAGCCCAATCACGGTTACCAGCGGGATCATGATGTTTTTTAATAAATGCACGCCAAGGATGCGTGTTTTGCGCAGACCTTTGGCGCGCGCAAAACGGATGTAATCGAGTAATACATTTTCACGCACTTGGGCGCGAGTCAGCCTGATAATTAGACTCAGTTTAAAGAGCGCCAGGTTGATGCCAGGAAGAATGGCGTATTTCAAACCATCCCAATGCACAATCGAAAGCTTCATCCCTAAAAATTCTGTTGTGGGGCCGCGCCCAGTTGAAGGTAACCATCCCAACTGAACCGCGAACAACATGATCAGCATTAAGCCTACCCAAAACGTTGGCAACGAAAAGCCAACGATTGAAACGGCCATGATCGCTTTCGAAATTTTGCTGTCCGGTTTTAGCCCCGCGTAAAGGCCTAACGGGATGCCGACAAGAATTGAAATGAGCATCGCAACCGTGGCAAGCTCAAGCGTTGCAGGCATGCGCTCAAAGATCACCTCAAGCGCGGGGCGACCGTAGACGAAACTTTTGCCTAAGTCGCCGCTCACTGCGTTTTTTAAAAACAACAGATACTGCACCCAGCCCGGCTTATCTAGACCTAGTGCAACGCGAGCACGATCTCGCTCAATCTGATCAGCATCGGGGCTAATCAAAATCTCGACCGGGTCGCCCACAACAAACAAACCTGCAAAGACCAGCAAGGATGTCACAAGCAAAACTAAGGCTGTCTGCGACAGACGTCGCATGATGAAGACAAACATTATTTCTTAATCTTCACTTCGTGTGCAAGGGTGTACTGGTCTGCACGCGCTGCATAGGTCAAATTTGCTTTCGTCCCCCAAACAGACACTTCATAGTGCAGCGGGACGATACCCATCAGTTCCATCGCCTTTTCACTGGCAATGGCAAGTTTGGCACCACGCTTTGCTTCATCAATCTCAATCATGGCTGCAGCCGTCAAAGCATCTAACTCAGGGCTTGAGAACCGACCGCGATTGGTGGCACCGTTGCCGGTTGCCGCATCATATGTGCCGAGCAAAGAGCGCAACGGAGAACTTGGGTCGCCGCTCTCTGAGGCCCAGCCCGCCAGCATGAACGAGAATTCAAGTTTCGACCCACGCGAGAAGAAAATATTTGAAGGCATGGTCTCAAGCTTGGTCACAATCCCAATACGCGTTAAAAACTGCACAACAGCTTGGGCAATTTTTTCGTCATTGATGTAACGATTATTAGGCGAGTGCAGCGTCAGTTGAAAACCGTTTGGATAACCGGCCTCAGCCAAGAGTTTTTTTGCCCCTTCAGGATCGTATTTTTCGACAGGTAAATTTTTGCTGGTACCAAAAAACTGCTCAGCCATGAGTTGCCCAGCGGGAACCGCAACCGTCTCCATAATGCGCTCAACGATCACGTCGCGATTCATCGCTTTTGAAATCGCACGCCGTACCCGTACATCCGTCAGAGGATTCGCGTCCTCCATGGGCTTGCCATCGGCCGTACGCACGAAAGGCGAATTTTTGGTGCGATTCGAATCCATGTGCAAATAAATAATACGATTCGACACAGCTTGTGCGATCGCCAAATCTTTATTGCCTGACAGACGCTTCACGTCAGGCGTTGGCACGTTTTCAATCATCTGCACATCGCCCGCAAGCAACGCCGCAACACGTGCTGCGTTATTTGCGATCATGCGCATTTGCACGGTCGTCCAATCGCCCTTACCGCCCCAGTAGTCATCATTACGGGCAAACACAACACGATCACCAGGCTTGTATTCAACAAACTTATAGGGACCTGTGCCGATCATGGCCTTGCCACTGTTGAAGTCTTCAGTCTTGGCGGTTTCTGCGATCGCTTTCGGTACGATTTGTGCTGAATTCAAATCGCGTATCAAACCGGTATAAGGCGTGGCCGTCTTCAATATCAGCGTATGCGCATCGGGCGCGGTGGCCTCTGTGATCTGGCGCACATACAACGCAAAAGATGCTGGGCTGTTTGGCACGTCAGGAATACGCTTAAACGACGCCAAAACATCATCTGCCACAAAAGGCGAGCCGTCGTGCCATTTCACCCCTTTGCGCAACTTGATTTCGTACGTGAGTGGATCAATGTTGCGCCAGCTTTCAGCCAAGCCAGGTTTGAGGTTCTGAAAAGAGTCGGTCAAAAACAGAGGCTCAAAGACCTGTTTTGCGATCGAAATATTTGGAGTCAGGTTGTGATAATGAGGATCGAGAGATGTAATCGGTGCTGCCAGCCCAATCGTTAACTCGTTGGCGCTTGCTGACATCACTTGAAACGATAGCAATGCCAAAACAAGAACTCGCGGCACACAGGTCAAAAATCGCATTTCAGGTTCTCTCGGTCAATCGGTTGGCTCGGTTGAAGGATTATATGAGTCAATAGTGCCTTACTGTTAATTTTTTTGCAGTGCAGCGAAGCAATTGAAGCAAGGGCTCCACCACTCGGCCCACGCTTCGAGCCTCCCGTACAAAATTTACCTGCTTCACACCAGAAAACAGCGAGAAACTAGCCCAACCGCTCTCCAAAAAGGATATATTCAGTTACCCGTTCCTTGGAAAAAAACATGAGACTTCTGCCACGCGTTCTTGCCCTTGCCCTTTTTTCGTTGACCTCTATGGTGAGCACGACTTGGGCGGCTGACTACCCTACCCGCGCGATCAAGTGGGTTGTCGCCTATCCACCAGCCGGCACCACTGACGTGCTTGCCCGAATCATGGCGCAGCGACTATCCGAGACCATCGGCCAGCAGGTCATCGTCGAAAACAAACCAGGTGCCGGAAACAACATTGGCACTGAAATGGTGATCAATGCGGCGCCCGACGGCTATACCATGCTGTTAGTCAACCCAGCGAACGGCATCAACGCCTCGTTGTACAAAAATCTGTCGTTTAACTTTATTCGTGATATCGCACCGGTTGCAGGCCTAGTGCGCACGCCAAACGTCATGGTGGTAACCAATAGCCTACCTGTCAAAAATATTTCTGAGTTTATTGAGTATTGCAAGGCGAATCCCGGCAAGGTCAACATGGCCTCTTCGGGCAACGGCACCTCAACCCACTTGTCTGGCGAACTGTTTAAAGCGATGACGGGCTGCAACATGGTGCACGTTCCGTACAAAGGTGCAGGCCCAGCCTTAATTGATCTCACTGCCGGCCAAGTCCAGGTATTTTTTGACAACCTACCGTCTTCTGTTGTGCACATCAAGGGCGGGCGTATCCGCGCGTTGGGCGTGACCTCTGAAGGGATCGAACCCTCGGCACCTGAACTGCCGACGGTTGGTGCAACCGTTAAAGGGTATGAGGCAACCGCCTGGTTTGGGATCGGCATGCCTAAAAACACGCCGCCTGACGTGATCGCCACGATGAATGCTGAAGTCAATAAGGCTTTAGCAGACCCAGTGATGCAAAAACGCTTGGCGGAATTAGGCGGGATCTCTATTGCCGGTACCCCAGCCGATTTCGGCAAGATCATCGCTGACGAAACGGCAAAATGGGCCAAGGTTGTTGAAATCTCTGGCGCGAAGGTAGAGTAAGCGTCAAGCGTGTCGAACCCTAACGATTTGCAGTCAGCAAAAGCGTCATCTCTTCTTAACCTGCTCGCAGTAGTGGCCGTGGGGCTTGGCGCCTCGGTCGGCCCGCTTGATTTCGCCGTCAATGTCGCCTTTCCGGCGATCTCGGCTGCGTTTCAAATTCAAACGCAAACGATCCGTTGGGTCGCCTTGTGCTACGTACTCACCTACGGCAGTTTGGTATTGTGGTTTGGGGCGCTAGGCGATCGCATTGGGCATTTGCGTGTGTTCAGGTTCGGCTTAGTGCTTGGGGCCATTGCGTTTACGCTCTGCGCGGTGTCGCCGTTTTATAGCTGGCTGCTTGTCGCACGCGTGCTCCAAGGGATTTCAGCCGCTTTAATCTTGTCTTGTGGCCCCGCGTTAGTGACCTTTTTATACGCTGAAGATGAACGCACGCGGGCCCTTTCGATGTACGGCAGTATGGCGGGCCTGGCAACGGTTGCAGCCCCCTTGATCGGCGGTTTCAGTATTGCCTGGATGGGCTGGACCGGCGTCTACTGGATTCGTGTACCGATTGTTTTGGTGGCGTTGGCCTGTTTGGCGCGTCACAATCCACGCTTGCAACACGCATCGCATGGCTCACGTGACGCCACAAAAAAAACAGAAGCAATCTCTACGAAGAGATTGCTAGTCAATACCTTGCGCAGCAATTCAAATTTTGGCTGGGTCAACGCCTCGTGCGTGATCATTCAGCTGTGCAGTTTTTCGATTCCGTTGATCTTGCCTTATTACTTGATTCGAGTGTTGCACTGGGGCTCTGCGCCGAGCGGTACGTTGTTGGTTGCCTGGGCAGTCGGTGGTTTAGCGGGCGCAGCAGCCACCCCAGCGCTCGTGCGCCGCTTTGGACTGAAGCTAGCTGGGTTCATCGCGGCCTGCTTCTGTTGTCTAGGTCTGCTAGCCATATGTCTGTGGTCGTCTACGGTTTCAGTTCTATTCATGGTGTTTAGCATCGCTATACAAGGAATCGGCCTCGGGCTTTTTCAAGTTGTCTATTCAGACTGGATGATGGCTGACTTACCGCCCCAATCGCGCGGCGTCGCAGGCAGCCTCGCTGTGTTAACCCGAATGCTAGGCATCGTCACAGGTGCCGTCTGTTGGCTTTGGTTGGTGGATCGCGGTGAGGCCAGCGCGTTGGCAATGGGCCAAACGCCCGAAGCTGCATTTTTAGCGGGCTATCAACAATTGCATTATGTCGTTGCCGCGGTGTCCACCGGCTTTTTTGCAGCCAGTTGCTTAAAACCCGGATTGTGGTTTCGCACTGCGCCCTCGTCTTAAACAATCAGACACCATCGCAAAAAGATGAAACAACTTCTCATCATCTTTCACTCTGTCACCGGAGGCTCTGAGCAAATCGCTCAGGCAGTGGCCCAAGGCGCACGAAAAGAGCCAGAGATCAATGTCATGTTGCGACAAGCGCAACAGGTGCAAGCCGAGCATCTGCGTGAAGCAAGCGGCTTTATCTTTGTTGCGCCCGAAATGCTTGGCTCGCTCAGCGGAGTGATGAAAGACTTTTTTGATCGTACCTTTTATCAAGTGCTCGACGAACTCAACGGACGACCTTACGCTGCGATGATCTGTGCCGGCAGCGACGGACAAGGTGCTGTCAGACAACTCGAAAAGATTGCAATGGGTTGGAGGCTGAAGAAGGTCGCAGAATCGAAGGTGGTCTTAACCCGCGCGCAAAGCAAAGAGCAGATCCTGCGAATCAAGAGCCTTGATCAATCTGCCCTGGAGCAAAGTGCAGAACTGGGTATTTTTTTTGCAAGCGCGTTAGCGCTTGCGGTGTTTTAACCGTCAACACCAAGCCAACAATATATTTTGTCTAGTCGGTGGCGTCCATGTGTCAACAAGAAGCGTCGAATTACAGCCGCCTTTCTGCCTTGAGCAAGACATTTTGTTGAGCAATGCTGATCTTTCGTGGCCCCGCCTCGATCTGGATCGTATCGCCTGCCTGTAGAGTACCGGTCTGCGTCACGCTTAAATACCAGCCACTGCGTGCCGTGCGTACCATCACGGCGCCAGCCTCTTGAAAACCGATTTTCTGAACAAACTTAAAACACGGTTTACGCAGTTCTTGCACCACACACTCAAGCTCGCCCATCCGCCAAATATCGCCCACGAATACTTCATTTTCAAGCACGCCTTCTATCGTTAAATTTTCACCAAAAAAACCGTGTGATAAAGGGCAAAGATCGCTGCCTTGCTTAGCCAAGGTGTCCTCCCAAAAGGCATAGTGCTCGGCGGGATAACAGTACAGAGCTTTTTCTGGGCCACCATGTACATTGAGATCGGCTTGCTCGTCGCCCTCCAAGCCCAGCGGGCCAACATAGATCGATACGGGATCCGCTTGCTGACTAACTGGTCGCTTGTGAATCGCGCTATTCACGCGACGCCCAGGCCCATCGCCCTCAATGAGCAGCTTTGCGATCTTGCCGGTCGAAATTGTGACGATATGCATGTTGTGCTCCAAATGTTGATGCCATTTTCAATTGACCAGTTCATGCAAAAAGCATGCCAGAAAAAATCTAAACCAGGCTTCGACTAGGTACAGAAATCCAAACAAGGCTATATTAAGACACAAGACAATTTAAGGAGAACTCGATATGCGTATGAACAATCTAAAAAAATTATGGCGTGAAGGGAAAACCACCGTGGGTGCTTGGCTTTCAATCCCAAGCGGCTTTTCGGCTGAAGTCATGGCCCACACGGGTGTCGACTGGCTTTGTGTCGATATGCAACACGGTTGCATTGATTATTCAGACGTCGTGCCGATGCTCACCGCAATTTCAACCACCAATGTCACACCCTTGGTTCGTGTGCCATGGAACGAGCCTTCAATGATTATGAAGGTACTCGATGCTGGCGCTTACGGCGTGATCGTACCGATGGTCAGCAACCGTGAAGAGGCCGAGCGTGCTGTCGCCGCGTGCCGCTACCCACCCACAGGCATGCGCAGCAACGGACCAAATCGTGCGTTTATGTACAGCGGTGCTGACTACCAAAAGCATTCTGACAAAGAAATGCTCTGCATCGTCATGATCGAAACCCCAGAGGGTATCGAAAAGATGGAAGAAATCATTTCAACACCTGGCCTTGATGGCGCCTATATCGGACCAACCGATTTAGCATTGGCGTTGGGCTTACCACCCGTGATGGATAACGACGAACCCTTGCACGTAGCAACGGTCAACCGCATGCTTGAACTTTGCAAAAAACATAACGTTGTGGCGGGCATGCACACGGGCAGTTCGAAATACTCGCAACGCTATATTGACCAAGGCTTTCAAATGGTCATGCTGGTCAATGATCGCGCTGCGATGTCAAATTGGGTAAAAGCTGAAGTTGGTCGTTTGACTGGCTGGACACCTGCTGTGCCCAATGCGCCAACTGGCAACACGGGGTATTGAGAACATTGCTTGAATTGGGACGAGGTGGCTGACATCGATGTATTACAGCGAACAAGTGTCACCACTTAAACCTTTCATGCGACGGACATGAAAAAGACCTCAAAGATTGACAATAATCTTTGAGGCCTTTTTTTATCGGACTTGGTCGAGCTAAGACGCACAGCCCAAAACGTAGTCACCAGAGGCCACGGTATTGAACCGTTGCCAGCGCCTTGACTAATAACCGAAGCGCTTACTTAGCTGCCTTTTTAGCAGCTTTTTTAGCAACTTTTTTAGGCGCCTTCTTGGCAGACTTCAGGCTTGCCTTGTACTCGGCAAACACTTTCACCGCAATCAACATCGCTTCGCGAATTTTAGGTGCGCCGATATAACCCATCAATTGCAGCAAGGTTTCGGTGATTTCTTCTTCTGTCCAGCCCTGCTTTAAAGCGAAGATCATGTGAATATGCAATTCAGCTTCTTGGCCCGTACAAGCATCTGACACCATGACGATCAGTGCACGTGTTTTTAAATCAAGGCCAGGGCGGGCCCACAACGCACCAAACACTGAGGTTGTGGCGACCTTGATGAAGTTCGTCATCAACGGGTCACCATAGGTCACGGTATTTGATTTTTTGAAGCTCGCTTCGCCGTGTAAGGTGCGGCGCACTTCCATTCCTTTTTGGTACAGATCGTCGTTATTCATACTTGTCTTCCTTGTTTGTGTTGTTGTTAATTTAGAAACATCTTAATTCGTTCAGTTATCAGAGCGACTAATCAGCACTAGAGTTGAGTTGCAAAACCCAAGCATCCCACCAATTAGCAACATTGACTATCCAGCCATTGCATAAGATAAACCATCGCCTCGTTTAGTGCATAAGTGAATCAAAGCATCAATTCGCTGCAGCCAGGCCACCGTCAATCGTAATGTAAATACCGGTTGTGTACGATGAACGCTCTGAGGCGACGAAGGCAACCGTGTAAGAAATCTCTTCAGGTGTAGCCGGACGACCAAAGGCCATCCCGGATACCATGTCGGTCCAGCGGTTTTCGTCTCCATAGGTGGCAAGCGCACGCTGCTTGTACAGCTTAGTCAAACGCTCGGTCGCAACGGGGCCAGGGCTCACGCCGACTACGCGAATACCATCTTTATGTGAACTGCCACCCAAGGCGCGAGTAAAGGCCATCAAGCCAGCGTTTGCGGTTGATCCTGCAATATAAGACGAGGTCAGGCGCTCGCCTGCAGCGCCGAGAATATTCACGATGACACCCTCATGGCGAGCTTTCATCTTGCGATAGATTTCGCGACAAAGATTGATGTAGCCAAAGACTTTCAGATCCCAGGCAGTGCGCCACGTGTCTTCGTCGACGGTCAACAAATCCCCGCCGGGGATCGCACCTGCGTTATTGACCAAAATATCAATTTCGCCAGCCCAGTCACTGACTGTCTTGGCCGACCCTTTTGCGCTTAGGTCTGCTGACAAATAGTCAACCTTGACACCTGTCGCTGCTTTGATCTCAGCAGCCAACTCTTTTAGGGCGGCCCCATCACGCGACACCAGCAGAACCTCGCAGCCCTCTTGCGCCAACACCATTGCGCACGACTTACCGATCCCTTTCGAGGCACCGGTCACAAGAGCGCGTTTAGCTTTTAGTTTTAAATCCACTGATATCTCCTGATTGTTTTAATCATTTGTGAAACTGAATTTTTGAAATTTGATAATAAGAGCCTGACAAGCTTGCTACAGTATTCGCGAAACTGAGTTTTTGAAACTTGATCAATATTACCTAGCTGTCATGGTACAGAAAATTACCGTTTTACGTCAGCTGAACCAGCAAGCATCTGCCAGAGAGCGTCCGAGCGATCGCGTTTAGCTAACGCCCAAATCGGCTGTAGGCGATCGACTTGCTGATCCGCTTTGACGTCTTCGATTGCGACGATACGGCTAGCAATCTTCCAAACACCTTGTCTGCATTCCATGCGATCAACGTAGCGGCACAGAAGCTCAACCACAACCTTCTTGCCCTCTTGCAAAGGTTCATCACCCAACCATAACTTAATCGTCTCAAGCGCTTCGTGACCATAACGCTGATAGGCCACGCAGTAGGTTTCAGCCACAGCAACGGTATCGCTTAAAAAGTCGATTTTGCAATTTCCGAGGAAGTGCATCGACTGTTCAATCGTTTGATGGCGGCGCTCAAGCCATTCCATAAATCCGTCAACGTTGCCCTTGTAGCCACCATGATCGTCATAAGCGTCTGGATGGTAGGCCTCGCGCACTAAATCCCATTCGCGACGATCGACACCACGACAGTACGACACCAAGTTGTCTTTGATGCGTTCTTTATTTAAAAGTTGTTTTAAACCGTCTGCAGTAACCGAGTCCATGGTTCTTATCCTTCGTTTTGGTTGCTAAGCATTGCACGCAAGCGCGTGCGCAGGACTTCTTTTTGGATTTTCCCGGTGGGCGTCATAGGTAAGGCATCTACGAAATAGCACTCGACCGGGATCTTAAAGCTGGCAATCTTGCCTTTACAGTGAGCAATAACTTGCTGTGCCTGCTTGGGCCCAGACGCTGCGCTCACGATAAAGGCTACAGGCACCTCAGACAAACGCGCATCTTGCTTGCCCACGATCGCCACATACTCAACGCCTGGCAGTGTGGCAATCAAGCCTTCAATTTCAGCAGGCGAAACATTTTCGCCACCGACTTTCAACATATCCTTCAACCTAACCACAAAGCGTACATGACCGTCGGCGCGCAAGATTCCGGCATCACCACTTTTGTACCAACCATCTTGATCAAACACTTGCTCGGTGGCTTCGGGTTGATTGTGATAACCAATCATGCGACTGTACGAGCGAACCTGTATTTCACCGACTTCGCCTGTCGCAACTGGCTGTTGGGTATCGGGATTGATCACCCGTAACTCAACGC
>CALFXX010000106.1 GCA_937952975.1 uncultured Alcaligenaceae bacterium
GATGCCTGACTACATTAGCACCGATGCGGCAAAAAAGATTCCGATGAAGCGTTTAGTGCGCGTAGACGAAGTGGCCAATGTCGTGTCCTTTTTGCTTTCTGATGAGGCAAGTTTTGTGACGGGGGCCTGTTATGACATTAGTGGCGGCCGTTCAAATTACTAATTATTCAAAATCATTTTTAAAAGGCGAGCCTCATGTACGATTTTCAAAATCGAGTATTGCTCTTAACGGGTGCGAATGGCGGAATCGGGCGCGAGGTTGCCAAGCTTTTTTTTGCACAGGGCGCGCAATTGGTGTTGACGGATCTTGATCACGACGCTCTCAAGCGATTTGCGAATGAGTTAGATCCAACTGGTTTGCGTATCGCGACTATTCGTATGGATGCTAGCGATCCTACAGACTCCGATGCAGCGGTCGAGTTGGCCGTAAAGCGCTTTGGTGGAATTGACTTTTTGGTACCGGCTGCCGCCATCTACCTGGCTAGACCTGCAAAAGAGATGTCTGATGCAGAGTGGCACAAGATGATTTCCATCAATTTGGATGGTGTTTTTTATATTTGCCAGCGTTCAATAAAGGCCTTACGCGAAAATAGTGCGATTTGTAATATTGCCTCGGTCGCGGGGCATCGTGGATCGTTCGCCAATTCACACTATTCAGCTACGAAAGGTGCGATCTTGTCATTAACGCGCAGTTTGGCCCGTGAGTTAGGCCCTCGCACGCGCGTCAATGCCGTATCGCCAGGCATTATCGAAACGCCGATGACAACCGAGTTGATTAAGCTGCGTGGCGCAGACTCAATCGAACAGTCGTCACTCAAACGCTTAGGGCAACCTGCTGAAGTGGCCACTGCGATTGCCTTTTTATGCAGCAGTGGCGCAAGCTTCATCACAGGTGAGTCGCTGCAAGTTAACGGCGGCTTGCATATTAGCTAATGGGTTATCAAGTCTGGTTTTTTGCAGACGTAAACTGGGCCGCGCCACTGCCAGTGGTGTAGCCCTTGCTCGCTGCCCAGCCACCGTCAACGGGCAGCACAATGCCGTTCACAAACTTCGCCTCGGTCGAGCATAAAAAGGCGATCGCATCGGCGATGTCTCCGGGTGAACCGCCTTGCGCACCCATTGGTACGACCTCGTTGAGACCTTTGATAAATTCAGGATCTTGATAGTAGCCATCTGTCAGCGGTGTGCGAATCAAACCTGGCGCAACGGCGTTGACGCGAATGCCATCTGCCGCGCAGTCTAAAGACAGGTTGCGGGTGAGGCCGATGATACCGTGCTTGCTTGAGTTGTACGCAGGGCGGTGCGTGAGTCCCATCATGCCCGCCACCGAGGCAATATTTACAATTGAGCCACCACCTGTTTTACGCATACGCAGCACGGCTTCACGTGCGCAGTAAAACGGACCGTTCAAATTAATATCGATCACGCGACGCCACTCTTCGGGGTCAAGGTCATAAATCTTTTGAACCTCACGCACACCTGCACAGTTGACTAAGATATCGATTTGCTTAAACTCTTGATCAATCGCACTAAAAGCTTTTGCTACCGAGCGGTGATCTGCCACATCAAACTGTAATGCCAATACTTTTTGGTTGGTGAGCGAACGGACCTTTTCGGCCGCGGTATCTGCCATTTTTTGCGAATAGTCTAAGGCCACAATGGCTGCACCACCGCGGGCGAATTTTTCGATAATCGCTAAACCTAATCCGCCACCAGCACCCGTCACGACGGCAACCTTATTTGCAAAGCTCATGTTTGTCTCCTGTTGATAGAGGCGTGAACGCCTCATTTGAATACGTCTATTTTTTTGCCTGAGTAAGCATAACTGACTATTGGATCGTCGCGCGGCCCATGACGTCGGCGTTATTGATGCACTGCGCAATGCGTTGAGCATCGGCGGCGGGTGTCAGATTGCCGATGTACGGTGCCGCAGCAGTGAGCGTCGCCATCTGCAAGATTTCAGCCGTCGTAGCGTTTTCTGCCCCGAGTTGTGCAAGCGTAATGGGCAGGCCCAATGAGTGACAGAAATCGATATGAGCCTGTACTTCGGTTTGTAGGCGATTTTCGGCAATCAGTTGAACGATTGAGCCAAAAGCGACAGTCTCGCCATGTAAAAAAGTACTCATGACGGGGTGCGCAGAAAATCCTCGCGTTAAAGCATGCGACAGCGATAAGCCGCCGCTTTCAAAGCCTAGACCACTCAATAAGACAGAGGCCTCGATCGCGCGTTCTACGCTTTCGTTAGGCGTTCCATGCTCTTGAATCTGTTTTAGTGCGGGCAAACCAAATTCGATAATTGTTTCGTAGCAGCGATCGGCCAGCAGCCGTGCCGTAGCAAGTGAGGGTGTTCCAAAAAAATTCAATCCGCCTGCAAGATGGCACTGCGTCGCCTCAAATTTTTTGCTGAGTGCGTCACCTAAGCCCGCCGCAAAGAATCTTGCAGGAGCGCGTGCAATGATGGCGGTATCAACAAGTACGACGTCCGGATTGCGCGCGATCCGATCAACGCGAGTTACTCGGTGTTGATCGTCATATAACACGATGAGTCGACTTGTCGGTGCGTCGTTCGAGGCAATCGTCGGTACGATAATCAATTGAAGATTATGTGCTTTGGCTATTCCTTTTGCTGCGTCAATTGTCTTGCCCCCGCCATAGCCGATGACAACGTCTGCATGTGTTGATTCGGCTTCCAGGGATAGCTGCTCAATTGCATCGATTGTGCATTCACCCGCAAAGCGCAGAACCGTCGCCTCAATGCCTGCGGCAGATAGCGGCTGTAGCAATAAGTTGCCCACGCTTGCGCGTACCAGATCATCCATCAAAATGATCGGTTTAGATAAAAGAAATTCGTTTAACAGTTCAGGCAACTGCTGCACTGCATCGGGGCCTTGAATGTAGCGCCCCGGAAAACCAATTGTTTTTACCATCTTGACTCGCTTTTTTCGGGATAGTCGCACGATTGAATGTGCAGCCTATTTTGGGTTTGCGTATATTTTTTAATTAAACCGTAGCTTGTCGTCGCGTTCGCAGTGAGTAGCGCCAAGCACTACGTGTTTTCTTTTCGATCAGGTAACACGGGCGGTACGAAGGGAAATCTAGCCTGAGCCTTTTTGCCCATCGGCCCGGCTGTTCCGGAGCCTCGGATATAGCGTTTAGTCTCGTCGACAAAAGGTTGATACGCCCAATTGGGTGCGGGCGGCTCAGAGGTTTCATTAACCTTCGCAATAAACAGTCTGCGTTTTTGACTGGCTAGTATGTCTGCATGGACTTGTGCGGGATCCCAGCCTTCAATCGCTCTGCCGTGCAAAGCCTGTTGAACGCTTGCGTAAGCAGGTTGCCCCGCCAGATTTGTCAGTTCGTCAGGATCCGAGTCAAGGTCAAAGAGCATGGGCGCGAGTTGATAGGTATAAATATATTTATAACGACCCAAGCGAACCATGCGCGAGGCTGCACAGACACCTTCAGAGCTGTACTCAGAAATGACACAACGATCTGCGTTTGCCTCAGTACCGTCCAGAAGCGGCAAAAGGCTCTGACCGTCAAGTGGATCAACAGGGTCGAATGACTGTTGATTGTTTGAGATATCCAAGAAAGTTGGCAACAGATCGACTAAAGAAACATGCGCAGAGACTCGACTAGGCTTAAAGCGCTGTGGCATTGAAACAATCAGCGGTACACGCACGGACCATTCAAAAAAAGTTTGCTTGTACCACATGCCTCGTTCACCTAGCATTTCACCGTGATCACCCGCCAACACAACCAAGGTGTTGTCATCAAGACCGAGTTCTTTTAGTGTCTGCATGATTCGGCCGATTTTTGCATCGGTGTACGTGATCATGCCGTAATAGGCTTGGCGAGCATTGCGTACTCGCTCGGGCGTGATGTGGTGTTGCCCTTGGGCATGCGCGGTATACAGCCATTGAGAATGTTCGTCTAGCTGTTCAAAGGGGATTTCTGGCACTTTAGGTTGATCGATCTCGTCGCTGTTGTACATATCCCAATATTGCTGTGGGGCGACAAACGGCGGATGCGGATGAGTAAACGATACGGTTAAGAAAAATGGTGACGCATTCGGTACGCGAGCCAAGTCATATAGTTTTTGCAGCGCGTGGTATTCAACTTCGTCGTCGTAATCAATCTGTAGGCTACGCAAACAAGGGCCCGCTTCGACTACGCCGCGCATGCTCACACCCGTAGGGCGATAAGCGGGGCCTTTGAGCCAGTCCGGCGTCCAGGCAAAGTCAGCAGGGTAGATGTCAGTAGTAAGTCGTTCTTCGTAGCCGTGTAACTGATCTGGGCCAATGAAATGCATTTTTCCGCACAAGGTGGTGCGATAACCTGCTTGCCGCAAATAGTGAGCCATCGTTGGGATCGACGCCGGAAACTCAGAGCCATTGTCGTAGGCCTCGATGGCGTGCGGTAAGCGTCCGGACAACAACGAGAAGCGTGAGGGCGCACAAATTGGAAAATTGCAATAGGCACTATCAAACACCACGCCTTGCGCCGCGAGTGCTGAAATATGAGGCGCTTTGACCACCGGATGGCCATAGGCGGGCAGGGTGGGCGCTGCTAACTGATCAACCATCAAAAACAAAATATTAGGCTGTTTTGGCGTAGAGTCTTTGCTTGCTGTCGAGGTCGTTGTCATAAGTGTTTTGTTTTATTCTGCCGAAATGTTTAAGCGCTTAACCAAGGCAGTCCAGCGTTGAAGATCTGTATCCAAATAGTCTCGAAAGGCGTTTGGGGTACTGGCGGTGGCCGCACGCATCCCTTTGCTCTTGAGGGCGTCACGTAAAGTTGCGGTGGCAAGAGCTTGATTGATCTCGTCTGACAGGCGTTTAAGCACGGTGTCTGAAATACCCTTGGGTGCAAAAAAACCTAACCATTGATCTGTTTCAAAGTTTGGGACGCCCGCCTGGGCCATGGTCGGGACGTCTGGCAATTGGTCAAAGCGTTCTGGGCTGGTGACGGCGAGCGCAAGGAGCTTGCCCTCTTTGACTTGCTGCAAAGCCCCCATGGCGTTAGAAACTTGAACGTCTACGCGGCCTGCAATTTGATCGACCATCGCAGGAGGCCCACCTTTGTACGGAACATGAACGATGTCGACGGCTGCGCTCGCTTTGAATAACTCGGCGATGAGATGCGCCGGCGTACCGTTGCCGGCAGAAGCGTAGGTGAGCTTGCCTGGTTGCTGTTTAGCTAAGGCAATCAGCTCTTGCAGAGTTTTAACCCCCAACATAGGGTGCACAACAATCACTGATGGCGCGTAGGCTTCGATCGCAATTGGGATTAAATCGGTCTTCAGATCGAAAGGCATTTTGCTGCGCAGTGCGGTGTTCATCGTGAGCGCACTTGTGGTGAATAACAGTGTGTAGCCATCACCTTGCGCTTTTGCTACCGTGTCAGCGCCAATCATGCCGCCCGCGCCGGGCTTGTTCTCAATGACGAGCGCTTGTCCAAGTGCGCTGGTCAGTTGCTCAGCGGCTAGGCGTGCCGCGACATCGACAAAACCACCTGCAGGCCAGGGGACGATCACTCGAATTGATTTTTGTGGATACTCTTGGGCAAATAGATTTTGCGTGACTCCTAGCGTCACCACTAAAAATGCGGCCGTGAGGCAGTGCTGTATTTGACTGCGAACATTAAATGAAAACATGATTTGACCTTAGAATTTTTAGACTTAGCGATGGTCGATTAAAAATTCGCGCAACGTCAGTGTATCGGGCAATGTGCCCAATCCAGGCTCATCGGACAAGACCATTTCGCCATTCTTAAGGTGACTGAGTGGCAGGCAAGTGAGCGAACGCAGAGGGTTAGTGTTGGCATCTACTTCTAGGATGTCGTTATTGTTAGAAGCGGCAAGCAAATGCGCCGAAGCGAGTAGCCCAATGCCGGCACCTAAGTAGTGTGGGCAAAAGCGCAAACCTGCTTTCAAAATACTTTTCGCAATAGGAAGGCCAGCGCTCAAGCCCCCCCATTTTGCGACGTCGGGCTGAACCACCGCCAGTACCCCTGATCGAATTGCGGTTGCAAAGCCCTCGAGTTGAGTCACGTTTTCGCCTGCAGCGAGCGGCGTGTCGCCATGCTTGGCAAGCTCTTGCCATTCAGACCAAGGGCGATCGGCGCGCAAGGGCTCTTCAAGCCAAGCGACATTAAATTCAGAGAGCTTAGCGATCATGTCTGAGGCAGTCGCCAGATCCCACCCTTGATTGGCGTCGACCATCAACGGGCGATCGCCAATGACTTCGCGCATTGCCTTCAGATTGTTCAGATCACGGTCGTGCCCAAAACCAATTTTTAGTTTGAAGGCTTGATAGCCCTCTGTCATTCGGGCTGCAGCAAGTTTTTCAGGGTCGGTCGGATTCAGGCCACTGGCGTAGACTTTAACTGTGTTGCGGTCGCCGCCCATATAACGCCAGAGGGGCAATTGTGCTTTGCGGGCACACAAATCCCAAATTGCAATATCAATGCCGGCGATACATTGCGCAATTGGGCCATATTCGCCCGTCTGAATCGCCAGGACTGCGGTTTGCGCAGACAGCCAGTCAAAGGCCTTCGATGGCAACGAAAATGAGCGTTGCACTACGAGGGGTGCAATCAGCGTGTCGATCAGTCGCGCGCGGTGCTCGGCGCCGCATGACGGAAAATTACACCAAACCTCGCCCCAGCCGACTGCACCCTCTGCATCTTGCACGCGTACAAAGACCGCGGGACGATCACGCATCAGTCCAAAGGATGTTTGGACGGGTGTTTCGATCGGGGCGCGGTAGACGAAGGCCTGTACGTCTTTAATATTAATCATGGCTTTAAATCCATTTCAAGGTGAACGTAATCGCCTCTGTAAGAGGCTTCGCCTAAATAAATCACGGTTCCATTGACATCGCAGCAGACGCGTCGGATATTCGCAATGGGCGAGTTCATCGGTATATCCAGTTGCTCTGCAATTTCAAGATCTGCTGTCGAGATTGTCATGGTTTGTCGCGCCTGTGTAATTTTTAGGTTTGGTAGGTCGAGCAATACAGGAATGACTGTTTCTTGTCTAAAACGCTTTGGCGCCATTTTAAAGACGCGTTCATCTAAGTAAATAGAGATCACGCAGTAGGCCTCATCCCCGCGTGAATGTACACGCCGTAAAAAATGATAGCGCTTTGCTGGTGTGCCATCACGGTCTTGTATGTTGGGCATCACAGAGGATTCTTCGATCAGTGTGAGCTTAGGCGTGTCATCGCGATAGACTTCAGCTAAGTCTTTGAGGGTCGTCTCTAGGCGTAGCCAACGGTCTTTGGCAGGGTTGCCTGTCACGAACGTGCCGCGACCGCGCTGAGCCGAAAGTAAGCCATCACGCGCAAGCAAGTCGATGGCTTGCCGTACGGTGACTCGCGCGACCTCAAACTCACGCATCAATGCTTCGAGCGACGGCAGTTTGTGCCCTAAGGGCCAAAGTCCGCGCACGATGCACTGCCGAAAATGATCGGCAAGCTGTGCATAGCGTGGGATCGGGCTATTTTTAAAACTAGAAAGCATGGCTCTTGAGTTCAGTCGCGGGGCGGGTGGGCAAGGGCTTCGCGTGGGTTCGTCGCGCAGGTTACTCAATTGTTCTAAAGGTTCTATTTATAGTACTATTTATTCAAATAGTGTTGAGAAATGAAAGTTTCCTCACAAATTAAAAAATCGCGATACCGTCTGCTAAGTGTTGACCTCATCGCGTAAATCTTCGGAGACTGATGCTTGCGCAATATCACCTTGATTCTGGCTCCATGGGGGTTGTTAGTCATGCTTTGGTACGCGATCGCGTATTCAGGGTTGATCAACCCTGCCTTAGTGCCCACGCCTCATGCCGTTGCGGCTCAGTTTCAAGACTTATTGTTGAACGGACGACTTGCGCGTGATATCGCAATGTCGACTCAGCGTGTCGCGATTGGTGTTTCGCTTGGGATTGCAGCGGCTGTGCCTGTGGGCTTTATGTTGGGTTGGTACAAAGACGTCAGGCGTTTTATTGATCCGCTGATCAATTTTTTTCGTGCATTACCGCCGATTGCATTGATCCCACTGGTGATTGTTTACTTTGGGATAGGTGAGATCGCTAAGGTTGCCATTTTGTTTTACGCGACTTTTTTTGCTGGCGTCATCGTTATGTACGAGGGCGTGGCACAAATTAGCCCCATTTTTGTCAAAGTGTCTCGCACGCTTGGTGCCACCGATGCCGAAATTTTTAGAAAAGTTATTTTCCCACTGACTGTCCCCCATATTTTGACCGCCTTGCGCGTTGCGTTGGGTGTTGCCTGGGCAACCTTGGTCGCGTCTGAGTTGATTGCAGCCCAACAGGGGTTGGGTGCCATGATTCAAAATGCGTCATCATTTTTTCAGCTTGACATCATTTACGTTGGCATCATTTGTATTGGCTTCATTGCACTCACCATGGATGTGCTGCTGCGGCGCTTAAGCAAGCGCTTGGTCGCCTGGCAGGATCGAATCGAATGAGCACACGAATTGCCTTCAAAGACGTATCAGTGTCGTTTAACCAACTCAAGGTCGTTGAGAGGGTCAGTTTTGACGTCGCCGATCGAGAGTTTGTTTCGATCATCGGGCCCTCAGGCTGCGGTAAAACAACGATGATGAATATCGTTGCAGGTTTTGTGAAGCCTAACACCGGTACCGTCTTGCTTGACGGTAAACCGATTGAAGGCCCCGGCCCCGAGCGAGGTGTGATTTTTCAAGAATACGGTGTGTTTCCGTGGCTAACGGTGAAAGAGAACATAGGCTTTGGGTTGACACTCAACGCCAACCGCGTTGGGGCCAAAGAGCGCGAGGATATTTGTCAGCGCTATATGCAGTTGATGGGATTGAGTGACTTTGCTAACGCTTATCCCAAAACTCTATCGGGTGGTATGCGTCAGCGTTTAGCGATTGCGCGTGCGTATGCTGTAAAGCCTCAGTTTCTTTTAATGGATGAGCCGTTTGGTGCGTTGGATGCGCAGTCTCGTTCGGCGATGCAAGACTTATTGTTAGCGGCCTTGAGTGCCGAGCGCAAGACAGTAATGTTAATCACTCATTCAGTAGATGAGGCGATCTATTTATCATCTAAGATTATTGTGGTTACAGCCCGGCCGAGTCGCATCAAAGAAATCATTACGGTACCTTTTGAGTATCCACGTGATGAAAGTATTCACGGTACCCAAGTTTTTTCTGACTTGCGCGCGCATATCCATGCGCTGGTGATGCAAGAGTATGCAGTACAACAAAAGCAATTAGTCAGCGGTCAGGTAGGCCGATCATAATTTTTCTAATCATACGTCCAAGCGAGGTGCATCATGAATAGCAATCGTAGAAAATTGATCCAATCAAGTGGCGCTTTGGTGGGCTTGTCGACCATTGGTTTTCCCGCGCTTGGTCAGGCCCGCAGCAAAGTCAAAGTAGGCTATTTACATACCCCCGCAGTTGATGGACAGATCTGGACCGGTGAGCGTCTCGGTAGCTTTGCCAATAATGGCTTGGATATGGAGTTCGTTGAGTTCACGACTGGTCTAGAGTTGTTTCAGGCCATGGTTGGCGGTAGCCTCGATATGCTCTCTACAGGCGCCGTGGTATCAAATTTTCCAGCACGTGGGCAGGGTAAGGTGTTTTTGATCAACGATGTCGAGTTTGCAACGGCTCAATTGTGGGTGCGCGAAGACATGGGGATTAAGACGTTTGCTGATTTGAAGGGTAAAAAAATATCGACCACCACTGGTACGACCGCTCACGTGTTTTTGGATAATGCGTTGCGGGCAAATAACATTGATGCGGCATCCGTTGAGATTGTGAACCAGCGAATGGCTGAGGCTGTGACGTCGTTTATTTCGGGCGCGGTGCCTGCAGTGGCACTATGGGTACCCTTTGATATTACGGTTCGAAGCAAAGTGCCCGGTGCAAAGAAACTCGTGGATGCGTCTGCTTATTATCCTCAGGCGGCAATTGTTGGTGGCTGGGCAGCCCGAAACGACTACTACGCAAAAAACAAAGATATTTGTCAGCGTGTTATTAAAGGTTGGGCGCAGGCTAATGATGCTTTGATCAGCGACCCGACTGCGGTACAGGCTTTGCAAGAGGCAAAGTATAAAAATGTACCCTTGGCTGATTTTCAAGAGCAGTTCAAGGCGTCAAAATACTTTTCGTCCGCAGAGTGGAGCAAACTTTATGCCGATGGCACGGTGACTAAGTGGCTGCAACAGGTGACCGATTTCTTTATTAAGGCGGGCGGTATTCAAAATGCCGTACCCGCTTCAACATATTTTGATGCAAAGCTGTATTTAGAGACAATAAAAGCGTAGAGCTAGGATTATTGTGAGGTGAAAGCTCACGATATTGAGCGTTGTGTGGGGCGCGATTCCGCGGAGAGAAAAGATGAACTTTGACTATATTGTGGTTGGCGCGGGCTCTGCCGGTTGCCTGGTGACGAATCGTTTAATTCAGGCTGGGCACACGGTGCTGTTGCTTGAAGCTGGTGGTCCAGATAAAAACTTTTGGATCCATTTGCCGATTGGTTACTTTAAAACCATGATGAACCCAAAGTATTCAAGACACTTTGATACAGAGCCCAGCGAGGGAACGGGTGGACGTAATGTTGTTTGGCCACGCGGTCATGTGTTGGGAGGGTCGTCATCGATTAATGGTCTGATTTACATTCGCGGGCAACACGACGATTACAACGATTGGGCTAAGCAGGGCGCTACGGGATGGAACTACGACAATGTTTTGCCGTATTTCAAGCGCTCAGAAAATTATGCGGGCGGCGAAACACCATTTCATGGTGCGAAGGGCGAGCTAGGTGTTTCTGACCTGCGTAATGATCATCCGTATTGCGATGCCTGGCTTGAGGCTGCACAGCAATTTGGTTTACCAGCGAATAAAGATTTCAACGCTCAAACCGATTATGGCGTCGGTGCGTATCAGCTATCAATTAAAGACGGTTGGCGCTCATCTGGCGCGCGTGCGTTTTTACGCCCTGTGATGAGTAATCCAAAGCTCACGATCGTGACGCATGCGCAAGTATCGCGTGTGCTGTTTGAAGGTAACGTAGCCTGTGGTATCGAATGGATTGAAAACGGCGAGACGAAGCAAGCGCAGGCTGATCGCGAAGTATTGTTATGCGCCGGCGCACTGCAGTCGCCTCAATTGCTGCAGCTGTCAGGCGTTGGCCCTGCAGCGTTGTTGCAACATCACGGTATCAAAGTGGTGGCTGACTCGCCTGAGGTGGGTGAAAACCTGCAAGATCATTATCAAGCGCGCGTGATCGTTAAGCTTAAAAAGAAGATGTCGATCAATGATCAAGTGCGTAATCCATTTGAGCTTGCCAAAATGGGCTTGCAGTGGCTCTTTAATAATAGTGGCCCACTGACCGTGGGTGCTGGGCAAGTAGGGGGCCTGGCACGCACGAAGCATGCGCGCGATGAGCGTGCCGACGTGCAGTTTATTGTGATGCCTTTGTCGGTTGATAAACCAGGCGAGCCGTTGCATGATTACTCTGGTTTTAGTGCGGCGGTATGCCAGTGTCGCCCAGATAGTCGTGGACGTTTATCGATTCGCTCAACCGATCCTTACGATCAACCCAAAATTGAGCCACGCTATTTTTCAGCCGAACATGATCGTAAAGTGATTGTCGCTGGGCTTGAAATGCTGCGAGATATTTACGCTCAACCAGCGTTCAAAGACCTCTGGGATGTCGAAACCATGCCCGGCGACGTTGATCTTTGGACCTTTGCCCAAACACGTGGAGGCACTGTCTATCACCCAAGCGGTACTTGCCGCATGAGTGATGACGGACATTCGCCAGTAGATTCACAATTGCGCGTGCGTGGCGTAGAGCGCTTGCGGGTCATTGACGCCTCAGTGATGCCTACTGTTGTGTCAGCCAACACCAACGCAGCGACCTACATGATCGCTGAGCGTGGGGTTGAAATGGTGTTGAGTCGCAGCTAACGAGATTTTGGTACGTCGCATCGCCCAGCTCGCAGCTGAAGGGTGTTTAGCCATCGCTAACAGACCCCAGCTGCTGTTTGGGGTTTGTGTATTCTTGAGTGTTAGCTTGGTTTCCAGCCCTTAGGCACGCGTGGCTTGTTGATTTTTGAAACTTCGCAAATCACATCTGCGATCCCTGAAAAATCAATTGCGCCAAACTCGGCTGCGCGGGCCTGACTAAAAGATTCGTGCACAGCCGCCGCGACTGGCATGGGGACTTTGGCCGCATGTGCGGCGTTAACCACAAGCGATAAGTCTTTGTGGGCCAGATCAATCGTAAAGCCGGGTGTCGTGTCGCCCGCCAGGACTTTATTCGGAAAATTCATCCGCAGTTGACCATTGTTAGCCGAAGTGCCTAGCAACACTGCAAGTGTCTTGGTAATATCCAAACCAAAGCGCTGAGATAACGCCAAAGCCTCGCCATTCACTTGAGTGAGCGTGATGGCAACGTAGTTATTGACCAACTTGGTTCTGCCGCCGGTGCCAACCGGACCGCAATGAAACGTTGAGTTGCCCATAGCGTTCAGCAACGGTGTGACGGTTTTGAAGTCAGCGTCTGAAGCGCCCACCATAAACAAGCATTCAGCGCGATCAGCGTGCTCAGCCAAACGACCGACTGGAGCATCAACCATGGTCAGCCCGTGTTTGTTTGCTTCAGCACTCAGACGATCAGTCGCCAACGGATCGATCGTGCTCATGTCCATCAAAATGGTCCCTTTCGCCGCATTTGCAAAAATACCATCCGCGCCATAAGACAGCTTTTCAACTTCAACTGAACTCGGCAACATCGTGATCACGATGTTGCAACTGCGGGCGATGTCGGCGACGCTTTGCCCTGCAGTCGCGCCTAGGGCGACGAGCTCAGCCACGGCCTGTTGATTCAGATCCAGTACGATCAGGTCAAAGCCTTTCTTTTGAAGGTGAGAGGCCATAGGCTTGCCCATACGGCCCAAGCCAATAAAGCCGATTTTTGTAGTCATTTTTTGTCTCCAGTTGAGAATGTGGCACTTTGCTAGTATAGACAGGTATATTTAGTTGTATTGAACCCCTCAATCAGGTGTGAGTGATGCTGACCAGACGATTTTTTGTAATCTTCGCTTTATTGGGATGTATGTTGTCACCCGTTCAGGCGCAGGATTACCCGTCTAAAACTATCCAACTAATTGTTCCTAATGGACCGGGCGGAGGGACTGATACGTTCGGTCGTGTGATTGCTCAGAGGTTGAGCGAGCGGCTCAACCAAAAGGTGATTGTTGATAACAAGCCGGGCGCACAAGCGGGAATTGGCACTGCGTTTGGTGCTCGAGCGGCCCCAGACGGCTACACTCTGACAGTTGCCTTGACTAGTTCTGTTGCGATCACTCCGTTCTTAATTCCTAATATTGAGTACGATCCAATAAACGATTTTGTTGCAGTCGCTATTGGAGTGGATCAACCCTTTGTAGTTGTAACGAGCATGTCCTCTTCGTTTGATGATCTGCAAGGGCTCGTTGCCTTCGCGCACAAAAAGAATGAACCTGTTAGTTTTGCGTCGACATCTTCCCAAACTGAACTCGTTGGAAGCTTGTTCGGACAAATCGCTCAGATAAAAGCCTTGAGCGTTCCCTATAAAAACGCGAGTACAGCAGTGATTGAGCTTGCACGTGGGGATGTCGATGTGATGGTTGCTAGCCTTCCTTCGGCCATGCCGTTAGTAAACGCGGGTAAGCTCAAAGCGATTGCTGTGACTGGTACTGAGCGTGTCCCTGCGCTCCCCAAGGTAAAAACTTCGTCTGAATCTGGGTTTCCGAAGTTTCTTGCCAGCAGCTGGTACGGTTTTCTTGCACCCAAAGGCACCCCAGAGAACGTGGTAAAAATATTAAATAGCCAAATTAATTTTGTCTTAGAGATGCCAGAGGTTCAATCCACTCTGTTAAAGGCAGGGATGACAGTGACGACAAGCTCACCCGAAGCGTTCGCAGCTCGTATCAAGGCAGATTATGACGTGTGGGGCGAGGTTTTTCGCAGACAAAAAAAGTGAATAACTGACATGAAATGAACAGATCATTATTTGCAATATTATGGCTAGAGTTGATTTGTATCTAGGCATTTCACTAGACCCAGATAATTAAAAAAACACCATGACATCTCTTTCGCGTAACGCTCTTAAAGTTTTAATTTCGGCTTGTTTGTTTTTACCTTTGGCGCTGCAGGCACAAGAGAGTTACCCCAATCGCCCCATGCGCTTTGTGCTGGGCTTTCCGGCGGGCGGTGGCACTGACAGCATTTTGCGATCGCTTGCTGCAAAATTGGCTGAAAATTTGAATGTGTCAGTGATTGTTGAAAACAAACCAGGCGCTAATGCAAACATTGCTGGCGAGTACGTTTCAAATGCTGCGGCAGACGGGTATACATTTTTGTACAACACGTCTTCATTGATTTTGAGCCCGCATCTGTACGCAAAATTAAATTACGACTACACGCGCCAGCTCACCCCCGTTGCCCTGACGGCGAACATCCCTTTCGTACTTGCGGCTCACCCGTCGTTGCCGGCGAAGAATGTGCAAGAGTTTGTGGCGTACCTCAAGAGCAATCCAGACAAACTGAACTATGCCTCTGCGGGTGAGGGTAACGTCACGCACTTGGCAACGGTACTTTTTTTGAATAGTTTAGGCGTGCAAGCGCGTCATATTCCTTATAAAGGTGAGGCGCCTGGTTTGATCGATTTAGTCGGTGGGCAGGTGCAATTTATGCTTGGTAATTCAAATTCGCTTATCCCCTATATTCAACAACAAAAGCTCAATGGCCTGGCTGCTGCAAGTTTGAAACGTATGCCTTCAATTCCGTCTGTACCAACCTTGGCTGAGTCGGTGCTGCCCGGCATTGAGTATGGCGCATGGTCAGGGGTGATGGCTCCGGCTAAAACATCGCCTGCCATTGTTGAAAAAATGAATCTTGCGTTGAATCAGGTTCTGCAAGATCCTGCCTTGCGTGAAAAAATTATTCAGTCTAGTGCCGAGGTGCGCGGCTCGACGGTGCAAGAGTATGCGATATTTTTACAGGCAGAGTCGCAGCGTTGGGGCAAAGCGATTACAGAGGCCGGTTTGAAGCCTGAATGATTTACATTTCAAGACATACGCGAAAATCCCGCTGTGCATGAAGCGGATGAACGGTAACTCGATCTCAAAAGCCTCAAGAGTTTGAAATCTTTTTATTTGTAGACACTGAAGCGAATCTAACAAACATGAAAAAAACATATCAAATTGCAGTACTCCCAGGCGATGGCATTGGCCAAGAAGTCATGTCGGCGTCGCTGGCCGTATTAGAGGCTGTGCAACAGAAAATTGGTGTTCAGTTTGATGCACGCACCTACCCAGCAGGTGCGCAACATTATTTGGATTCGGGTGAGTCGTTGCCGGAGTCAACGTTGGCGGCCTGTCGGGCCGCTGATGCGATTTTGTTTGGGGCGATGGGGTTGCCTCATGTCAGGGGCGCGGATGGCACAGAGATTATTCCGCAGCTTGATATTCGCTTTGCCTTAGATCTGTATGCAGGCGTTCGTCCGATCAGAACGTTTCCAGGGCTACCGGTGCCTTTAGCAAACCCCCTCGCTAGCAAAATCGATCTAGTATTGATTCGAGAAAACACAGAGGGGCTGTTTTACTCGCGTGGGCGTGGCCGCGCTGAGGGTGATGAGGCGGTGTACGACACCATGAAAATCACGCGCACCGGTACAACGCGTGTGTGCGACTTCGCTTTCAAGTTAGCCGAGTTGCGCAAAAAAACTGGCCGACCTGGCCATGTGACGAGCGTCGATAAAGCCAATGTTTTTCAGTCGATGGCATTCTGGCGCACAATTTTTGAGTCATGCGCCAAACGCTATCCCAGCATCACAACGGATAGTGCTTATGTTGATGCAATGGCTTTAAATTTAGTGCTCAAGCCTTGGACTTACGATGTCTTGGTCACTGAAAATATGTTTGGCGACATTTTGTCTGACTTGATCGCAGGCTTAGTGGGTGGCATGGGCATGGCGCCCTCGGGTGATATTGGTGATCATCACGGTTTGTTTCAGCCGGCTCACGGAACTGCCCCCGACATTGCTGGCAAAGGCATTGCCAACCCAACGGCGATGATTTTGTCGGTCGCGATGATGCTCGAGTGGCTCAGCGATCGCCATGATGATCCGCGTCTGCAAGATGGAGCACTTGCGATTCAGCGTGCTGTTGAAATTTCATTTGCCAATAACATTGTTCGGCCTGCTGAATTTGGCGGAAAAAGTAATACGGCTGAGATCACAAAGGCGATCATCTCAAACCTTCAGGCGTAGTGCGATGACCTAGGCTAAGGGGCTAGGGCATCCGAGCCCGGCCACTCTTTGAAATCGGGGTAACATAGCCGGTATCGTGCATTTATTAATCATTCAATATCAATGATTTAGCAGCACACTCCTTCTCAAAGCCGCATTTGAACGCCCCACAACGCCCGCTGTACGGCATTTTTCTAATCTTGACCTCGTGCCTGTTGTTTTCGAGTCAAGACGGCATCTCGAAGTATTTAACTCTATTTTATTCACCGATTTTGGTGGTTTGGATGCGTTTTGTGATCCAGATCTGCCTGACGGCGGCTGTTTTTGTACCGCGTATGGGTGTGTCGATCTTACATACCAAGCAACTGAAACTTCAGCTTGCGCGTGGGGTCTGCATGGTTACGGCGAGCGTAAGCTTTGTCGTTGGCTTGCTGTACGTGCCGATCGGTGAGGCGACGGCAGTAGTCTTTTTATCGCCCATGCTATTAACGTGGTTCGCCGGAAAAGTCCTAAAAGAGAACATCAAGCTGGGTCAATGGATTGCCGTGGGGAGCGGTTTGATCGGCGTGATGGTGATCGTGCGCCCAGGCAGTAGCTTGTTCACTCCAGCGATTCTGTTGCCCTTAACGGGTGCCTTCAGTATGGCGATGTTTCAGTTGCTGACGCGTCGCTTGTTGACGACCGATCACATCGTCTCAACAAACTTTATTACCGGTGTATTTTGTACGATCATCATGAGCCTCTTGGTGTGGCATTTTTGGCAGACTCCCACCTTGCCTCATTTTTTACTCATGCTAGTCGGCGGTTCGTTTGCGACGATTGGGCACTTGCTTCTGACATATTCTTATCGACATGGGTCGGTCGTGATGCTTGCCCCGTTTAGTTATGCGCAGATTGTGTTTTCGTCACTCGTGGCATTTTTATTTTTTGGCCATATCCCGGACGATCTGACAATCGTCGGGATGGGAATCATTATCTTGAGCGGTGCCGGCTTGGTTTTGTGGCAACGGCGCTAATCTAGTCAGTGCGCCGACCGAGACATGCGTCGCGTGCACGAGGCTGACGCAGCGACGACTTGCCCGCTTAGCCCCGTTTAAGCGCTTGCCAACAATACCCAGCAGGATGCGGCTCGGTTGTTTCAACTCGAATACCTTCATTCCACTTTGCCATGCGCTCTGACCGCGCAAAAGAACCAACCTTTAATTGGCCTGCGTTCCAGCCCGTGGCCAGATGCACGATGGCAACATCTTCGGTTTCGCCCGAGCGAGCAGATACGATGGTGGCGTAGCCTGCTTGCTGAGCGGCTTTAAGTGCCGCATAGGTTTCGGTAATCGTGCCAGCTTGATTCGGCTTAATCAAGACTGCGTTACAGGCATTTTGTTGAGCAGCTTCTTGCACGAGTTTTGCATTGGTGACCAAGTAATCGTCACCCACAACTTGCACTCGACCCGCAACAGCCTTGGTAAAGGCAATCATCCCTTGACGATCGTCTTCAGCGACGGGGTCTTCAATTGAGACGATTGGATATTTATCTAACCACTTCAATAATTTTTCAATGAGAGCGTCTGAATCAAGTTCTTTTTTCTCCAGGCCCAGGGTGTAGCGCCCGCCATGACCAAATTCTGAGGCGGCAATGTCTAGCGCGATACTCACGTCTTGGCCCGGCACAAAACCAGCGGCTTCGATTGACATCACTAAAACATCAAGCGCCTCTTCGTTATGCGCAAACGCTGGCCACCAGCCACCTTCATCAGCGATGCCTTGCGATGAACCACGTTGCTTCATTAACAGGCCAGCGTGTCGGTAGACCTCGGCAGTCATCTCCATGGCCTGGGCAAAGCTGCGAGCACCTGTTGCGATAACCATAAAATCTTGAATGTCTACGCGACGATCTGCATGTGCACCGCCACCAAAAATTTGAATTTGTGGAAGAGGGAGCTGAACCACAGCATCTTTGGCTAGATAACGCCAAAGTGGTAAATGTGCGTCTGCTGCTGCGGCCTGTAAAACTGCTAACGAGGTCGCGATCAGAGCGTTACCGCCCAAGCGCGATTTGTCAGTGGTGCCGTCTAACGCAATCAATAAGGTGTCAATTTTTTCTTGTTCAGTGACATCAAGGCCAAGTAGTGCTGGGGCGATTTCATTTTCAACACCTTGCACAGCCTGCATAACATCGAGCCCACCAAAGCGTGTGCCTCCATCACGACGTTCAAGCGCCTCGCGGGTGCCACGTGAGGCGCCTGCCGGAGCAATGCCACGTCCGAGCGCGCCCGACTCTGTCACAACATCTACTTCAACGGTTGGTCGCCCGCGTGAATCCCAGATACGTCGTGCGATAACCTGTTTGATACGACTCATTGCTTTAACTCCTGGCTCCAGTGCATTGTGATTTGATTGAGTGGTTAAGTTCGTGAACTAAGTTTCGATTCGCGTGATTCATTGCACAAACTCTTGAGCCCAACGCCGGTCAATCATTGAAAAAGAAATCTTGTCTTGTTTTAAAAATTCGATTGCGAGGGTTCGCACGAGCGCGCCGCACTCAACGGCAAGATACTCGACCGGTGACTTGCCGTCGACACGTGCAAGCATGAGGCCTGGCAGTAGCGACGCGATTCGGTACTCAAGCTCTGGTACAGGCTCCCACGTCACCTCTTGCAAATAAGCCTTCAAAAAATCTTGCGCGTTTTGTAGTAAAGCCGCAGCCACGTTCGGCATATGTGCGGCCTTTAAGAAAAAATGATTTAAGCAAAACGCTACATCAAAGGCTGGGTCGCCGTACCAGGCACACTCTGCATCCAAGATGACTGGGCCCAAAGGCCCGAGCATAATATTTTTTGGGCTCACATCACCATGCACCAAGACTTTAGGATTGTGTTGCGTGCGCTCGATGAGAGCCTTTAAGCGCGAGCTCAAGTCGGGATGTTGACGCGCGGCCTCTTCGAGATAAGGCTCAAGTCGGATGGCATAAAACGTACCGTCGTTGGCAAACCGTTTGGCGATTTCATCGTTGAGCGCTGTTTTAGAATGAATGCGCCCCAGTGTCTTGCCCAGCTGGGATGCGGCGGTTGCTGTCACTCGACCAGCCAAAAGCTCTGACTTCCAGTTTAGGTACTCGACCCCAAGGTGTTGCATGACAAAGCTTTTGCTTTCTTGATCTACTCCTAAGACATGCGGCACAGCTTCGGGTGCGATCATTGCAGCTGTTTGCAGCCAAGCGATTTCGGCGAACACCCGGTCAACAGGGGCGAGCCACTGCTTGGCGACTTTTAACTGCGGCAGAGCTTGTTTCAGGCAATACTGCGCGTCTTTGGTGGTGATTTGAAAGATATTGGATGACACGCCACCAGTCAGTGCCGTGACCGTAATATTTTCACCTTCTTGAGCCAAGCTTAAGTTGCTTAGGATCTGTTTAATCGCCTCGTGATCGCTGGCCAAATCCTTAAATGCCGCAGGTAACGGTTTATCTGCTGTGCTCATTTTTTTTGAGCGACGTCAACGGCTTGGTCGTTAACAACCGACTGTTTGTTTACGGCAGCCAACTCTTTATCACGTACGCCTTGCGCCACCTCTTTGACCTTATCAAACTCTTGTTTAAGCCTGGTGAGCTCTGCAGGGCTAACACGCTCGATATTCGCGTAATCGAGTTTCCATTCGTGCGAAGCGCTCCATCTTTGCGGGGATTGCACGGTTGTGCGCGCTGAAACAGCTGACTCTAAAACCTTGAAGGCTAATTCAAGAGTTTGCCGCTGCGACACAGGATCATGCGGTTTGCCCGCTGCGTTGCCTAAGGGAAAATCGCTAAACATAAATCTAGGCACACCGCAGTGTTCAACAATATCCTTTGCACAGCCCATTAATACAGTGGGGATGCCATTTGCCTCAAGATGGCGGGCGATCAGGCTCAGTGTTTGATGGCAGACGGGGCAGTTTGGAATCAACACCACCGCTTCGACGCCATCAGCGCGGCAACGCTTTAAGACTTCAGGGGCATCAACTTCGATGGTGTGGCGCTGGCTTCGGTTAGTTGGGGCACCATAAAAGAAGGGCGCGATACTGCCAACAATCTTATCGCGTGCAAGTTCTCGTAACATGGGCAAGGCAAACCACGTATTTGAGTCTTGCATACTGGTATGCTTGCGGTCGACTGCAACGTGCGACACGCGTAGGTCATGATCAACATCTGTGGCACCCGAGTACACGGTAAAAAACTTGGCCGCAGAGTTGTACGTTGACCCAGGGCCTTGATTCCCTTTGTCAGGTTGATAGGGGGCTGCCGTCGTGATGATCGTCACGCAGGTGTCTTTGAGAGCTTTGCGTAAAGGCGTGAAAGGCGCATCTGCAAAGTGTGCCCAGCGGTACGGATTACCGTAGCCCAAGCCCAAATACCAATCGCGGGTGCGCTGCATATAGCGAATGGGTTGGTCATCATCGCTGACAAAGCCAAGCAGTTGATCCACTTCGGTTTGTGAAAGTTTGGTCGCTTCGGTCATGTTTTTTGCCGGTTTTTGGATTTTTTAGAGTCTAGCTCAAAAGATGCGATCGCTTACGCGCTCGGTATTCGATTCGAGTCTGCTAAGTGTGTGCGCTGCAGGCCTCTTGGCCTTAGACCTCGCGTTTTGGATGTACCCAAAACGCCATCAGAAAAAAGGCTAGTAAGGCACACGACCCTGAAAACATAAAGGCGTAGCCAGAGCCGATTGCTTCATAGAGCCAGCCAAAGATGAGTGAGGCGGGCAACAACATGATCCCCGCCACCAGGTTGAACCAGCCAAAGGCTGTCCCTGTGAGCCCTTGCGGTGCCAAGTCAGCCACAAGTGCTTTTTCGACGCCCTCGGTCGCGGCCCTAAATAGGCCATACACTCCAAATAAGGCAAAGAGTCCCCAAAGTGAGATGCCCGGCAGTCCCATCGCCAAATAAAAGCCGGCAAAGGCCAACCAGGCGATCAAAATGAATTTTTTACGACCAAAATTATCCGATAGGGCTGAGAGTGGAGTGCCGAACACAGTCGTGACTAACGAGACGGCTGCCCAGAGCAAGGGGATATTAGCTTGCGAGACGCCTAACTCACGGGCGCGCAGCAATAAAAACATGTCTGAAGAGTTGCCTAAGGCAAAAATGCCAACAACAACTAAATAGCGACGAAAGGTCGGAGAAAGCCCAGCCAGCGACCAGTTAAATTTATATTCGCTTGTATTGACGGGTTTGGCAGGCTCTTTCAGAAACAGGGCAAGCACAACCGTCAGCACTGCAGGGATGATTGCCCATAAGAAAATATTTTTGAGCGGAACTTCAAGCGCTAGCAGTAGGGCGGCGAGCAGGGGGCCAATGACGCCGCCCGCGTTATCCATTGAGCGATGTAGGCCAAAGGTGAGACCACGACGATTGGCCGGTACCAGGTCAGCCAACAACGCGTCTCGCGGCGAGCTTCTCAAGCCTTTACCTAAACGGTCGGTAAAGCGAATCGCCACGACCCAAAGCCAGGAATTTGCCAAAATAATTAAGGGTCGACCTAGACCGGCCAAAAAATAGCCAGTAACGATCCAGGGTTTGGTCTTTTTGGTTTGATCGACAATCACGCCTGACGCCAGTTTAAACAGGCTAGAGGTCGCTTCAGCGATCCCTTCAATGATGCCCAAAGCTCTGGGGCCTGCCATCAGAACCGACGTTAAGTACAGTGGCATGAGCGGGTAGATCATCTCGCTAGCCGAATCGTTCACCAGACTGATTAAGCCAATCAGCCAAACGGTACTGGGAAGCGCCTTCAGAGTAGAGAGCATTCAGCGAGTCGCCTGATGAGTGATCATTGCACCGACTATACTGCCTGCTAGGGTGATCAGCGTGGTTAATGTTGTTCAGAGCCCAAGCGCACGCACTTTTTGCGACGAGCGGTGGCGCTCATTATTTTTTGCAATAACTATTTGCTTCGTTTGTTTTTAGCTATTTAGGTGTTATGACTGCTCTTTCAATTCGTGTGCTGTCGCTGATTCCGCCAATGACGCAGCTCAATACGCCGTATCCTTCGACGGCGTATCTGACCGGTTTTTTGCGTTCACGTGGTTTTGAAGCGGTGCAAGAGGATTTAGCGCTGGCGTTGGTGCTTCGCTTGCTGTCGCGCGAAGGGCTGACTGAAATCGCAGAGGCTGTTGATTTGTTGCCTCGTCGTCAATACACCCCAACACTTGAAGCCTTTGTGGCTCAGCGCTCACGTTACTTTGCAACGATCGAGCCTGTGATTGCCTTCTTGCAGGGGCGTGATTCAACCTTAGCGCATCGGATCGCCAGCCGGCAGTATTTGCCTGAGGGCCCGCGCTTTGCGAGCCTCGACGTCTATGTCGATGATGAGGGGGGTGATCCGTTAGCCTGGGCGTTTGGTGCACTCGGGTTAAACGATAAAGCCAAGCATTTGGCGACACTGTATTTAAATGATCTGGCAGATGTGCTGCGCGATGCGATCGACCCACGGTTTGAATTTGTGCGTTATGCCGAGGCGCTTGCTGCCAGTCAGGCAAGTTTTGAGCCGCTGGCTAAAGCCTTGGCAGCACCTAGTAACCTGATTGACGACACGCTCGCGCGCTTAACGCTCGAAGCATTGACTGCGCATCAGCCAACCGTCGTCTTAATTTCTGTACCGTTTCCGGGCTCGGTCTACGCCGCTTTTCGGATCGCCCAGTCGGTTAAGGCGCATGACCCAAAGATCGTCACCCTGTTAGGTGGCGGCTTTGTGAACACCGAACTGCGCGAACTGACCGAGCCGCGCGTCTTCGATTATTTTGATTACGTTACGCTTGATTCAGGCGAGCGTCCCTTGCTGTCGCTACTCGCTTATCTTCAAGGCCAGCGTTCAAGCAAGCGTCTGGTGCGCACGTTTTTGCGCGATCGCGACTCGCAGCAGGTGCAATATGTCAATTTAGTTGAGCCCGACGTACCCTTTGAAGAGGTTGGCACGCCCACTTGGGATGGCTTGCCACTCGAGCGCTATCTGTCGTTGCTTGATATGCTCAACCCAATGCACCGCCTCTGGAGCGATGGTCGTTGGAACAAGCTGACTGTTGCCCATGGCTGCTACTGGAAAAAATGTAGCTTCTGTGATGTCAGTCTGGATTACATTGGGCGCTACGAAAGCGCCTCGGCGACCGTCTTAGTTGATCGCATTGAGTCGATTATTCAAGAAACTCGTCAAACCGGTTTTCATTTTGTTGACGAAGCCGCACCTCCCAAATCACTCAAAGCGTTAGCGACTGAACTACTGAAGCGCGACACAGGGATTTCATGGTGGGGCAATATCCGTTTTGAAAAAACCTTTACGCCTGAGTTATGTGACCTGCTCGCGCAAAGCGGTTGTATTGCGGTGTCGGGTGGCCTTGAGGTGGCGTCCGATCGGCTTTTGAATTTGATGAAAAAAGGTGTTTCGGTTGATCAGGTGGCCCGTGTGACGCGTGCTTTTAGCGATGCAGGTATTTTGGTACACGCGTATTTAATGTATGGATTTCCGACGCAAACGGTGCAAGACACAGTAGATGCACTTGAATACGTGCGGCAACTCTTTGCGAACGGCTGTATTCAAAGTGGTTTTTTTCATCGGTTTACATGCACCGTGCATTCGCCGGTCGGGCTGAATCCCGAAGAGTACGGCGTCATCCTGAAACCTTTGCCGCCGGTCAGCTTTGCAAAAAACGACGTATTGTTTACGGACCCGACTGGGGTCGATCATGCGGCGTTAGGGGTAGGGCTCAGAAAGGCGATTTATAACTTCATGCACGGCATTGGCCTAGATGAAGATGTACGCAGCTGGTTCGACTTTAAAGTGCCACGCACCACGGTTGCAAGGCACCGCATTGAGCGGGCCCTGGATCGTCAGTGATACTGCGGCTATTCGGCATCTTGTTCTTTTAGCCAACGCTTAAGCCCAGCATCGTCACGCACGGTCAGCAAATCGCTTTTGATAGCGGTAATTTCTGAATGTAAGCGACGCTGCAAAGTGGCTAAGTGACGGCTTAACGAGGCCTCGTTCACGGTGGCTGCTGGTGACATGCCAAATTCGCTGATCGCATCAAGCTCGACGTCACGCAGTTCTCGCTGAATCGCTTGGGTGCGCTGTGCAATGATGCTTGTCAGCGCCACGATTTTGTCGTGTGCGAGGTTGCTTGCGATTTGTGTTTCAGTCAACTTGGCCTCAAGTTGCAGATGCAGCAAGGTCAGCAGATCCCCGCGACTATAGGCGGTATTTGCATCGCTCATGAGCTGTGTCTTGCGAGCCCGTTCGATCGGGTCATTTTCACGATCAGGATGCACCGCGCTAGCGAGCTGGCGATAGATTGTGCGCAGTGCGCCTTGGGCATTGGCCAATAACTGCTCAGCCTGCAGTTGACTCGCTGATTTTGTCTTTTGGTTTTTACGTTTTTCTTTTTGGCGCTCGCGCTGTTCGGCTTGTTTGCGCAGTTGTTCAAACTTAGCGTGCAACACATCGTCAACGGTTTCAAAGGGCTCGTCTTCTTCGAGTTCGCGACCCATGGTTTGTTCAAAATACGCCTGGGCTTCACGCGCCTGCGCTTGTTGGATATCGGCAAGCGATTCGTCGCTGTGTGCATCGTGCAGCGCACGCATATCGTGATGACCAGCCAAGGCAAAATCAAGCGCGAGTTTGCAAATCAGCCGACGCATCAGTTTTTGATGTCTGGTCGGCAGTCCGCCTTTCTCCAAGCGTTGATCTAGCCAGATCACCATGCTCTTGCGAAGGGTTTCTTGGCGGCGCTGCAGCGGCTTGAGCGTGGTCTGATGCACCGTTCGGTGCTGGTCGACTAAGCTGCGCAGCCCTTTAATTTTGAGAGTCAGGCGTTCGGCTTGTTTAACTAGCTCGCTGAAATGCTCTTGTTCGGGAGACAGATCTTGAGAAGTTTGCGTCAGGGCAGGCGAGGTTTCGATGAATTGCGACAGTTTGAAGACGTCCAGATAATGGTGATTTCGTGAATAGCCAAGTATTTTAACCTGCTGCCGCCCCAACCGTCAGTCCGCCACAGGTGTAAAGCACTTGACCCGTCATGAAACCCGTCTCGGGCGAGAGTAAAAAAGTGACGGCATTCGCGACATCTTCAGGTTTGCCGAGTCGTCGAACAGGAATTCTTGCCAGGAAATCGGTCATTTGCTGCGGTGAAAGGGGATTATTTTTTTTGTACATGTCGGTTTCTATTGGGCCTGGTGCCACCGCATTGACTGTAATGCCGCGGTTGCCTAGTTCAAGCGCCCAGGTTTTGGTCATGCCGATGACGCCACTTTTAGCCCCTGCATAAGCCGTACGTCTGAGCATTCCTAAGCTTGCCCGGCTGCTAATGTTCACCACGCGACCGAAGCCTTTTTTAGTCATTGAGGGCAGACAGGCCTGTAAGCACTGCATCGGCGCACGCATGTTGATCTGAACGATTTCGTTAAATTCGCGAGAGTTCGTTTCTTCAAGCAGGCTGGTCGTGCTTTTGCCGGCATTATTAACGAGGTGATCGACAGAAAATTTTTGGGTAATGAGCGCCAAGGCTTGAGCGGTGCTTGTTTCATCGGCTAAATCGGCAGTGTAAAAATCGCCTGGAAACTCTCCGTCGAAGGGCTTTCTGGCCAGGCCAATCACATGCCCGCCCCGTTGCGCGATGCGTTGGGCGCAAGCCAGTCCAATCCCACGGCTTGCGCCAGTGATGAGTGTGACAGTGTTTTTAAAGATTGGCTCAACCATCATTGTGTCTCCGTGCCAGATTGCCGAACGACTGCGGACCATTTTTGAACTTCTTGACCGACAAAGACTGTGAAGGTGTCAACGGTGTTCGGAGCCGACGGCAAAGCGATGCCCGCATGTTCGTAGCTCGTTTTTGTTGCGTCAGTCGTCAAGGCTTTGGTGACACTTTGGTTCACGCGGTTCAGTACCGAGCGCTCAGTGGCTGAGGGGGCAAAGAGACCAAACCACGCCTGTACAGAAAAATCTGGTAGCCCAGACTCGGCCAGTGTCGGGATGTCTGTCGCAAACGACGAGCGTGTGGCGGTGGTGACGCCAAGCGCACGCAGTTTACCGGCGCGAACCTGTTGCAAAACTGAAGGCATATTGTCAAAGATTGAATTGACTTGTCCGCCCAACAGATCGTTTAGCGCCAGACTGCTACCCTTGTAGGGAACGTGCAAAATATTCGTGTTTGTTTGTATTTTGAATAATTCACAAGACATATGAATCGCCGAGCCCGCACCTGATGAGGCGCAGGTGAGCTTGCCGGGATTCGCACGGGCATAGGCGATGTAGTCAGCCACCGTTTGGATCGGTAACGCAGGGTTGATCACAAGCATGTTGGGCACAGTTCCTAGCAGCGCGACGGCAGCCAAGTCTTTTTCTATGTCGTAGTTGAGCTTTTTGTACAGACTTTTGTTGATGGCGTTTGCTGTCGACCCAATATAAAAACGGGTGCCATTAGTCGGCCCATTGGCCACATACTCTGCACCAATATTGCTGTTTGCGCCAACCTTGTTTTCAACGATGACTGTTTGTCCAGTTTGCAGGGTGAGTTCTTTAGCAACAATACGCGCGATGATATCTGTGGTTCCACCTGGCGCATAACCGACCACAAACGTTAACGGCGGTTGAGTGCTGTTTGCTTGTGATTGTGCTTGCGCTTGAAAGGGTGAAAATATTAAAGATAGCGTTAGCGAAAAACAGAGGCGCGAGGCTGTTGTTCGTAAACTCGTTTTACTCGTGAAGGCAGCAGTGATCATTGCGGGATACTTCCTTGTACGGTAATGCGATGCATCTCACGACGGTGACCTGGATAGTCATTGATGGCATAGTGCATCGTGCACCTGTTATCCCAAAAAGCCATCGAGCCAGGCCCCCAGCGAAAACGACAAGTGAGCTCTGGCTTCGAACTTTGTTGATAAAGATATTGCAACAGAGGTAAGCTTTCTTCGCGTGTCATCCCTTCAAAGCAATAGGTGAAAGGTTGGTTGACAAATAAAAGCTTGCGTCCGGTTTCTTCGTGCGTACGCACGACGGGGTGCGAGGTATTGATCTTTCCGATGTCTTCACGCAGTTTTGTCGAGCGTGTGGCATTGCGCAATTGCGCGTTGGTGCTTAAAAAATCATTCGAATGGATCGCGCGCATGCCGGATAATTGCTCTTTTAAGGCATCCGACAGGCGGTCATAGGCCATGTAGAGGTTTGCAAAGAGTGTGTCGCCACCTAAGGGTGGTATCTCGCGGGCGTAAAGGATCGATCCAAGAGGAGGGGTGGCCTGAAAGGTTTCATCCGTGTGCCAAGTGTCGCCGATGATGTCTTTGTCGGTACTTTCTTTGACGACAGGCATAATTTTTGGGTAGGCCTCGAGCGTTCGGTAAACCGGCGACCGACTAATTTCACCAAAACACTCAGCAAAATGAATCTGCTGCTCTGGGCTTAACTTTTGTTCGCGAAAGAAAATCACGAGGTTGTCGAGTAAGGCTTGGCGAATGTCGGCGATCAGAGTGGGCGTTAAGTCTTTATTCAGATCTACGCCTAACAACTCAGCACCAATATGGCCAGTCAGTTTACGAATTTGCATAGCAGTCTCTTTCTGTTTTAGTTTTAGTTCTTCTGGTCCATGAAAATAATGAGTTCCCTAAAAATTCTGGTGTACTCGTTCATTTCATCATCCATCCCTTTGGGGCCTTTAACATCCAGTACTAAGCCATGTTGTTCAGCAAATTTTGCAAACTCTGGACTGTTGCCGATCGCAATGGATGTTGCGATGAGTTTCTCTTTGATGTCGGCTGGTAGCCCCTTGGGGGCCAAAATCCCGTATGAAGCAGGCAAGGTGACGTTGTAGCCAGCCTGAACGACAGAGGTCGCATCAGGAAAGGCAAAATATTTCTCTTTTGTGAACGCTGCGATCACGCGAATCTTGCCAGCCTGTACGTGGGGGAGCATGGTGGGTGCGTAGCCCGTGCTGGCTTCAACGCGGCCACCGAGCAGTGCAACAAGGGCTTCACCACCGCCGCCCGTGAAAGGTATGGTCGCGATTTTGACCTTCGCGATTTTGTTTAACTCTTGAATCGCCAAATCGGGTGTTGTTCTAAAACCAGAGACTGCAGTGCGTACTTTGCCAGGATTCTTGCGCGCGGCCTCCATGAAGTCTTCAAAGGTTTTGATCGGCGAATCAGCGCGCACGGCGATGATTGCTGGTAAATCAACAAGTTTGACGATAGATTGATAGTCTTCGGGGCCTTTCCAGGCGATTGATTTATTCACTAACGGTTGATATGACAGCACGCTGTTCGAGGTCAGACCAAGCGTATAGCCATCAGGCTTAGCCCGAATAACCGCTGCCGTGCCGATTGTGGCCGAGCCGCCCGGCTTGTTTTCAACGCTGACATTGACTTTGAGCGCTTGCTCGAGTTGGCTCGCAAATTGGCGCGAAATCGGGTCGGTCGAGCCGCCGGGACCATAGGGCACAATAAAACTGATATCCCTGTTTGGATAGGTCTGTGCCAGGGCCTGATTAAGAAGCAGGGTGCCGACTAGCCCTAAGAAGGTCAATATCTTGTGGTGACTGAGGCGTGCAAACATGTCTGTTACCTATAGGTTTCTTGCGACTGCGCTAAACTGACAAAAAATTATATTTAAAAAGCCGCGCAAGTTTGTTTAAGCAATATAGCCCGAGTCGCCTTGCTTGACCCGAGAGCTGTTTACTTAAGCTAGCGTGGCATGGGGACGAGACTACATGTTTTTACAAAATGGCGTTCAAGCGCTGAAACGGCTATTGGTGTGCCTGAGTATGGCGCTGGTACTGACGGGCTTGTGTCAGGCAGCAGAGTGGGTGCCCGAGCGACAGTTACGTATTATTTCGGCGTATTCTGCCGGTGGGACCAACGATCTGCTTTCGCGCTTGATGGCGCAAAAACTGACTGAACGGCTCGGCAAACCTGTTGTGGTTGAAAACCGGGCGGGTGCGAATGGGATTATTGCTTCAGACTACGTCGCGAAGTCTGCGCCCGATGGCTACACCATGGTCATGGGCAGTTCAGCCACTCATGGCATCAATCCAAATATCTATGCCAAGCTTTCGTACGATGCTCAAAACGATTTCACGCCTGTTGGTTTGATCGCCACCGTTCCGCTGTTGCTGGTGGTTGCGCCTAACCTGGCGGTTAATTCTTTGACCGACTTGGTCGCTCTCGCAAAGTCCAAGCCCGGCACGCTAAGCTTTGCTTCATCAGGTACTGGGTCATCGCCTCATCTTGCCGGCGAACTCTTTAAAAGTGTGGCTGGCATTGAGCTCACCCATGTTCCGTATAAGGGCGATGGCCCAGCCGTGATTGATGTTCAGGGCGGGCAGGTCAGTATGTTTTTTGCCAATATCCCTTCGGCGCTGCCCGCTGCGCAGGCGGGTCGGCTCAAAGCGCTGGCCATGACAGGTGCGGTACGTACGCCGGCAGCACCCGATATTCCAACGATGCAACAAGCAGGTGTAGCGGGAGTCGAGATCAGTGCATGGTTTGGCTTGTTTGCACCCGCCAAGTTACCTAATGATGTTTTGACCCGTTTAAATCAAGAGCTCAACGTTGTGCTCGGTCTGTCAGACGTACAGGCACGCATTCGCGAGCTAGGTGCTGAACCCGTTGCCCCAGCGACACCCGAAACCTTTCAGTCATTCGTTAAAAGCGAATTAGCAAAGTTTGCAGGCGTTACAAAAAAGGCTGGTATCACAGCTCAGTAAATTGCAGCGACATCGCTGAATGATCGACGGATGCGGATTCTGTGAGTTTGACTCCGCGAATACAAACAATTTTATTTTTCAGAGATTTTTATATGACTCAAACAGCCAGTGAAAAAATTGCTTCTTTCGTTGTCAATTTTGATCCATCAAACATTACACCTGCTAGCCGACATGTTGCAGTGCGTGCGCTGTTTGATACGGTCGTGTGTGCCGTTGCGGGTGTACAAGAACCTGCTTCGCAATTAAGCCTTCAGTATGCTCAGGGTCAAACGGGTCCGCACATGGCAACAGTTTGGGCGACAGGTCAAAAGCTCTCGCTTGAGATGGCCGCTTTGGTAAACGGGACGATGGGCCATGCGTTAGATTTTGACGATGTGTCATCCCCCTTACGTGGTCATCCAACGGTGGCGATTTTGCCGGCCGTGATTGCCTTGGGCGAGACCTTGCAAGCGCAAGGGCGCGACATCATCAACGCCTACATTGTTGGGTTTGAGGTGACCTTACGCTTAGCGCGGGCGATCGTGGATGAACAATACGCCAAGGGCTGGCACTCAACAGCCTCGATTGCAACGTTCGGTGCAACGGTTGCTTGTGCGCATTTGTTAAAGCTCACTCATGCTCAAATCGTGAACGCCCTGGGAATCACGGTTTCTCAGATCGCAGGCACGCGTCAAAACTTTGGCACGATGTCTAAGCCGTTTCAAGCTGGGCAAGCCAATGCCGTAGCGCTGCGTGCAGTGATGCTCGCGAAGGTCGGGTTTGACGCTTCAGCGAAGGCCTTGGATGGAGATCAGGGTTACACGACGCTGTATGCCGATAAGATGGATCTGCATGCAGAACTTGATCAACTGGGTAGCGTGCCGCTTGAAATCGAGCGCAGTGGCATTGAAGTCAAAAAATATCCCTTGTGTTATGCCACGCATCGCACAATTGATGGCTTGCTTGATATGCTTAAAGACACTCCGTTTAAGTTTGAGCAGCTTGATCACGTTGAGATTCAAACTAATTACCGTGCCACAGTGCCGCTTATCCACAGTCGGCCGCAAACAGGTTTAGAGGGTAAGTTCAGTATGCAGTATGCAGTGACTGCGGCGCTTCATGATGGCGAGGTTGTACTCAAAACTTTTGAAGATTCGGCCGTGCAGCGTGCTGCGATTCAGGCCTTTTTGCCTAAAGTGATCGTCACCGAAGGAGCACCGCCTTTGTATCCTCGCTGGGCAGAACTCACCGTCCATTTAAAAGACGGTACGGTGCTGACTCGTCGTGTTGAAAAATTGCGTGGTAGCAAAGAGCATCCGCTCACAGATGAAGAGCTGATTGTTAAAGGCGCAGACTGCTGTAGTTTTGGCAATTTGAATATTTCGGCGGCAGCGTTGGCACAAACGTGCTTTACGCTTGATCAGCACCCCTTGAGCGTATTGCTGCAATCGCTGACGACTGCAGCTTTGACGTCGACTTCTAACGCAAAAAAAGCAGCCTGATTTATATTCACGCTTGCTTTTAAAGATTGGTTTGAGGCGCACGCGTCTCGAACCAGTTGCGATCTCTTATAACGGCCCGAGTTTTTCAATCAAAGATCTCCATTTGGGAATCTCTGTTGCTATGACGTTTGAAAATTCTGCAATCGTGCTCGCTTGTGGCTCGGCGCCGCTGCTCACAAGCTTGTCTTTGACTTCTTGTGTGGCCATGATCTGAGTGATTTCGTTGTTAAGACGCTTAATGACATCGCTTGAAGTATGTGCGGGTGCGAGCAACCCAAACCACGCCACCATATCAAAACCTGGCAGGCCAGATTCGGCCACCGTCGGGATGTTTGGATAGGCGCCCACGCGTTGTGCACTACCCATCGCTAAAACGCGCAGCTGGCCCGATTGCACAAACGGCATTGCCCCAGGGATTTGTTCAAACATGAGATCAACCTGCCCACCAATTAAATCTGTGACGGCAGGTGCACTACCTTTGTACGGTACGTGTTTGATATCAACGCCCGCCATGAGTTTGAATAGCTCGCCTGACAAGTGGGGCGTAGCACCCGAACCCGTTGAGGCAAAGTTCAGTTTGCCTGGGTTGGCCTTTGCTAAGGCGATCAACTCTGCAACGCTTGTCGTTGCAAGCTTTGGGTTGACGACCAGCATGGTTGGTACCGTGGCAACAATTGAAATGGGTGCGAAGTCGCGCACAGAATCGTAATTCGGCTTTGGCGATAGCGACTGACTAATCGTGATGGGGCCTGTTGCCCCTAACAAAAGTGTGTAACCGTCGGGTGCAGCCTTGGCGACAAAATCAGAACCAATTGCGCCACCCGCACCGGCCTTGTTCTCAACTTGCACCGTTTGTTTCAAGGCAATCGTGAGTTTTGCAGCCAGTAGTCGGGCCACAATATCGGTGGTCCCCGCTGGTGGATAGGGCACGATCACCCGGATAGGCCGAGACGGGTAGGTCGTGGCTTGTCCATAACTCGCAACCGGAAAACAACAGGCCGCGATCAGACTTGCAAGACCGAGTGTAAGAGGTGACATTGAAAACACTTTCAAATAGCGCACGGTGACCGCCTTGCATGAACGCGAGTAATGTTCATTCCACGATAGCAGAATTGCGTCATCAGGGAAAACGCTTAAGAGAAAACCCGTAAGCGTAAATCCGTTTGACCAATATCAATTTCCAACGTACTTTCACACCTACGAATAAATAATCAAAAAGGGGTTTTAGGCACCGCGTGCAGCACGGCAAGAGTGGCTGTGCAAGACATGAGGGCTTAAGAATCTCTGACCATATTTCGATTTAGTCTTGGAGAACAGATTTGTCGAACCAGTCAGCGTCAGCATTGCTGAGTGTCAAAGATATTACGGTGCGGTTTGGTGGCATCGTCGCTTTAGATTCTGTCAGTTTTGATGTGCCTCGCAACAAGGTCTGTGGATTGATTGGCCCCAACGGTGCCGGCAAAACCACCTTGTTTAATTGCCTGAGCCGTCTCTACCAATATCAATCGGGTGATCTGCTGTTTGAGGGCGAATCTATTACACAGACGCCTGTGCACGCGATGTCAAAGATTGGCATCGGTCGGACCTTTCAGAACCTCGCAATGTTTCGGGCGCTCACTGTTCGGCAGAACGTGATGGTGGGCGCACACGCGCGCTCTGGCTCAGGCTTCATCAGCAACATGTTGAAGACCCCCGCTTCGCGTGCTGAAGAAAAACAGATGATGGCGGACGCCGACAGTTTGCTCACTTATCTAAAGCTCGCAGAGTATGCAGATCGGCCTGTTGGTGATTTATCTTTTGGGATTCAAAAGCGGGTTGAATTTGCACGCGCGCTCGCTTCAAAGCCAAAGATTTTATTATTAGACGAGCCGGCCGCTGGTTTGAACCATAGTGAACTGAGCGATCTTTCCAGTTTTATTCGTACGGTTCGCGATGATATGGGGATTACGGTTCTGTTGGTGGAACATCACATGAATTTAGTGATGGAAGTTTCTGACTGGATTGTTGTTCTTAACTTTGGCAAAAAAATCGCAGAAGGTACACCCGATGAAATTCAGCGTAATCCTGAAGTGATTCGCGCGTACTTAGGAGACGGTAACTAATGAAGCTGCTTGATGTTGCCAATCTGAGTGCTTGGTACGGCCCCAACCAAGTGCTGTTTGATTTAAATTTTGAATTGAATGTCGGCGGTATTACGACGATTTTGGGTGCAAATGGTGCGGGCAAAACAACAACGTTGCGTGCTGTGTGCCAAACGGTTCAAACAACGGGTTCAATGACGTTCTTAGAGAAACGCATTGACGGCAAAGCGACAGAGGATATTGTTAGAGCCGGGATCGCGCATGTCCCCGATGGGCGAGGTACGTTTACCGCACTGACCGTTGAAGAAAATCTTAAGCTTGGCGCGTATACGCGTAAAGATCGTGCTGAAGTTGAGGCTGACATCGAGCGAATGTACACACGGTTTCCACGCCTCAAAGAGCGCTATCGCCAACAGGCGGGCACTTTGTCGGGTGGCGAGCAACAGATGCTTGCGATCAGTCGTGCGTTGATGTTGCGGCCGCGTCTTTTGCTTTTAGACGAGCCGTCGTTTGGTTTGGCTCCGTTGATCGTCAAAGAGATCTTCGAGATCATGCGTCAAATTAATCAAGAAGATCAGGTCAGCATGTTGCTAGTTGAACAAAATGCGTCGCTTGCTTTGAATTTAGCTGACCACGCTTATTTGCTCGAAACTGGCAAGATTGTTTTGTCAGGCCCGTCGGCCGATATCAAAGCAGACGAGTCGATTCGACGCGTGTATCTGGGCTATTGAATCAACTATCAGGTTGTGGAGTTTTAATGGATTCGTTTTTATTGCAAGTGACTGCTGGCCTGGCAAACGGTGGGATTTATGCTGCGGTTGGATTGGCGTTGGTGATGATTCATCAGGCTACTCACCACATCAATTTTGCTCAGGGTGAGATGGCGACGTTTTCAACGTTTATTGCCTGGGCAATGATTCAGGCTGGTGTGCCTTATTGGGTTGCTTTTGTGGCGACGATGGTCGTGTCGTTTGTCGCCGGGCTTTTAATTCAGCGGATTTTTCTCAAGCCGGTTGAGAAGGCGCCAATTCTGACCAACGTGATCGTATTTGTTGGCTTGCTTGTGATCTTCAATGCGTTTGCTGGATGGATTTTTGAGCACACGATTAAATCGTTTCCGAGCCCGTTTCCAGTCGAGGGTATGTTCTTGCCGCAGTACTTTTCAGGCCATCAGATCGGTTCAATCACCGTGACCTTAGTGGTGCTGCTGTCGGTGTTCTGTTTCTTTCGCTTCACGCCTCTTGGTCTGGCCATGCGCGCTGCCGCCTTCAACCCAGAATCGGCACGGTTAGTCGGTATCCGGGTGTCGTGGATGTTGGCCTTGGGTTGGGGCATGGCAGCATTAATTGGTGCGGTGGCCGGAATGATGATCGCACCTGTCGTGTTTCTTGACCCAAACATGATGGCGGGTATTTTGCTGTACGGTTTTGCGGCGGCGCTTTTGGGCGGTATTGATAACCCCTGGGGTGCTGTTGTCGGTGGCGTGATCCTTGGAATACTTGAAAATATTTTAGGGGCGTACGTCATTGGAAGCGACCTTAAACTCACAATGGCGCTGATCCTGATTGTGACTATTTTGATCTTCCGACCCTACGGCCTTTTTGGCAAACCAATTTTCTCGCGCGTTTAAGAGAGCCAACATGTCTGCCACTACAAAAAAAATTATTTTTGCTCTTTCGGCGATTGCGTTGTTCTTGTTGCCATTTTTAATTGAAGATTTTCGAGTCTTTCAAGTGAACCTGGTGTTGATCTACGCGATCGCGATTTTAGGATTGAACATCCTGACGGGCTACGGTGGTCAGATCTCGCTTGGGCATGGTGCTTTTTATGCCTTGGGGGCCTACACCTCTGCGGTCTTGATTTCGCAGCTCGGAATGTCGTCCTATCTGACTATTCCGATTTCTGGCGTGGTGTGTTTAGTGCTTGGCGTGCTGATGGGTTTTCCTGCGCTTCGGCTCGCCGGTCACTACCTTGCGCTTGCGACGTTTGCGCTGGCCATCGCGGTACCGCAGCTCTTGAAATACAAGGGCATAGAACATTGGACGGGTGGGGTGCAAGGTATTGTGCTCGAGAAGCCAACGCCACCGTTTCAGTTTGAGCTTTTTGGTAATGAGTTGAGTGAAGACCGTTGGCTTTACTTTGTGATTTTGGCAATCGCCTTAGGCTTGTTTTGGATGGCGCACAATCTGTTATCAGGTCGTGTCGGACGCGCCATTATGGCAATTCGCGAGCAACCAACAGCTGCAGCTGCCTTGGGCGTGAATTTGACCTTTGTTAAGACTGCGACGTTTGGTCTGTCTGCCGCGTATACCGGCATTGCAGGTGCGCTCAGCGCCTTAGCAGTCGCGTATATCGCACCTGATAGCTTTCCGGCGTTCTTGTCGATCAGCCTGTTAGTTGGCGTTGTGGTCGGTGGGTTAGGCTCAATTTCTGGTGCGATTTTTGGTGCGCTATTCATTCAGTTTGTGCCGAATGTGGCGGATGAAATCTCAAAATCGGCACCCTGGGCAGTCTATGGGGCCATGCTGCTTGCACTGGCTTATGCGGCACCCAACGGCGTCATGGGCATACTAAAAAATATTAAAAAAAGGAGACAGGCATGAATAAAAAACTGAATCGCTTTAGTATTTTGATGTCGAGTGCGGTGCTTGCATTATCGGGCTTGAGTGCAAGTGCCCAGCCGTATGACACTGGTGCAACAGATAAAGAAATCAAAATAGGTAATACGAATCCCTATTCGGGGCCTTTTTCAGCCTATGGCTCGTTTGGCAAGGCGCAAGCCGGCTACTTTAAGATGATCAATGACCAGGGCGGGATTAATGGTCGTAAGATTAACTTCATCACCGTAGACGATGGCTTCTCACCACCCAAAACGCTTGAGCAAGCGCGCAAATTAGTCGAGCAAGAAAAGGTTTTGTTTTTCTTCGCACCGCTTGGTACTGCACCAAATTCTGCGATTCATAAATACATGAATCAGAAAAAGATGCCACAACTGTTCGTACAGACCGGGGCTTCGAAGTGGGGCGATCCTAAAAACTTTCCGTGGACGATGGGCTGGCAGCCAAACTACATCAGTGAAGGCAAAGTGTTTGCCCAGGCTATTTTAGACAATCAGCCAAATGCCAAGATTGCGTTGCTGTACCAAAATGATGATTCTGGTAAAGACTTATTAGCCGGAATCGAGGCTGGGTTGGGCGCCAAGAAAGATATGCTGGTGGCGCGCGAGACCTACGAAACAACGGATCCGACTGTTGATAGTCAAATCGTTAAGCTCAAAGCTTCTGGCGCTGATGTATTTATTCATGGCAGTGGGCCTAAGTTTGCTGCGCAAGGCATGAAAAAAATCGCTGAACTGGGTTGGAAGCCCACGCAATATGTTTGGCAAGTGTCTAGCTCGATCGGTGGCGTTTTAGCCCCTGCAGGCATTGAAAACACTCTGGGCTTAATTACCTCGGCGTTTTTTAAAGATCCAAGTGATCCACAATGGAAAGACGACAAGGCAATGCTCGAGTACCAAGAGTGGTTCAAAAAATATATGCCCGGGTCAGATCCGACCGATGGCTTTTATATTCAGGGCTATATCAATGCCCAAACCGTCGCACATGTGATCAAGCAAGCAGGCAATAATCTGACGCGCGACAACATCATGAAGCAAGCCGCGAGTATTAACGATTTGAAGCTGTCATTACTGCTGCCTGGTGTGAATGTACAAACGAGTGCGACTGATTTCTATCCCATCGAGCGCATGCAACTGGCTCGCTTTGACGGAAAAGCCTGGGTATTGTTTGGCAAGACTTATGGTGATTAAGTTGTTTTTTAACTGTTAATACTTAACAGTTAAAAGTGACTTTTTTGAATCGAGGTTGTTTTGCAATTTTTTATAAACGAGTCATCAGGAAGACAAGTATGAAACGAAAATTTAGTAGCTGGAGCTCATTAGCGATCGTTGCCGCGCTGGCTTTAGGCAGTACTGCGGTATCAGCCCAACCTTACGATACTGGCGCAACTGACAAAGAAATTAAGATCGGCAACATTAATCCGTATTCGGGTCCTGCATCGTCATACAGCTCGTATGGCAAGGCGCAAGCCGGCTACTTTAAGATGATTAATGATCAGGGCGGTATTAATGGCCGTAAGATCAATTTCATCTCGCTTGATGATAACTACGCACCGCCCAAAACCCTTGAGCAAGCGCGTAAGTTAGTTGAGCAAGATAAGGTTCTGTTCTTGTTTGCGACCCTTGGCACGCCAACAAACTCGGCGATTCATAAATACATGAATCAAAAGAAAGTACCGCATTTGTTCGTGCAAACGGGTGCGTCTAAATGGGGTGATCCAAAGAACTTCCCTTGGACAATGGGTTGGCAGCCAAACTACTTTAGCGAAGGCAAAGTGTTTGCACAGGCTATCCTAGAAGGGCAACCCAATGGCAAGATCGCTGTGCTGTATCAAAACGACGATTTTGGTAAGGACTATTTGTCTGGGCTTGAGGCAGGGTTGGGCGACAAGAAAAACATGATTGTTGCGCGTGAAACCTACGAGGTCACTGACCCAACGGTGGATAGCCAAATGGTCAAGCTCAAAGCGTCTGGCGCCGATGTGTTTGTTAACGTTGCTGTGCCAAAGTTTGCAGCCCAAGCAATTAAGAAAGCAGCTGAGCTGAGCTGGAAGCCGACACATTATCTTGTGCAAGTTGCCAGTTCTTTAGGTTCGACGTTGACGCCAGCTGGTTTGGATAATAGCGTTGGTTTGATCACGACAGCCTTCTTTAAAGATCCAAGCGATCCGCAATGGAAGGATGATAAGGCGTTTCTTGAGTACCAAGACTGGTTCAAGAAATACATGGCTGGCTCAGATCCTACCGATAGCTTTTATATCCAAGGCTATATCAATGCGCAAACTGTTGCTCAAGTGATTAAGCAAGCAGGTAATAATCTGACACGCGAAAATATCATGAAGCAAGCGGCAAGTATCAACGATTTGAAACTGCCTTTGTTGCTGCCTGGCATTAATGTGCAAACGAGCGCAACAGACTTTTACCCGATCGAGCGTATGCAGCTTGCACGCTTTGACGGTAAAGCCTGGGTGTTGTTTGGTAAGGTTTACGGCGATTGATCGAATTGTCGTAGAAAAATAAAAAGGCCGCGTAATGAGCTGACCTCATACGCGGTCTTTTTATCGGATGTGCGCGTAAAACCTCGCCGTTCAGGGCGGGAGGATGTCAAGCGCTCAATCAATTTCAATATTGACGTCTTTAATAATTTTTGCCCAACGTTCGCGTTCTTGTAGCGCGTATTGATTAAAGTGCTCAGAGGTATCGCCAATGGTGACTGCACCTTGGCTTAAGAGTTGAGCCTTGATTTGTGGATCGTTCAAGATTTTTACTGTTTCAGTATTTAATTTTGCAACGATCTCGGGAGGTGTGGCTTTGGGGGCATACAAGCCAAACCAACCGCTCACCTCATAGCCGGGCAACCCAGCCTCGGCAATCGCTGGAACGTTAGGCAACAACTCAGAGCGCTGCGCTGAAGTCACGCCGAGCGCCTTGAGCTTGCCAGACTGTATCAGCGGCAGACAAATGGGCAGATTGCAAAACATCATTTCGACGCGACCACCAAGAATGTCATTAATCACCGCCGGGCTACTTTTGTACGGCACATGCACCATATCAACTTGTGCCATCTTTTTAAAAATTTCACCTGATAGGTGCATGCTTCCACCTGCACCACTTGAGCCATAGCTAAAGCTCTTGGTTTTTTGCAAGGCGAGCAATTCTTGCACAGTATTCGCTGACACTTGTGGGCCAATCACTAAGACGTTTGGCACACTGACTAGATTTGTAATCCCAATAAAGTCGCGTTGCGGATCGTACTTAATATTTTTGTGAAGCGTCACATTGATGGATCCGATGCTCGTTGAGCCAACCATCAAGGTGTACCCATCGGGTGCGGCTGCAGCCACGTAATGAGCGCCAATATTGCCATCGGCTCCGGCTTTATTTTCAGCCACGACAGGCTGACCAAGCGCAACAGACAGCTTAGAGGCGACGATGCGTGCCAGCACATCAGTGAGTGTGCCTGGGCCAAACGGCACAATGATCGTAATAGGCTTGGTTGGGTAGGCTGCGGTCTGTGCCGTAGCAGCTGTGCCAAGCACGCACGAGGCAGATGCGATCACTATCGTTGCAGCGCGAAGAACTGAGGCAAATGTTCGTTTCATAGGGGAGGTGTTCACTTTGTAGAGGCGTTGAAATTACGTTTGCGCAATGCACGCAAAGAGGCGCTATTTAGTGCAAAGCTCTCTTGGGATTGCTGCAATTGCAGCATTTAAGCGCAAGAGCGGGTGACTTTCAAGAGATAATTTTCGAAAGGTCGCGGCCCGCGCAACCAACACGGTATTGTGATTGAGCCTATGAGTAGTGCAAAAAGTACGACAGCCTCACGAGAGGTCATTTTAGACTATGAGGCTGAGGTGCGTGACTTGAAGGCAACGATTGCCGCTTTACGCGAGGCGCTAGAACAAGAACAGTCGCTCAGTGCCAGGCGTGTCGCACAGGCTTTGCTTGCGACTGATTCTGAAATTGCTCAGCTAAAGAATACCGCTGTTGCCTTGCGCGACACCCTCGAACTGGCTGGTCGTCAAAGGGAACAAGCCGTGCAGGCGGCCGTTCTTGCCGCAAGCCAAGAGGTGGCAAGCTTGAAGGCCGCCGTCGTTGAGTTGCGCGATCAGATGGAACTGATGCGGCACGAAAAAGAGGCGGCGGTGCAGTCCGTTGTCTTACGTACCCACAACGAGATTGCTCAACTCAAAGACCTCGCAGCAGCGTTGCGTTCGCAGCTTGAAGATATGCGCCCGAAAGGGGCAGAGAAACCATGAAAACACCAGCACCTAAAAACGCGAGTTCAACCTCATTGACCAAGTTAGAACAGCGCCTACATTTGGCAGATTTTTTGCTCAAACTTTCAAATCAAATGTCAGCGTATGGAAATCTTGACGATGTATTGAACGCGTTTGTCGAGATTGCGACGCGCGAACTCAACGCCGAGCGTGGCACGATATTTTTAAATGATCCGAGCGCGAACGAGTTGTATTCACGAGTGGCACAAGGTCATTTGCGTCATGAAATTCGCATTTTAAATAGTAGCGGCATCGCTGGCAGTGTGTTCACCGCACAAGAAAGCCTAATTATTTTGGATCCCTACGCCGATCCTCGCTTTAATCAAACGATTGATGAACAAACTGGGTTTCAAACGCGCAGCATTTTATGCGTACCAATCCGGGCAGGAAATGGTGACGTCATTGGAGTTGTGCAATTACTGAATAAGCAAAAAGGGCGCTTCACCAAAGTCGACCTGAGTTTGCTTGAAAAGATGGCTACGCAGGCCTCGTTGGCATTACAAAATGCACAATTTATTGAAAGCATGCAGGCGATTCGTGCCAAAGAAGTTGAATTTTTAAATGTCATCTCTGAAGTGACCTCTGATATCAACATCAGTTCACTGTTAAAAAAGGTGATGAGCGAGATCACGCGGATGCTCAACGCAGACCGCTCAACCTTATTCTTGAATGATGAAAAGACCGGGCAGCTCTGGTCAGAGGTGGGGCAGGGTTTAGATTCACTGCAAATTCGCTTGCCTAATCATGTTGGCATTGCCGGCGCAGTGTTCACCAGCGGCAAGGTGATTAATATCCCTCATGCTTATGCTGATTTGCGCTTTAACCCTGCTTTCGATAAAAAGACGGGCTACTTCACGCGTTCGCTGCTGTGTGTGCCAATTACTAACAAAGAAGGCAAAGTCATCGGTGTGACGCAGGTGCTGAACAAGCACGGTGGCCCCTTCAATGCCGAAGACGAATCGCGCTTAAAAGCCTTTAGCTCTGAAATTTCGATTGCTTTGCAAAACGCAAAATTGTTTGCCGATGTGCAGAGCATGAAGAACTATAACGAGAGCATGCTTGAATCAATGTCTAGCGGCGTGCTAACGCTTGACGAAACCGAACAGATTGTGACCTGCAATGCGTCTGGTTTGCGTATCTTACAAACGACGCCAGTAGCGATCGTGCAAAAGCCTTTTTCTCAAATTTTTTGCGATGCCAATACCTGGGTGCTCGAAAAAGTGAAGCGTGTGATGGACACCGGCGAGGCCGACATCACCGTCGATGCAGAGATTGAGGTGGTGGGGGAGACTGTGTCGGTCAACCTGACGATTGTTCCTTTAACCGGCGCTGACCATAAGCGCTTGGGTTCGATGGTGATGCTAGAAGACATTTCAAGCGAAAAGCGCATGAAGTCGACCATGTCGCGTTATATGGATGCGTCGATTGCTGATCAACTGCTTTCCACCGGTGCTGACTCGATGGGTGGCGTCAGCGTGCCCGCCACCGTTTTGTTCTCGGATATCAGGGGTTTTACAACCATCACCGAAGAACTTGGGCCGCAGGCAACGGTCAGCATGCTGAACGAGTATTTTGAAATCATGGTCGACTGCTTGCGTCAAGAAGACGGCATGCTGGATAAGTTTATCGGTGATGCCGTGATGGCAGCCTTTGGGATACCGATGGCGCACAGCGATGACGAAGATCGTGCAGTACGCACCTCGATTGCGATGATCACCCGCTTGGCCGACTGGAACGTCATTC
>CALFXX010000107.1 GCA_937952975.1 uncultured Alcaligenaceae bacterium
CGTGGGCCCTGTGTGCACATGGAGGCTGGGTCAATACGGTGCGGAAGTCATCAAGGTTGAGAGCCCTGACGGAGACCTGATGCGAGGACTGGGGGGCCAGTCACCCACCGGTCAACATTCGGGTACCTATCTGCACCTGAATCGAGGTAAGCGCAATATCTGCCTCGATCTCAAAACAGCCGAGGCCCGCGCGGCCTTAGATCGTTTAATTGAGACGGCGGATGTCATCGTTGCAAATATGCGACCACAAGCCTTAGAAAAACTAGGTATTGACGCACATAGCATCCGCAGCAAATTTCCAGAGAAGGTTTACTGCTTAATTACTGGCTACGGTACGGATGGCCCCTACGCAGGTCGCCCCACCTACGACAGTGTGGTGCAAGGGGTCACAGGCATGGCGGGCCTATTTTTACAAAGGGACGGCAGCCCAAACTATGTGCCGATGCTGATTTGCGATCACGTGGCGGGCGAGATCGCTGCCGGGTCAATTCTTGCCGCCATCATCGAACAAAAAAATACGGGCATCGGCCGAAGTATTGAAGTCCCGATGTTCGAAACCATGGCGGCCTTTGTGCTTCAAGAGCACCTTGCGCAACAGAGCTTTGATCCACCCGTGGGGCCTGCGGGTGATTTACGTTTATTAAGTCCGCATAACAAGCCCGTCAAAACTGCGGACGGTTGGATTGCCTTCACGATTAACACGGATGCTCAGGTACGTGCATTTTTACGAGCCACAGAAAGAGACGAACTGCTAGAAGATCAGCGCTTTCATTCTGTCGCGGCCCGCGCTAAAAACGTAGTCGAATGGTTTGAAGTAAGAGGCGCGCCACTGACCAACAAGACAACGGACGAATGGCTAGCGCGCTTGCAAAAAGCTGATATTGCTGCGCAGCCCTGCCACACGCTTGAAACACTGCCCAACGATAGCCATCTCAAAGCCGTTGGCTTGATCGGTGAAGAACAACATCCCACAGAAGGAAAAACCGCAGTACTTAGAGCCTCTATTCGGATCGACGATCAATATCTATCACCGCGTGAGTTTTCTCAACCTAAGGGCTGGGAAACCAAGGGCTTATTAAAAGAAGTAGGCTACAGCGCTCAGGAAGTTGATCGTTTGATGGCTGACGGCTCAGCGTACGCGAGTGCGTAGCAGTGCCCCCGGTTAGCCTTTAGATCGGACGATTGACAGGCTCACGTCTGATGGCGCCACCCATTTTTTCGGATAAGGTTCGCGCGGCCGCGCCAAGCACGGCTGTTACCTCAGGAATCGACTTACGCTGGTGTTGATCAATACGTTCAGCATAAGGGACTGTCATCGCGGCAAGCGCCCGTCCTTGCGTGTCAAGAATCGGAAAGCTCACGGCATACAGCCCGCGGACTTGGACGCTGGGAATAGATTCAAAACCAACTTTTCGAATGGTATCCAAAATAGCTGAGATTTGAGGGTCTGATTGTTCAGGGCGTCGCTGCAAAGACTCTTCAAGCCATAAGCGCGTGGTCTCTGCGTTTTGAAAAGCCAGCAACACGCGGCCCGAGGCTGAAAGTAAGACATCAAGTTCAGAGCCCGTTCTGACACTGAAGCCCATGCCGCTAGGCGCATCAACCTTGGCCAGTACCAACTGCTTACCCTGAGAGTAGACCGTGAGATGGCACGACTGGTCGAGCTCGGTTGCCGTTCTTTGCAACACAGGCATAGCCTCAAACAGCAGGCGATGCGTTGGGGGATTGATATGAGAAAGCTCAAATAATTTGGTGGTGATGGCGTACGAGCTTTCGTCTACTTGCGACACATAGTTTCTATCAACCAAACAAGTCAGCATGCGGTAGATTTCACCAACGCTGCGCTTGAGCTGCGTAGCGATCTCTTTTTGAGATAACGGTTTTTCACTCTTACACAGTATTTCGAGGATATCGAGGCCCTTCTCTAACGCAGGCGCTGAGTAAATGCGCTTTTCTGTGTCTGAGGTGCTGCGGCTACCGTTCAATTCCTGATCCATCAATGACCCGTCGAAAAAGTAAAATCAAATGCTAGTGGGCAATGATACAGCCTGTTGGTGCGTTATTAGTCAAGCAACGAGCCGCCGAAGGGGGCCGGCTCGTCATCGACACAATCACTGAGGCTGAATCTTGGCATTTGCGACGTAACGCCCCCACAGTTGATACTGGTGGCTGACAAAACTCTTGAAGGCCTCACTAAAAAGAGGATCAACTTCCATACCTTGATTTCGAATTTTTTCGCGTACCTCAGACGACTGTAGTGCGACCTGAAGCTGCTCTTCCCACCATTTTGCTGCATCTGGCTTCAGACCAAGAGGCCCCGACACACCGATCCACCCAGCAAGCTGCGCATTAGCCAAACCCAACTCAAGTGTCGTAGGGACCTCTGGCAAGAGCCCTGATCTTTTATCAGACATGACCGCAAGCGGGTTTAATTTTTTAGCGCTAATTTGAGGCAACAGCGCCCCTAAATCTGCCGCCACAAAATCAATCTGCCCGCCTAATAAGTCTGTCACGGCAAGAGGCTGGCCCTTGTAAGGGATGCCACGGGCTTCTATCTTGGCAGCATCACTGAACACCGCGGCTGCGACCTGTCCGGTTCCGGAACCGTAGCCGTAGGTTAAGTCACCGGGTTTTGCCCGTGCGCGATCAATGAGGGCTTTGGCATCGCCATAACTTGAAGCGTTGGTGACAACGGCAATGTCAAATTTCACCATACGACCAATATGCGTCAACTTATTATCCAAATCCAATTTTTGAAGCGCTTGCATCAAATGAGGGCCAGATGAATTTGTAGCGCTTGAACTAGGCATTAAGGTGTAACCATCAGGCGCAGACTTTGCAACGGCTTCAGCGCCAATACTGCCCAGCGCACCGGGCTTATTTTCAACAATAATCGTTGCGTTTGTTTGTAGACGAATCTGATCAAGAACGGTACGAGAAATATTATCGATACTACTGCCCGCAGGAAACCCAACAACAAAATGAATGGGCTTCGCTGGATAAGTCTGTGCACACGCCGACGCAGAAGCCAAACAAATGATCAGACTCGTGAAGGTTTTTTTCATATTTGATCCCTTGTCGAAGATTGGGTCATTTAAGAATCTAAGCTTTCGAAATAAAATCTTTAGTGTGCTCGCCAAGATTAGGGGCATGGCGCTCAACACTAGAGGGTGTCTTCGAAAAGTATATGGGAAGCCCTGCCTGTATGAGGCTTCCCTCTGTTGGATGCTCGACTGAGCGCCAAAAATTAATGTGCTTCAAATGAGGATCGCTCAAAAGATCATCGATCGAATTGACCGGTGCAAAGGGAATATCTGCAGAAATTAAAATTGAGGTCCACTCAAGATTACTTTTAGCCACTAAAACCTCTTCGACGTACTGATACAGCAAATCATAATGTCCGCTTCGGGCTTCGGCAGTTTTAAATCTTGCATCGTCTGCCAACTCTGGTTTACCCGTCAATTCAAAAAAACGTCTCCATTGTGCGGCCGTATAGGGCACCACGCTCATATACCCGTCTTTGGTTTTGAAAGGGCGACGATATTGATTCAGCAGGCGCGCATAGCCAGCCTCGCCGATGGGTGGCTCGTAAGTTCTGCCCGCCAGGTGCTCTACACACATAAATGACACCATGCACTCGAACATGGGGACTTCGATCGCCTGGCCAACGCCCGTGTTTGAGCGAGCATACAAGGCGGCTGTAATTGCCTGCGTCACGTAAAGCCCGACAACTTTGTCAGCAACCACTGAATTGACAAACCTCGGGGGTTCGCTTCCGGCCGCACCCTGTATCCAAGCTAACCCAGAGGCCGCCTGTATCGTATCGTCAATCGCAGGCCTACCCGCATACGGACCTTGTTCTGAATATCCGTAGCATGAGCAATGAATCAAACGTGGAAACTCTTTTAACAAGGAATCAGCATCAATTCCAAGGCGTCTCATCGCAGGAGCGCGCATGTTTGAAACAAAAACATCGGCCGTACCGATCAGTTCTTTTAGGGCGTGAAGCCCCTCTTCTGTTTTGGCATCCAGAACAACGCTACGCTTGTTTCGATTCAAATTAAGGTGCGCATGGCTCATACCAGGATTGCGTTGCGGCATCACATGCCGAAAAACGTCGCCCTCTTTTGACTCGATCTTAATAACATCTGCACCCATATCACCAAGCATTTGGGTGGCCATGGGCCCCATCCCAACCGCCGTCATATCGATAATGCGAACCCCGTCTAATGCGCCAGCCATCACGACCCCTTATCCAACAAACATTGTGCCACGAGATACAAACCGGCAAGCAAATATCCAGCGGCGAAAATTAGATATGGAGTGTTGATGGTTCAGCTGTTACCTTCAAGCGTAAGCGCCGCCAACAGGTCTGTGACGCTCGCTTGCTGATCAAGCGTCCAGACAATCTTGAAGACACGAGCCATCTGCGCTTGCTTCATGCTTAATTTTGCATACTTTGTAAATTTGTTTTCATAATCTGTGCGAGTCATCGGACGTGTCGCGAAACCTGGAATATCGTCGACACGCTGGCTCAGCTCACGCCCATTTTGCAACACCGCAACAATCCGCGTGGCGTAGTACTTTGGGTAAATTGCCGTTAACTCTGCATCAGGAATCACTTTAATTTTTTGCATGAACGCTCTAAGCGCTGGATCACGTATAGCTTCTAGCTCATAGCTATGAGCACCGATATCGCCATCAAACATTGCCTTAGCAACAATATACGGAAGGCTGTGATCAGCCGTTTCGCTGGTCTCTGGCGTCCACTTTTGCGGATCTTTACCGGATTTGTCGTACCCATCATCAGAGGTGTACACATTAAGGGACTGAATCTGCTTCAGATCACCGACCTCTTTTGCCAAAGCAATGGCAGCGACGATTGCCGTTTGGGTCAGGCCTTGGGCGGGGTAAAACTTAACTGAACAGTCAAGGGCTCTGAAGCGATTGCCTTGACCACCAAAGGTCTTTGTATCAAGCTTAAACGGACCCGAGACGCGTTTAAAAAAACCATCCTTACCTTCGAATATCGGAGATGGGCCTGTCAAACCAGCGCGCGCCAGATTTGTTGCAAAAATAGCGTTCCGCGCCGCATTCGCTGCGGCAAGGCCTTTCCAGTTTGAAATTTTCTCTACCCGTGTTTGATTCAAAGCGAGATGACCCGTGATAGCGAGATTGATCGCTTCAACCATCTGCTCTTGCGATAACTTCATCAGCTTGCCGACAGCAAGGGCAACAGCCGGAGGCCCATAAGAGGGATGATCCCAGCCCCGCAAGTTAATTTGAGCCGCATCTAGCAACCTACAGTTCACCTCATAGACGATCGCAAGCGCAAGCAGTAAATCCCGTCCATTTGAGCCTTCGGCTTCAGCTGTCGCCAAACACGCTGGAGCATTGTCACTGGGGTGACCAATTTCTTTACCGATATAAATATCGTTCAGATCCAACTGCCTAACGGCTGAGGCGTTTGCGAAGGTTGCAAGCTCAATCGATGTTTTACGTGAGCTACCAATAATCGTGGCACCATTTTTTAAATCAAGAGGTGCATTTTGTAATGCCACAGCGCGCGCAATCTGTACTGGTTTATCGTGTTGCGCCGCGATTGCGCAGCCAAGTGTGTCAATGAGTAAGCCCTTCAACACTTCTATGGTTTTTGGATCAATGTCTTCATAGCGTAAGTTAAAGGCATAAGCCGCGAGCTGTTCAGCAATATTTTTTTCACCTGCGGTTGAGCCAGCATGTGTTCCCTGCGCGCGCGGCGTATTCGAATAGGCAAGGGATGCCATCGCTACCGTTTGAGTGACAGCAGCCATAAACTCACGACGAGTAATCATGAAAATACCTTATTGATATTTACTTGACTAGCGTCGCAACTGGTTTATCTTTTTCGACAACGTAAGTTACTAATAACTTAACGGGAGTCGAGCTAGCATTTCGACCGCCATGAATGACTCCGTCTGGTGCATAAAAAGCCTCACCAACCTTCACGACCTTAGTGGCTTGTCCGTCAATATTAAGTTCAATCTCACCACTCATCACATAGCTAATCTCTTCGCCTGGATGGGTATGTTTAGGAACCACACCACCCGGTGGAATGTCAACAATCATTTGAATCGCAACTTTACCTGGTGTACTGAGAGGCACCGTTTGCAAAGGCGTGCGTTTGATTTCAGGTGCTTGTGCAAAGGCAAGGTTTGCAAACAGCAGACATACAATACTTAGAAATAAACTATTTTTTTTCATTGTTTTATCCCAGATGGTTTAGTCAGTGTTGACGCCTCCTATGCTTGGGAAGTCGCCTTTACAAATACGAGCTTACACGAAAAATTTTGAGAAAAACTGAGCAACAAAAATCGTCACCTTACGTTCGAACACGTTCAGAGCACTCGACAAGACCTCTTGAGAGTCTGAGGTAACTTGAAAAGAGGCTCATCCTTTTTATGATACTGGTTTCATCTGCCGAGCGAGGTTTGTCAGATTTGACTCTGACTCAACTCCCCAAAGAGCATTCAGGAGAGCCTCGCTTTGAATATTATTCAAAAAGCCGGAAACGTTTTGGATAAATTTTGCGTTCACCGCATCGCGTGTCATAGGCCTAGTTGCAGAGCCAGCCACATCATCAACCTGTACAGTCAGTGTACGTCCATCTTTTAAAACAGCCGTCAAACGGCAGGGTGTGGTGAGCGGTTCGCGCGCACTTAATACAGGGTCCTCTTCAACGGTTACACGTTGCATAAAATCCAAAATTTTTGGATCGGATATTTTTTCTTTTGTGTAACTGTTGATATGAATATCGCCATCAAACATTGCGCGAGAGGCAACGTAAGGCAGGCTGTGGTCTGCAGTTTCTTTGGTGGCAGGCGCCCATTTTTCGGGGCCCGTTGCGGATTTTAATAATCCTGTGCGCGTAGTAAAAATTTTAAGCGAGGCGATCTTGTCGGCACCACCAGCCTGGCGAGCCAGCTCTATCCCAGCAGGAATAGATGTCAATGTATAGACTTGCGCAGGATAGAGTTTGTAGCCACAGTCAAGAATTTTATAGGTTCCAGTTGCGCCGCCAAAGGTTGTCGTATCTAACAGAAAGGGGCCGCTCACTTGCGCAAACAATCCGGCTTTTCCTTCAAAAATGGGGGCAGGGCCCGTCATCCCCTGCTCTGCGAGCAAACTGGCAAACACACCATTTCTTAAGGCATCGGGGTCCGCGATGCCTTTCCAGTCTGATATTTGTTGAACCCGTGTCTGATACATCGCCATCGAACTCGCAAGCGAGATATTGACCGCTTGCGTCATTTTGCTTTGATTACTCGCCAGCAGTTTGGAGCTTGCCAGAGCGACGCTGGGAAGTGTGAAAATTGGATGATCCCAGCCTTTTGCCGTCAAGTCGGTTGCATCCATCAGCCTGCAATTGATTTCGTAGGCGAGCACGGTGGCTTCGAGAAACTGACGGCCAGACGCCTTGACCGACTCCGCCACAGCAAAACATGCAGCGATATTGTCGCTGGGATGTCCTGTTGTTTTACCAACATAGACATCATTAAGATCGTGGTAGCGCAGCGCTACACCATTTGAAAAAGCCGCTAATTCAGGCTGTGATTGGGTCTCTGTTCCCCATAGTGTCGAGGTGCCAACGCCGGCTCGGGCTGCAATGGTGCGACAGCTAGTTACGGGTGGTTCATGAAAAGCGCTCAGAGCGCATCCTACAGAATCGACAAACCGGAATTTTGCGGATTCAATGGCCGCTTGAGTCACTTGATTGCCTTTTAGATCAAATGCGTATTGGGCGAGTTGTTCGGCTAGCTGTTTTTTCTTTTCATTCTGAGCTAGCACAGGCGAACTTTGCGTGAGTGCCAAGAGAGCGGGGGTTAGATTGAAAACCCCTATGCTTGCTAATGATTTTAAAACTGCTCTGCGCTGAGCTTTCATTTTTTGTCTCTTAATGTTTTATGTTTTTATTAAAACCGTGGCCCAATCGCTCTCTGATCAAACTGACTACAAAAATAAGCAATGTGTTCGGCGCAAGTTTTTGCTTCGAGCAGTTGAATTTTATGGAAAGGCGTATTGAATCGTATGAGGGTGAAATCCGCCAAGCCTTTCCGATACGCATCGACTTGTTCATTATTCATAATCTTGCCTTGCACGGGACTTAACAGCATGACGGGTGCTTTGATCTGAGGCAAGAGTGGCAGCAGGTTACTTTGCTCAATCAGTCTGGCCATTGCAATCAGTACCCGTGGATCGGTTGCTGAGATCATCTTGTTATACCAATCAATAAACTCCTCACTCACACCAGGAGGAAAGCGAGTCGATTCGTTGGTTGCCGCAAGCCAGGCATCCAGACCTAAGACGCTCAACGCATTGGACCAAGTTCCGTGACCCATTGCGTAAGTCTGTTGCCACTTCGGTCCATAAAAAACAGGCGTACCGATGAGTGAAAGTGTTTTGACTCTTTCAGGGTATTTAGCAGCAAAGGCCAAACCAATACAACCTCCAAATGATTCGCCGCAGTAGTGGACAGAATCAATATTGAGGGCGTCAAGTGTTACGCACAGGTCGTCCAGATACTTCTCCATCGTTAGATCCCGAGTGCCATCGAAATCAATCGGTGGGTTTAGCACGGCTCTAAGATTTGGTCTGATCAGAGGGAATGTTCCAGATAATTTCGCAACCCAAGTCGTCCAGATTGAGGCGTTTCGTCCAAAACCATGCTGAAGTAAAAGTGGCGATTTATCTTGCCGCCATGGCTCTGTGAAATCATCTATTTCGATGGCCAGTTCAAATTTTCCATTTTCGATTTTTTTTAATGTCATGAAGCGCTCGCTATTTTTTTCGAATGATGGCGGCTGAAATTATTATTGATCCAACACAATATTTCGTGATTTCGCCATACTGGCCCAACGAGAAATTTCATCGTCAATAAAGATTGAAAACTCTTGAGGTGAATTTCCTATAAGCGTATAGCCTTGCTTCAGCAGGCGCTCTTCAAGCATTTGATCTGATAGTGCTACCTGTATCGCTTTTGAAAGCTTATCAATGATGGACGAGGAAGTACCTTGCGGCACGAAGACACCATGCCAAGTTTGAATGTCAAAACCCGCGAGTCCTTGCTCGGCAACACTCTGGGTTGCAGGAAACTGGGGCAATCGGCCAAGTGACGAGACAGCAAGAGCTTTTAACCTGCCACTATTAATATACGCGGTGCTTGAGGGGGGGCTAGCAAAATAGACGGCGACACGGCCACCAAGAACATCGCTGATGGCTCCTGTTCCACCTTTGTAAGGGATGTGCAGCATGTCTATCCCCGCCATTGCATTGAGTGTTTCACCAGCAAAGTGTGCTGCACTTCCTACGCCAGCCGAGGCAAACGACACTTGGCCGGGATGTTGTTTGACATACTGAATCAACTCCTTCACGTTATTTACTCCTAGCGAGGGGGCTGCGACCAAAATCATCGGAGCGGTCACGACCAAGCTGACCGGTTGGAACGCAGCGCGTAAATTGAAAGGTAGCTTTCTTAAGGAGGCGTTAACAGCGAAAGGAGAAGTATCGTAAAGAAGTGTGTAACCATCGGCTGGAGCCCGTGCCACCAGGGCCTCGCCGACAGAATTACCAGCCCCTGGTCGATTATCTACAACGATGGCTTGCCCAAGAATACTGCTCAAACGCCGAGCGAGTTCGCGGGCTGTTTCGTCTGCGCCTCCCCCTGCACTGAAAGGAACAACCATCTGGACTGGATGATTCGGGTAACTCCCTTGAGCAAGCGATGCCGAACTGGGTCCCAGGATGAGACAGGCAATCACTAGGAGCCTTTGAAAATAGGTACTCAAGCTATTACTGAACACAGGGCCGCTAGTTCTTGTACCTTTTCTCATAGGATTACTTTTATAAACATTATTTTGTAATTAAAAAAGGGACCCGTTCAGATCAAACCATTACAAGTCAATAGAGCTGCTTAATTTTTGCAATATCACTCCGCCTTCAGGTCGATATCCCTGGCAACTTTTCCCCAAACAGCGTAATCCTGATCGATGACTCGCCCAAAGTCTTCGGGTGAGCCTCCGACAATGACGTCTCCCTTTATGTAGGCTTTAAATTCATCGGTTGCAATCACCGCGCCAATATCAGCATTGAGTTTAGTGATGACCTCTTTAGGCGTGCCTCTAGGGACTGTAATGCCAGAAAAGGTTGTCGCTTCGAAATCTTTAAAACCAAGTTCTTGCATGGTCGGTATGTTGGGCAGGTTAGCCAGGCGGCTTCGGCTCGTGACGGCCAGCATACGCAAGCGACCCGCTTCGGCCAAGGGCGTCCAGGTGGTGACGTTATCGACAACAACCTGCAAGTTGCCGTTTAGGATATCTGCCTGGACTTGAGGCGTACCCTTGTAGGGAACCGCGTTCATATTGATACCAGCCACGTTATTGAACAGAATCCCAACAAAGTGCCCAGCCGAGCCGTAGCCTGGCACACCAAAGTTGATTTGACCTGGTCGAGCTTTAGTCAGTGCGATCAACTCTGCCACGCTATGCGCGGGTACATCGTTATTAACAAGAATGGCATCGGCGGATTTGATCACCATAATGACGGGCTCAAAATCCCGTTTTGCATCAAAGCCGGGGTTTTTATAAATATTTGGATTAATCACATGGGTCGCGGTATTCGAAACCAAGAGTGTGTAGCCATCGGCCGGTTGCCTAGAGGCGTAGGCCGCACCGATATTTCCTGCTGCGCCGCCTTTGTTCTCGATAATGACCGGTACATTCCACTTTTTTGAGAGCCCGTTGCCCAGCCAGCGACCAATGTTATCTGACTGTCCACCGGGCGGAAACGGAACGACGATGGTGACAGCACGGTTCGGAAAGTCTGTTTGAGCCACCGCACAGGCGCTCAAACCAAAAAGAGCAACGGCCAACATACTGTGCAAGCGCTTAAGCATAAATAATCCCTACTATCTCTTGAAAAAAGAACACTCTACATTAACTTGTTGGATTCTTTACCCAATCAGTAATGACTTTTACAGTTTCTTTTTCATAATTGATAAAGCCGTGCCAATGTTTTCCAGTGCACGGATCACCTTCTGGATCTGAACCGCCGTCAATCATGATAAATTTTTTGACAGGCGAAGATTTTAGGTCGGATGTGATACGACTTGCCTCGGAAGGCACACAGATCTTGCAAGCGTCGTTTTTATGATGAACGACTAAAACCGGCATATTTAAATCACCGATGCGTTGAGTTTTTATTGCACCAGTAGCTCTATTAGTCACGCTTGAAGTTAAAACAAGCCCTTGCACTTCTTTATGACCAAGCGCGATCGCAGCTGCAGTACCCGAGACGGTTCCTCGACTAGTACCGACGAGCCATACTGGCTTACCAAACTTTTCTTTTGAAAAATTTATAACTTTAGCGATTTCTGCAACGTGTTCTTTGACGCGATAGGGATAATCTAACTTCGCCAGATCCGAAGCCCTAAACATCACGATCACGTTAAAGTTTTCATTAAAAAAGTAGTTTTTTGAACGTACTAAAAAGTTACCACTCCTTGGTTTACCGTCAACGATATTGCCTGTATCTGCGTCTCCGCCTGGCAACAAAATTAACGTCGCAAGAGCGTTCGGGTTTGACATGACATAAAGCGG
>CALFXX010000108.1 GCA_937952975.1 uncultured Alcaligenaceae bacterium
GTGCCCCGAAAGCGCAAGCAACTTTGCCAGCGTGGTCAAGCAAGGGCGTGCGCCGGGTCTGCAACTCAAATCCCAAGGTAAAGACATATCACTCGTCGACTGGGCTCAAGAGTTGCTCGACCAGATTGGTCTGTGTGCCCAGGCACTTGATAGCGCCCTTGGCGATAATCGCTACTCACTGTCGATCGCTGCGCAACGCGAAAAAATTCTTCATACCGAAGCGACCCCTTCTGCTCGCATTCTGGCTCATTTGAAGTCGTCAGGGATGTCTTACCAAGACTATGCACTTGAGCAAAGCGCTGCGCATGCTCAAACTTTACGAAAAACAGGCCTAAACCCCGCAGAACGGACCTTGGCAGTCAAACAGGCCGAGCAATCATTGGTCGATCAGGCCAGCCTCGAGGCCAGCGATACCGAAGACTTTGATGAATATGTTGCTCGGTTTCATCGGGCACTTAAGCACCCGAGTCAAGCGTAAATTTGGTGCGCCCGACAGGAATCGAACCTGTATCGAGAGTTTCGGAAACTCTTATTCTATCCATTGAACTACGGGCGCCAGAGGCAAGATTATAGCGGTAGCCAAGAACACTGCCCCGCGACACCCCGAGAGGTGCCGATCCCGCTATAATCCGAGGGTTTACACGAAAGCAGTCACACCACTTTAATCCAGCCGCCCATTTGGGTAGCGCTTCAATTCTCAATATTGAGGCGTTGTTCAACTTGGCGAAGACACGCAGGACTTGGTCATGAGCGACACGCAACAACACGAAGAACACGATTCACCCATTAAAACGCCCAAGCAATTGATCACAACGATTGTGCTTGCTTTGGTGGTCCCAATCATCATCATCATCATGTTGGTCAACATGGTTGCTGCTGGCAATGCTCCCGTGGCAGGCTCAGATGCGCTAGGACCCGAGGCAACCGCCAAGCGGATCGCACCGGTTGCCAAGCTTGAAGTCGTTGATGCGAGTGGACCAAAGGTCTACAAAACCGGCGAACAAGTCTATAAGGCTGTCTGCTCAGGCTGCCATCAAGCGGGCGTTGCGGGCGCCCACAAGTTTGGCGATACAGCCGCTTGGTCTGCACCTATTGGTACCGGCTTAAACGCGATGGTTGCAAGTGTGATCAAAGGTAAAAATGCCATGCCTGCAAAGGGCGGCAATCCCTCACTGGATGATTTTGAAATCACTCGTGCTGTGGTTTACATGACCAACAGTGCCGGTGCAAGTTTTCCTGAACCCGTAGCACCCGCGGCTCCTGCCCCTGCCAAATAATATTGGCGGTTTTGCACGGCGGTGGTTGAAAACGCGCCAATCGGCGCGTTTTTTCTAAGCAGGCTTGGTGCCGGAAAAGTCTTGATCGCTCTTGCCCGTTAAACGCTTTTGTTGAGCATTGCCTTAAGGGCATCAAGGCGGCTCTTTGGGCTCATGGTTTCAACTGGCTTTTGATCCAGCGCGACAGACAAACCCATTTCTTCGATAAAGCGCGAGGGTTCACGTACTAAATCTTCGCGCGCGCGGCGGCGCTTCTGACACCAACTCAAATGCAGACTGCGCTGAGCGCGCGTAATCCCGACGTACATCAAGCGCCGCTCTTCTTGAATTCTTGACACTAAGGCCTCGGCTGCCTTAGTAGGATCAACATCCTCCTCATCGCGACCAAGATGCGGCAAAAGCCCTTCTTCAACGCCCAATAAATATACATGCGGGTACTCAAGACCTTTTGATGCATGCAAGGTCGACAGCTTGACCGCGTCTTGCTCTTGCTCATCGCTGCGCTCAAGCATCGTCACCAAAGCAACGTGCTGCACCAAGTCAAGCAGGCCCATGCTGTCTGCTTCGGCTTTACGCTTAAGCCACCCCACCAACTCCAAGACATTTTGCCAACGACTTTGAGCGGGCTTCTCGTCAAGCATGTCGTACAAGTAGCGCTCGTACTGGATCGCTCCAAGCAAGTCATCAAGAATCACGCCAGCGGGCTCTGCGGCCTTGACGGGCTGCCCAGCCGGTGTATGACCAGCTCGCACTTGAATCCTGACAATAAAGTCGCCAAAATGGCGCAACGGCTCAAGCTGACGCGTATTCAAACGCGACTCGAGTCCCATCTCAAAAACAGCTTCAAACAATGAGATTTGCCGCTCACCTGCATATTGCCCCAGCGTTTGCAGTGTTGCCTGACCGATTCCTCGCTTTGGCGTCGTCGCGGCACGAATAAATGCCGGATCATCATCTTCGTTGGCAATTAACCGCAAGTAGGCCAAGATATCTCGGATTTCAGCCTTATCGAAAAAACTTTGCCCACCTGAAATCGAGTACGGAATATGCAAATTACGCATGGCCTGCTCAACGATTCTGGCTTGATGATTGCCTCGGTACAAAATGGCAAAATCCTTCCAGGAGGCCTGCTTCTCAAAGCGGGCAGCCGAAATTTTCATGGCAACATTTTCAGCCTCAGTCTCATCATTGGGCATCGCCGTCACACTGATTGCATCGCCGTTTCCGTGTTCTGACCACAATTTTTTTTCGAATAACTTGGGGTTTTTCGCAATGACATGATTCGCGGCAGCCAAAATACTTTGACTTGAACGATAGTTCTGTTCAAGCTTGATCAAACGAATCTGTGGATAGTCAGTGGTGAGTTTCGCAAGGTTTTCGATCGTTGCGCCGCGCCATGCGTAAATCGCCTGATCATCGTCTCCCACGGCCGTAAACATTGCGCGAGGCCCCGTCAGCCACTGAACTAAGCGGTACTGACAAACGTTAGTGTCTTGATATTCATCAACCAGTAAATATCGCACACGCTTTTGCCATTTTTCGCGCACCTCGAGTTCGCGTTCAAAAATTTGTGCGGGTAACGCGATCAAATCATCAAAGTCTACGGCCTGATAGGCAGCGAGAGTCGCGTTGTAGCTACGATAGACGCGGGCGGCCTCGACTTCGCTGGCCGAACTGGCGAGAGCCGCCGCGGCATCTGGGTCGACCAGACCATTCTTCCAAAGCGAAATCGTTTGCTGCACAGAACGCAAACGGGCGCGGTCGGTCGTCGCCAACAAATCTTGCACGATCGCCATGGCGTCGTCTGAGTCAAAGATAGAAAACTGTGGCTTGAGCCCTGCATGCTGGGCCTCTTCGCGCAAAATGCGTACACCGAGCGAGTGAAAAGTACTGATCGTGAGCCCTTTCGCCAACGCTGGGTCAACCAGACGCTTGACCCGATCATCCATCTCACGGGCGGCCTTGTTGGTGAAAGTCAACGCTACAACATTGCGCGCCTTATATTCACAGTCGCGCAACAAATACGCAATTTTTTGTGTAATGACCCGTGTTTTGCCAGAACCAGCCCCAGCCAAGACCAAGCAAGGACCGTCCAGATACAACACCGCCTCGCGCTGAGTTGGATTCAATCCATTTGTTGCAAACGTTGACATAGCGCCAGATCAGATCTCGAGTGGGTCTACCTCAAGCTGCCACCGGACGCGACGTGCGTCTGGCTGCTCAGGTAGTAATTTAAGCCAGTGTCGCAACAACGATTGCAACGCGGGGCGATTGGTAGACTCAAGAAGTAACTGCGCCCGACACATATTATCCACACGGACAATCCGCAACGGGACAGGGTCATACAGGGTGAGTACAGTTTCAGTTTGGTAGTGCGCAGACAATTCACTCGCTAACTCGCGGGCACCTCGTAAAAAATCAAGTGCTGTGGTCAGTTCGCGCGCCTCGGCACTTAACAGCGCCTGATAGGAAAAAGGTGGCAACGCCGCCGCCTGCCGCTCTTGAATAGAGTGCCGCGCGAAGCCCGCATAGTCATGTTTCAGCAATGCCTGGTAAACCGCTTGCTCGGGATAGCCAGTTTGTACGATCACTTCACCGTGTCCGCTATGACGGCCGGCACGGCCGGCAACCTGCATCAGTTGTGCGAATAACCGTTCGGGCGCCCGAAAGTCTTGCGAAAACAACATCGCATCAGCATTGAGCACCCCCACCAGCCCAAGATTCGCAAAGTCATGGCCCTTCGCGACCATCTGCGTACCCACTAAAATATCCACCTCTCCGGCATGCACACTCGCAAACAGCGCCTGCGCTGAGCCTTTTTTACGGGTGCTGTCAGCGTCAATACGAACGATACGAGCCTCGGGGAATAACTCCGCTAGGTGTTCTTCGACGCGTTGCGTGCCTCGGCCCATTGGCTGTAAATCTTGGTCGCCACAGTCTGGGCAAGCCTTTGGTACAGCATGGGCAAAGCCGCAGTGGTGGCAGTGCAACTGCGCACGCTGGGCGCTCAGGCGATGCAACACGGTAAAAGTTGTGCAGCGTGTGCACTGACTCACCCAACCGCACGAGTTGCAATGCAACGCAGGGGCATAGCCACGACGATTTAAAAATATTAAGACCTGCTCTTTGTTCGCAAGCCTAGTGCGCATCGCCTCTAGCAAGTGCGGGGATAAACCGTGATCCATCTGCAAGCGACGCGTATCAACCAGACGCACCGAAGGGAGTGTCACCGCGCGCGCGCGCCCAGGCAAGTCAAGGCGCTGGTAAGTGGACTTTTCTGCGTTCGCCCAACTCTCAAGTGAGGGCGTCGCAGAGCCCAGTACGACGGGGATCCCAAGGTCGTGCGCCCGCCAGACCGCCAAATCACGCGCCGAGTAGCGCAACCCATCTTGCTGCTTATAAGAGGGGTCGTGCTCTTCATCAACGACGATCAGTCCGACATCGTCAAGCGGTGCAAAAATAGCCAAACGGGTGCCCAGCACAATACGAGCCTCGCCACTTTGCACACGGAGCCAAGCTCGTAAACGCTCTCCATCGGATAAAGCGCTGTGCATGACCGCCACACCATTGACGCCCGCCACAGGCTCAAGGCGGGCTCGTAATGACTGCTCAAATTGCGGAGTCAAATTAATCTCAGGTACCAATAACAACACGCGTTTGCCACGCGCCAAAGTCTGCGCCGCTGCATGCAAATAGACCTCAGTTTTACCGCTTCCGGTCACGCCATAAAGCAGAAACGTCTTGAAGCTCTGTGCAGCCACAATCGCAGCAACGGCTTGCTCTTGATCGATATTCAGTTGCGGCAAGGCAGACTGGGCTGCAGCCTTTTGCTTGGCAACACGACGTGTCGCGAGACGCGCGACCGGGCCTGCTCCTGACCGCTTTCCCTGATAAGAGGGCACGCTTCGTAGTGGCATGGGCAATGAGGGCAAAATCACTTCGCCTAGCGGGCGCTGATAATACTCGGCAGCAAACGTCGCAAAATGCAGCCAGCTTGAACTAAGAGGTGCAATATCGTTAAGAACAACCTCCACATCCTTAACCTTGCTTGGATCGCACCCTGGCACCTCGGGCAAGCAGACAACAACACCAATCATCTTGCGGCGCCCAAATACAACAATGACTCGATCACCGACAGCCACTGGCTGCGACGCTCGATAATCATATAAATCAGCCAAGGGCACATCTAACGCTACTCGAACCCACTGTCCCGTAACGCTCGTTTCGATGCACTTAGCAGGATTAATTTCGGCCATTTAGTTAAAGTGGTTTCTTTATTAGTGTTCTAAAGCACTGAGACAGAGGGTTTTAGAAAAAAATCTGATGCCCTGTGGATAACTTTGGGGAAAACTCGATGATTTGGAAATCTTATTGCACAATTCAGAATGACATTGCAGCATTAGCCTTTTGTGTTTTATTGATTTTTTTCTTTTTATTCAATGAGATACAGGTTATTTTAAATGTAATGATTAAAATTTTTCAGGTTAGGCAATTTTTGCAAATTTTGTGCATAACCCAACAGAATTATCAAGATTTCATAAGGGTTTTCGAGCAAAACTGCCTAAAAAACCGCGCCGTTATTAGCTCTTACGGCCATCACCGTGAAATTGCGGGCTGTACGAACGAACTTCGTCTACCAACACAGCAACAGCTTCAGGAGGCGTAAATTGTGAAATCCCGTGGCCAAGATTAAATACATGCCCGCCTCGGCCAACCTCACCAAATGCGTCTAGTACGCGGCGAACTTCTGCTCGAACTGCAGACTCACCACCAAAAAGTGCCATTGGATCAAGATTACCTTGAAAGGCGACAGAGTCAGCCACCCTCTTACGTGCACCGCTGAGGTCAACTGTCCAATCCAACCCTACGGCATCGGCACCGCAAGACGCGATTTGCTCGAGCCACTGCCCACCACCTTTGGTGAATACAATCGACGGAACCGCTCGACCCTCGTGCTCTTTTATCAACTGCTGTACCACTTGCTTGGTGTAGTGCAGTGAAAATTGCTGAAAAAGCTGATCAGCAAGAACGCCACCCCAGCTATCAAAAATCATCACCGCCTGAGCACCCGCTTTAATTTGAGCGTTGAGATATTGTGCTGTTGTTTGCGCATTGATCTGCAAGATGCGGTGTAACAAATCTGGCCGCGCGTAGAGCATACTTTTAATCAAACGATAGTCGTCGCTACCTTTACCCTCGACCATGTAGCAGGCGACCGTAAACGGACTTCCTGCAAAACCGATGAGTGGTACCCGACCATCTAACTCGGTACGTATTACGCTCACCGCATCAAAAACATATTGCAGCTTGCTCAGGTCAGGAACCTCGAGTTTATTAACATCTTGCTCGGTGCGTAGTGGGTGGGCAAACCTAGGACCCTCACCTTGTGCAAAAGAGAGCCCTAAGCCCATCGCATCGGGGACGGTCAAGATATCAGAAAATAAAATAGCTGCGTCAAGATTAAAACGCTTAAGAGGCTGAAGCGTGACCTCCGCCGCGTAGGCCGGGTTTTGCGCCAACCCCATAAAAGAACCGGCGCGCGCGCGCGTCGCGTTGTACTCAGGCAAATAGCGACCAGCCTGTCTCATTAACCACGTGGGGGTATAAGGCACTGCCTCGCGTTTTAGTGCGCGCAAAAATACATCATTTTTTAAAGATATAGCGCCCACAGAGATCCTTTTTAAAGTCACGCGCAAGGCATGCATGATGCCGAGCCTTTAGATTATCCGAGTGCTATTTTACTCTTCGCTATCGTCTGTCCGATAGAGCTCTGCTGCGATATCATGTTTGCGCATCAAAGCCCAAAAGGCTCGTCTATGTTTGTTTGATGCACGCGCTGCCATTGCGATGTTACCGCTATGTTTTGTAAGTGCCTGGGTGATGTAAGTGCGCTCAAAATTGCTGACAAGTTCGTTTTTCGCTTCGCGAAAGGAACCGCTGGGGTAAGCTTGGTGATTCATCGCGTTAAGCGCGATTGCGCACTGAAGTGACTGACGCAGGGTCTCGGGACTTATCTTTCCCTTTGACACTTTAGTTTTTAAAAAGGCTTGTGTACTTTGCTTCGGTACAGGTTCAGTCGTTTTGCTGGCCGCAACCTTGCCATACACGGTGTGTGGCGTTATCAGGCCGCCCTCAGAAGCGCCTCCTGAGTACTCGGATGCGGCATAAGTCACTTCGGGCTCGCGCAGTATCCCAAGCCGCGGGACGCGCGATACAGTAGCGAGTACCCGTGCGCGAAATTCTTCGTTGCATAAGGGTAATCGCACAAAATCAGACATCCCTAGCTCGAGTAAATCCTGCATCGCGGCCGATTTTAGGTTTTGGAAGACGCCGACGAGAGGCAGAAATGGGCCTCGCGGAATGAGTGCAAGCGCTTGACGTGTCCACGCGAGCGTGTCAACAGACACCGGGAGTAAGCACAAATCAAAGCGCCGTAGGCTCACACTGGCCTGCGCAAGCGCCTGCACTGGCAGAGTCACCGGATCCCTCGTATCGACGTCAAGATTTTGCCCAGCCTCCCATTCAAGCTGATGCAATCTCACCCGAGTCAAGGCTGGGCTAGCCCCTGACAGCACCTCATCGACCCACGAATGATGGACTGCAAGACGTAATACTGCGCAATCAATTTGTTGTCGCATGACATTTCTCCGATCAAAAGCCGTTAGCCTAGGCTCGATCCAACCTCAAGGGTAGTCGGAGAATACACATGCGCATATTTACGCTCTGCTGTCAGAGCAAAAAAAACACGCCTGAGGCGTGTTTTTTTACAGACCGTCGTTTTACGCGACGATAGCTGATGCTAGTGTTTGTTGGTCAACTCTCGAATACGACGCGCGGCCGACGCTTGCGCGGCCAACATATCGAGCTCTGCTTTGACAACATCCATACTGGCCTGATCTTTCGCATTGCGCAGTGCTTCTTGCGCAGCGACACGTGCTGCTTCAGCTTTGGCTTCGTCAAGATCACCGCCACGAATCGCGGTGTCAGACAACACTGTGACATGGCCTGGTTGAACCTCTAGCAGACCGCCTGCCACGAAAATGCTCTCTTCAGAATCATCCTGAAGAACAATGCGCACCAAACCAGGTCGAATGCGCGAGATGAGAGGGGTGTGGCCAGGCAAAATACCTAACTCACCCGATTCTCCCGGCAGTACTACAAACTTAGCATCGCCTGAATACAGAGACTTCTCTGCACTGACGACGTCGACTTTGATGGTAGCCATGATAGATCCTTATTGGAGTTTCTTGGCTTTCTCGAAGGCTTCGTCGATCGATCCGACCATGTAGAAGGCCTGCTCAGGCAGCGCATCACATTCGCCTTCAACGATCATGCGGAAACCACGAATGGTCTCAGACAGAGGAACGTACTTGCCGGGCGAGCCAGTAAACACTTCGGCCACATGGAAAGGCTGAGACAAGAAACGCTGAATCTTACGAGCGCGCGCAACAGCTTGCTTATCTTCAGGTGACAATTCATCCATACCCAAAATCGCAATAATGTCACGCAATTCTTTGTAGCGCTGCAAAGTCTGCTGAACACCGCGAGCAACGTTGTAGTGCTCTTCGCCGACCACGTGCGGGTCTAACTGACGGCTTGTTGAGTCGAGTGGATCAACAGCTGGATAGATACCAAGTGCAGCGATGTCGCGAGACAACACAACCGTAGAATCCAAATGCTGGAAAGTCGTAGCAGGAGACGGATCGGTTAAGTCATCTGCAGGAACATAAACTGCCTGCACTGATGTGATCGAACCTTGCTTCGTTGAAGTGATGCGCTCTTGCAGCTTACCCATTTCTTCAGCAAGTGTTGGTTGGTAACCCACCGCAGAAGGCATACGACCTAATAGAGCAGACACTTCAGTACCGGCGAGGGTGTAGCGATAAATGTTATCAACGAAAAAGAGGATGTCACGGCCTTCGTCACGGAATTTTTCGGCCATCGTCAGGCCGGTCAACGCAACACGCAAACGGTTACCTGGTGGCTCGTTCATCTGACCGAATACCATGGCCACTTTGTCAAGCACGTTGGACTCTTCCATCTCATGATAGAAGTCGTTACCTTCACGAGTACGCTCACCCACGCCAGCAAACACTGACAAACCGCTGTGCTGCTTCGCGATATTGTTGATGAGTTCCATCATGTTAACGGTCTTGCCCACACCTGCACCACCAAACAGACCAACCTTACCGCCTTTAGCGAACGGGCAGACCAAGTCAATCACCTTGATGCCAGTTTCGAGCAACTCAACTGAAGGTGAAAGTTCGTCAAACTTTGGTGCGTTTTGGTGAATCGCACGGCGCTCTTCACTTTGAATCGGACCAGCATCATCAATCGGACGTCCTAAAACATCCATGATACGGCCCAAGGTGCCCACACCAACGGGTACCGAAATCGGTGCGCCAGTTTTGGCAACAGCCATACCGCGGCGCAAACCATCGCTTGGTCCGAGCGCAATGGTACGAACGACGCCGTCGCCCAACTGCTGTTGAACTTCGAAGGTCAAGCCTTTTTCAGCAAAAGCTGATGATTCATCTGTCAGGCGCAGAGCCTCATAGATGTTTGGCATGTGATCGCGGGGAAACTGAATATCCACCACTGCGCCGATGCACTGAACGATGGTTCCGTTGTTCATGTCTGATCCTTACTTTGTAAATTCTGATGGGATACCGGGAGGCAATCTAAACATCTAGACGGCCGCGGCGCCCCCCACGATTTCTGAAATTTCTTTGGTAATAGCAGCCTGGCGAGTCTTATTAAAGACAAGTTGCAAGTCACCAATCACCTTCTTCGCATTGTCCGAAGCGGCCTTCATCGCCACCATGCGGGCAGATTGCTCCGAAGCCATGCTTTCTGCGACACCTTGATATACAAGGCCTTCGACGTAGCGCTGCAAAAGCTCGTCGATGACCGTTTGGGCATCAGGTTCGTAGATGTAATCCCAGCCGTGCTCTGCCGTCGTGCTTTCACTGTTCACAGCGGCAGTAGCCGAAGCCAAGTTATAGGGATCTGCTAGTTTGCCAGGTAACGGCAGCAAACGAACAAAGGTTGGCTCTTGCTTCATCGTGTTCACGAAGCGATTCGTCGCGATATAAACAGCATCAATGCGACCAGCCAAAAAATCATCGAGCTGGACCTTAACGGCACCAATCAGTCGGTCAAGCTCGGGCTTATCGCCCAAGCCAACTGCCTGCGACACAATTTCGGCACGCATACGCGTCAACACACCCAGGCTTTTATTTCCAAAGGCCGTGAACTGTGTACGAATATTTTTATCGTTGAATTCGCGCGTGCGCGACAACACCAAACGCATAATGTTGGTATTCAAACCACCGCAAAGACCCTTGTCGGTTGACACAACAACAATACCAACGGCTTTCAGTTCTGTACGCTCAACCAAATAAGGATGCGTGTACTCGGGATTTGCCTGCATCAAGTGCGAAGCAATATCATGAACCTTGGTGGCATAGGGCCGGCCCGCACGCATACGCTCTTGCGCCTTGCGCATCTTCGAGGCGGCCACCATTTCCATGGCCTTTGTGATCTTGCGCGTGTTTTGCACGCTCTTGATCTTATTACGAATTTCCTTAATTCCTGCCATTTCGCTTCCTGTGTCAGACCTGCATTCAGGTATCAGACCATTTGCTTTGGATTATCGCTGGCAGCATTTGCCAGCGATAGCCCGATAGCGGGTTCGTTAGAACGTGCCGTGCTTTTTAAATTCAGTCAAAGCAGCAACGAGTTCAGCTTCGTCATCTTTTGACAACTCTTTTGAACTTTCAATGCGATCAACCATCGCAGCGTTTTTGTTTTTGAGATGGTCTTTGAGGCCTTTCTCAAATGGCAAGACGCTTGAGACTTCGACATCGTCAAGGTAGCCGTTATTCGCTGCAAACAAAATCACACCAAGCTCCCAGACCTGCAAAGGCTGGTACTGAGGTTGCTTCAAGAGCTCAACCACACGCTTACCGCGCTCAAGTTGGCGACGTGTCGCGTCGTCAAGGTCAGATGCAAACTGAGCGAACGCCGCCAATTCGCGATACTGCGCCAAGTCGGTACGAATACCGCCAGAAAGCTTTTTGATGATCTTGGTTTGTGCTGCACCGCCCACGCGCGACACCGAAATACCGGCGTTAATAGCAGGACGCACACCGGCATTGAACAAGTCGGTCTCAAGGAAGATCTGACCGTCAGTAATCGAAATCACGTTGGTCGGCACGAAAGCAGACACGTCACCCGCCTGCGTTTCGATAATCGGCAACGCAGTCAATGAACCAGTCTTACCTTTAACAGCACCGTTTGTGAACTTCTCAACATACGCCTCGTTAACGCGAGCCGCACGCTCAAGCAAACGTGAGTGCAGATAAAACACATCGCCAGGGTAAGCTTCGCGACCTGGTGGACGACGCAAGAGCAATGAAACCTGACGGTAGGCAAACGCCTGTTTGGTCAAATCGTCATAAACAATCAGGGCGTCTTCGCCACGATCGCGGAAGTACTCACCCATTGTGCAACCAGCATAGGCCGACAAGTACTGCATTGCAGCCGAGTCAGACGCTGTAGCGGCAACAATCGTGGTGTATTCCATCGCGCCGTGCTCTTCGAGCTTACGCAACACGTTGTTAATGGTTGAGGCTTTTTGACCGATAGCAACGTAAATACACTTAACGTTTTTGCCTTTTTGATTGATGATGGCGTCAACGGCAACAGCAGTCTTGCCTGTTTGACGGTCGCCAATGATCAGTTCGCGCTGGCCACGTCCGATTGGCACCATGGCGTCAATCGACTTCAAGCCGGTTTGCATTGGTTGTGACACCGACTGACGTGCGATCACGCCAGGCGCCACTTTTTCGATAATGTCGGTTTCTTTGGCGTTGACTGGGCCTTTACCATCAATAGGCACACCCAAAGCATTCACGACGCGACCCAACAACTCGGGGCCAACTGGAACTTCAAGAATACGACCAGTGGTTTTAACTGGATCGCCTTCAGAAATACCGGTGTAGTCGCCCAAAATCACGGCGCCAACAGAGTCGCGCTCGAGGTTCAAGGCCAAACCAAACACATTGTTTGGAAACTCAAGCATTTCACCCTGCATCGCGTCTGACAGACCATGGATACGGGTAATGCCGTCGGTCACGGAAACGACCGTGCCCTGTGTACGAATGTCGGACGAAGTGCCCAGACCTTCGATTCGGCTCTTGAGAATTTCGCTAATCTCTGACGGATTGAGTTGCATGTTCAGACTCCTGAAATCTTTTAACTGACGTTAAGCCGTCAGCGTGTCGCGCATGCGTACTAACTGAGCTTGCACGGATGTGTCGAGTACGTGATCACCCACGAGCACGCGAACACCACCAATTAAGGCGGCATCAACGGTTACATGGGGCTTTAATTTGAGGCCGAATTTAGGCTCTAACAACGCAATGAGTTGCGAGACCTGATCTTCAGCCATCGGAAATGCACTAGTGATGTTTGCTTGCGCCACACCCTCTGCTTCATCTTTTAGAGCTAGAAATTGCTCTGCGATTTGCGGAAGAAGCAAAAGGCGACCATTAGCAATTAGCAACTCGACAAAGTTTTGAAACTGCTTGTCGACCGCCGGCTTCACCAGACTTAAAAATATTTCGGCGCGCTGCACATCAGTTAAACGCGGATCGGCCATCGCCGAACGCACATCGCCATTAGCAGCCACATGCGCTAGACTCTGTGCTTGCTCAGCCCATACGCTTAAACCTTTGCTATGACCTTTGGCAACAGCAAAGAGGGCCTCAGAGTACGGTCGTGCGAGGGTGGAAAGTTCTGCCATGGCGTATCCCTGAGTTTATAGCTGAGCCTTGAGCTGCGTAAGCAGCTCGGCGTGCGCACTTGCGTTAACTTCACGCTTCAGGATTTGCTCCGCACCTTTCACAGCCAGATTGGCTACGTCATTGCGCAAGGCATCACGAGCACGTGTGACCTCTTGAGCGGCATCTTGCTTCGCTTGCGCCAAAATGCGCGCCCGCTCAACTTCAGCCTCAGCACGCGCCTGCTCAATGATCTGCGTTGCATGCTTCTCAGCATCTGTCATACGTGCATGTAATTCAGATTTCGCAGATGCCTCGATCAAACCAACTCGCGCCTGAGCCTGAGCCAAGTCTGCTTTGCCTTTTTCGGCAGCAGCTAAGCCTTCAGCGATTTTTTGGCGTCGCTCGTCGATTGCCTTTGTCAAAGGGGGCCAGATGAATTTCATCGTGACCCACGCCAAGACAAAGAACACGATCATCTGGAAAAAGATCGTCGCGTTCAGATTCACGGTCGTTTCCCTATTACAACTTGAGCTCAGTCGACAAAATGTCTAAGAGCAGAGATCAATGAGCCACCGCAAACAAAGCTGTAAACGGTGGGTTCGCCAGCCTCATGCGAAGCTGGCAGCTAAATAAATTACTTGCCAAACGGACTGGCAAATGCAAACAACATTGCAATACCCACGCCGATCAGAAAGGCCGCATCGATCAAACCAGCTAGCAAAAACATCTTAGTTTGCAGGGCGTTCATCAACTCAGGCTGGCGTGCAGCAGACTCGAGGTACTTGCCGCCCATCATTCCGATGCCGATGCAAGCGCCCAATGCGCCTAAACCAATGATTAAACCGCAAGCGAGAGCAACGAGAGCGACGTTGGACATGACAACTCCTTGTTAGGATCTAAGAATCAAAAAAAATAATAGAAAAGAAAACTCAAAAAATTTTGTGCTGTTTACTTTTTTGATCAAGTCACAGCACCCCTCAATTAACTTTTAATGCCCTTCGTGAGCCTGTCCGATATAAACCAGCGTCAGCATCATGAAAATAAAACCCTGCAACAAAACAATCAAAATATGGAAAAGCGCCCAAATTGAGCCGGCTAAAATATGCCCAATGCCCAAGCTGACGCTCATCACGTTAAAGCCAGTCCACGCACCGCCCAGCAGAGCGATCAGCATAAATACAAGTTCTCCTGCGAACATGTTGCCGAACAACCGCATGCCTAGCGAAACAGACTTCGCCGCGTATTCAATCACGTTCAAGAGCAGATTCGCTGGCGCCAAAAGCACTGCAGTGAAACCGTGGCCATGAAATGGTGCTGTGAACAGCTCTTTCACGAAACCAACCGGGTTTTTAATTTTGATGCCATAGTAGAACATAAGCAGCAACACGCCGAGCGCCATCCCCATTGGGGCATTTAGGTCAGCAGTTGGTAGGATACGGTGAAAATATAAAGGCTCGCCGGCAGTTTCACCTAAGCCAAATAAGTGCAATATCTTGTGAGGAAGGTCGACCGGCACCAGGTCGAGCGCGTTCATCAAAATAATCCAAACAAATACCGTCAGAGCCAAGGGTGATACAAATTTTCTAGTGGCCTCACTGGGCACGATACTGCGCGCCTGTTGATCGACCATATCGATTAACATTTCAACTGCGCTTTGAAAACGACTTGGAACTCCAGAGGTTGCGCGCCTAGCTGCCAGCCACATCACCAACACAACAATCAAGCCCGTCAAACTAGACCAAAAAACGGTGTCGAAGTTGATGACGCTGAAATTAGCAATGGCGGTTTGCTTTTCGCCTAAATTGTTGAAATGCACCAAATGGTGCTGAATATATTCAGCCTGAGGCGATACACCACTTTCAGCAGCCATATTGATCTCTACTTTGAATCTTGACCAAACACAGCGCCTAGACGCTGAAATGCTTGTTAATAAAAAGCCCGCTGTTTCAGCCGACCCGTACAGTTCACTTGGCCCGAGAGCCCTTTACCACCAACAACACCACGTAGCCTTTCAGCGCCGCCACCATCCCCACCACCACTGCTGGCCACTGCACCTGATCACCACCTACCGAAGCCACCAACCATAACAACAAAATTGTGGCAACAAGCTTTAAAAACTCGCCAATAAAAAAAAGCTCTGGACTGGCACCACCCGGGCGGTAGGTCGAAACCCACAACCTCAAAGCAAACACCGCGTTGGGCAGCAAATAAGCTCCTGTTCCAGCGAGCGAAGACGTTGCCGCCAAACCACCTGCCACACCCCAACAAACCATTGCGACCACCAAACCCAACAACATTTGCGCACCCACTACTTCGACCAAATCGCGCCGAGCGCGATTGTCAATCTGTTGTCGTTCCGCAAGAGTCAGGGCGTTCTTTTCTGTGAATTTGGGTTCGTACAATTTTCTCTCACAGCAAAGCCACGGCATTGTATCTGACTTTACGCCTCCATGCAAACCTTGAGAAGCCTTGCGTTGGAGTGGGCAGCACTCGGATCAACCGGCAATGTTGAACCGAGGATCGAGACTCAGCGATGCTTAAAATTTGGCTTCCGCTTCTCAACAAAGGCCGCCATTCCTTCTTTTTGATCTTCAGTCGCAAAACATGCGTGAAACTGCCGGCGCTCAAATAAGACCCCCTCGTGCAGAGAAGACTCAAACGCTCGGTTGACGGCCTCTTTGGCCATCATCACCATTGGCAAAGACATGCCGCAGATTACCGTCGCAGCCTCAATCGCCTCATCGAGCAGTTTCGCAGCCGCAACCACACGAGAGACAAGCCCCGAGCGCTCGGCTTCTATCGCGTCCATCATGCGAGCAGTCAACACCATATCCATGGCCTTTGATTTGCCTACCGCGCGAGGCAAGCGCTGCGTCCCACCAGAGCCAGGAATCGCCCCAATCTTGATCTCGGGTTGACCAAATTTTGCAGTATCCGCGGCAATGATGAAATCGCACATCATGGCTAACTCGCACCCACCGCCCAAGGCGTACCCGGCAACTGCTGCAATAACGGGCTTACGAACGCGACGAATGGTTTCCCAGTTTCGGGTAATGTAATCGGTGCGGTACACGTCCATGTATGACCAGTCTTTCATCGCGGCAATATCGGCGCCTGCGGCAAACGCCTTTTCGCTGCCTGTCAGCACAATACAGCCCACTTCGTCATTGGCGTCAAGAGCCAGGAGCGCGGCGCCAAGCTCGTTCATCAGCGCGTCGTTCAGGGCGTTGAGCGCCTTCGGACGGTTCAAGGTCAACAGGCCAACGCGGCCACGAGTTTCGATTAGTACTAACGCTTCGCTCATGAAAGGATCCTAGTAAATGTGAAATAAGATAGCGGTATGAACAGCAAACCCATACTTTATAGTTTAGAGCCTTTTGATTTGGCGGGACATCGCTTTCGAGTCGTTCTCACGATTCCCCGACCGAATCCGCTCGGACAAATTGTCTCGTTGCCCGCCTGGATTCCTGGCAGCTACCTTATTCGGGATTTTTCCCGCCAAATTGAAACAATCTCTGCGCGCTCAGGCAATCGCCGCCTGAACCTACTTAAACTTGACAACCATAGCTGGCGCGTCGAGCCTTGCGTCGGGCCACTTCACATCACGACTACTGTCTATGCCTACGATCTTTCGGTACGCGGGGCACATCTTGATGAGACACACGGTTTTTTCAACGGCACAAGCGTCTACTTGCGACCGCACGGGCTCGAAGAACACCCCTGCCGAGTGACGCTCATTGCACCTGCCATGGCAAATTGGCGCGCCTTCACAAGCCTGCCCCAAGCAACTCCGCCGACAACCGGCACCAAAGTTATCCGGGACTATGTCAATGGCTTTGGCGTTTATGAGGCACGTGATTACGACGATTTGATCGATCACCCCGTCGAAATGGGCAGACCCCAAGTCGTGCGGTTTAACGCTTGCGGCGCACCCCACGAGATGGTCTTTACTGGTGTGATCCCCAACTTGGATCTCAAACGTATCGCGCGCGACGTCAAAGCAATTTGTGAGAATCAAATCCGTTTTTTTGAGCCTGACACTGAGCAGGCACCCTTTTTGGACTCCGCTTTTAAATACGTGTTTATGACGATGGTTACGGGGGACGCCTACGGCGGCCTCGAACATCGGGCCTCAACCGCGCTCATGGCAGCGCGTAAAGACCTACCTACCCTGGGGCAAATGAAAGCTCCTGAAGGCTACCAAACCTTTTTGGGGTTGGTCAGTCACGAATATTTTCATACCTGGCACGTTAAACGCATCAAACCAGCGGTCTTTGCACCCTATGACCTGTCCCAAGAAACGCACACACGCCTACTTTGGATTTTCGAAGGATTCACTTCGTACTACGACGACTTGATGCTCTTGCGCAGTGGCGTGATCAGCGAGTCTGAATATTTGCAAACGCTCGGCAAACAAATTAGCGGCGTTCACGCCACGCCTGGCCGGCACAAGCAATCCGTCGCAGAGAGTTCTTTTGACGCCTGGTCACGCTATTACAAACAAGACGAAAACTCGCCGAATGCGCTCGTCAGCTACTACACCAAGGGCTCATTAATAGCGTTAGGCTTAGACCTGACAATTCGGGGCGCCACGCATGATGCATTTAGCTTAGATGACGTCATGCGAGAGCTTTGGGAGCAATACGGGCGAGATTTTTATCGGGGGGCTGCTCAGGGCTTAAAAGAGAAGGCCTTTGCTCGGTTGGTATTTGGCTGCACAGGGGTCGACGTTTCAGAACAGATCGCCAGGTGGGTGTATGGCCGCGAAGATGTACCTTTGCGCGCACTGTTTGCCCAACACGGCATTCAGATGCACTGGCACACAACAAATAATTTGCCGACCCTAGACGTGCGAACGCGCAAACAAGGCGATCATGTTGTGCTGACCACGGTCTTCGAGCACGGTGCCGCCCATCAAGGCGGGCTCTCGGCGCACGACACGCTCGTTGCAATTGAGGGTGTACGCGTTGACGCCTCGAACAACTCGTTAGAAAGTGTCTTGGCTCGGCATGTTGCGGGTGAACGCGTCAAGGTGCATGTATTCAGGCGCGATGAATTACGCGAGTTTTCGGTTAAGCTCGCAGCCCCCGCTCAAACGCAATGCCAACTCAAACCTATGACTGCACTTTTATGACGCGCCCTGACACAGATGACTTCGCCTCACTTTTTACACGCGAGGTCGCTCTTTTAGATGTACGCGCCCCCATTGAGTTTGAACAAGGGGCCTTTCCAGGCGCGACCAACCTGCCGCTCATGAACGATCAAGAGCGTCATCAAGTAGGCCTAAGGTACAAAGAAGTCAACCAAGAGGCTGCCATCGAACTGGGACATGAACTGGTTTCAGGTGAGATCAAAGCAGCACGCGTCGCGCAATGGAAAGCCTTTGCACAAGCGCATCCCGAGGGCTACCTCTATTGCTTTCGAGGCGGGCTGCGCTCTCGTATTTCGCAAAGCTGGCTTGCTGAAGCTGGAATCGAATACCCGCGCATCATAGGTGGCTACAAAGCCATGCGTACGTTTTTGCTCGAGTCGCTAGCCAAACAGATTGAAGCCTCTGACTTTGTATTGGTGTCCGGCCTGACGGGATCCGGCAAAACCGAGGTCATTCAGTCGCTGAGCTCTGTTGTTGATCTTGAGAAGCTCGCGCATCACCGAGGCTCAAGTTTTGGCAAACACGCAACAGACCAACCGGTACAAATTAACTTTGACAACAGCCTGGCGATTGCCCTGTTACGTTTGCAGGCGCAAGGTAAGGCGCGCATTGCACTCGAAGATGAATCTCGCATGATTGGCCGCTGCGCCCTTCCGATAAGTTTGCGCGACAAAATGCAAACCAGCTCGGTGGTTTGGCTCGAAGAGCCAATGGCGGTCAGGGTAGAACGGATCTTGCACGACTATGTCGAAGATCTTGGTGGCCAATTTGCCGCTAAGTTGGGTGGCGAGGCCGGTTTTGATGCATTCTCGACACGCCTGCTCGAGAGTTTGCAAAATTTGTTGAAGCGCTTGGGTGGCGAGCGCCACGCCCGCCTAGCCACAATCATGCAAGCCGCCCTGGACGAACAAAAGTCAAAGGGCACGCTTGATTTACATCGCGAGTGGATTCGACCATTGCTCAGCGAATATTACGATCCAATGTACGAACATCAACGTACAAGCAAACGATCGCGCGTCATTTTTTCGGGCGATCGTGCTGCGGTCACCAAGTTCTTGCTTCAAAAGGGGTTTTAAGATGAATATCAACGCCAATGAGGCAACCTCAACAATGAGCGAAAAGCAGCGCATCGAACACAACAAATTATCGAAACGCATCATGCGAGAAACTGGTCGCGCCATCAGCGACTACAACATGATCGAAGCCGGAGATCGTGTCATGGTTTGCCTCTCAGGAGGCAAGGACTCATACACCATGCTCGATGTTTTGTTGACGCTGCGTACCCGAGCACCCATCGATTTTGACATCATCGCAGTCAATCTAGATCAAAAACAGCCGGGGTTTCCGGAAGAGGTGTTGCCAGACTATCTTCGCAAACGCGACATCCCCTTTCACATCGAAAATCAGGATACTTACTCAATCGTCAAACGACTGATACCGGAAGGGAAAACCACTTGCTCGCTTTGTTCACGCCTGCGGCGAGGCATTCTGTATCGAGTGGCGGGTGAACTGGGGGCTACAAAAATCGCCTTGGGTCATCATCGTGATGATATTTTAGGAACCTTCTTTTTAAATCTGTTTTATGGCGGAAAGCTTAAAGCGATGCCGCCCAAGTTGGTGTCAGATGACGGCAAGCACACAGTGATTCGCCCTCTGGCATATATCGAAGAAAAAGACTTAATTGCCTACGCCAACTGGAAGCAGTTTCCTATTATTCCGTGCAATTTGTGCGGTTCGCAAGAAAACCTAAAGCGCAAAGAGGTAGGGCGTATGCTCGCGGAGTGGGATAAAAAACATCCGTCCCGCGCCTGGAGCATCTTCAATGCACTCTCAAACGTTGCACCATCGCATTTAATGGATCGCAATCTATTCGATTTTGTTGGGCTAAAACCAAGCGGGCTCGCAGATCCCGATGGGGATATGGCGTTTGATCCGCCTAGCTTTGAACCAAGTTCAGAACTAGGTGAAACAAACACAGCAGCCTTAAGCATGAGCCAACAGCCCATGCACTTCATTCAGCCGAGCGCAATCACGCCTTTGAAGAAGACACAGGGCGAAGTGACTTCTGACACCCTTTGACTCGTGCACAAGCGGCAAAATATTTGCCGTTCAGGAGCTCAGTCAACAACAATCCCCGTCTGATAGGACGGGGAGGGTGTGAATTAAGCTGCCGCGCCCGCCGCAGTTAAGACCTGCTTGAGCTCTCCGCTTTGGTCCATTTCAGTCATGATGTCTGAACCGCCAATAAACTCCCCCTTCACGTACAACTGGGGTACGGTGGGCCATTGCGAAAACTCTTTGATGCCACTACGAACGGCCTCGTCTTCGAGCACGTTGACCGTCACCAAGGTCGTCACGCCATTGCTTTTCAAGAGTTGAATCGCTTTACCTGAAAAGCCACACTGCGGCGCTTGGGCTGTGCCCTTCATGAAAAGCACTACTGGATTATTAGTGACCGTCTCACGGATAAAAGTTTGAACGTCGCTCATGCTGTCCCTCGTCGATGAAAGTTAATAATTAATTATAAAGACCCTACAAAGATCCGCCCGTCACTCGGGGCAAACCCGCTAAATCTTGCTTTGTCTCTACTGCTTCAAAGCCCATACCTGATAATAGTTGCGCAACACCTTCGCCCTGCCCATAACCATGCTCAAGCCACAGCCAGCCACCAGCATTTAAGCGTTGCGGCGCTCCTGCAACGATCTGCCGTAGCGCAGTCAGACCATCGGCACCATCCGTTAATGCCCCTTCAGGCTCAAACCTGAGATCGCCCTGCGACAAATGCGGATCGTTACGAGCAATATAAGGCGGGTTTGAAACGATCACATCGAATCGCCCCTCTACCGGTAGGGCTTCGTACCAGCTTCCCAACCAAAATTGAACCGGCGCACTGAGCTGATGGGCATTCTTTTGTGCGACGGCAAGCGCGGCTTCGCTGATGTCTGTTGCAATGACTCGAACTGCTGGCCGCGCTAACGCCACGCTAATCGCGACCGCACCACTACCGGTACCCAACTCTAGTAATGACCGCGCCGCACCTTCCGGCAAACTTTGTAACGCCATTTCAACCAACAACTCGGTTTCAGGGCGAGGGATCAACACGTCCGCCGAGACACTTAACCGGTGGCCCATAAACTCGCGATGTCCGACCAAATGCGCCATCGGCACGCCCTGACGACGTTGTGCAGCCAAGGTCAAGAAGCGCGCGGCAACCTCAGGCGTTAAGGGGTCAGTATCATGCGCGAGCAACCACTCGCGCGGCTTGCCCAGCACCATTTCAAGCAACATTCTGGCCTCTAGTCGTGGCAAACCACTCATTGAGGTCAACGCTTGGGCCGTTTGCATTAGTTTTCGTCACCTAACGCGGCCAATAACTCTGCCTGATGCTCTGCAATCAAGGCGCCCGTCACGTCGGTTAAATCGCCTTCCATAATTGCGCCTAGCTTATACAACGTCAGGTTAATCCGGTGATCAGTCAAGCGCCCCTGTGGAAAGTTGTACGTACGAATCCGTTCAGAGCGATCCCCTGAACCGACCAGGCTTTTACGTTGCGCAGCCTCTTTATCGTGGCGTTCGCGCTGGACCTTGTCTTTAAGCCTGGCCGCCAACACCTGCATCGCTTTATCTTTGTTGCGATGTTGCGACCGATCGTCTTGGCACTCGACCACCAAACCCGTTGGCAAATGAGTAATACGCACAGCAGAGTCAGTTTTATTAATATGTTGTCCGCCCGCGCCGCTCGCTCGAAAGGTATCGATACGCAACTCGCTGGGGTTGATCACGATGTCGGTCGCGGCATCGGCTTCGGGCATGACGGCAACCGTGCAGGCAGAGGTATGAATACGCCCTTGCGTCTCAGTTGCCGGTACGCGTTGTACCCGATGCGCACCCGATTCGAACTTCAGGCGGCCATACACACCATCGCCATCCAAACGGACAATCACCTCGCGGTAGCCACCTAACTCTGAGGGGCTTTCAGACATCAGCTCGACTTTCCAACCCTGTTGCTCGGCATATCGGGTGTACATTCTTAACAAATCGCCCGAGAACAAAGCGCTCTCATCCCCACCCGTACCTGCACGAATTTCAAGAAAAACACTGCGACCATCGTCAGGGTCACGGGGCAGCAATTGCAATTGCAACTCAGCTTCAAGCTTTTCAATGCGCCCTTTGCAATCGTCAATCTCCTCGAGCGCCATCGCCTTCATTTCAGGGTCATCAAGCATCGCGCGTGCGCCCTCTAGATCAGCTTCAGCCGCTTCGAACGCCTCAAAGGCCTTCACAACCGGTTCAAGCTCTGCGCGTTCGCGCGATAGCTTGCGATATTGATTCATATCGTTGGCCGCATCTGGCTCAGACAGAATCGCATCAAGATCAACTAAGCGACGAGAGAGATGCTCTAAGCGAGCGCGCATTGAAGATTTCATGGAGGTCTTTAGGGGGAAATAAATAACGAAGCCTAAACGCTAAGGCTCACACAAGAAGGCTGACAGCGACGCTAACGCCGATCAGAACCCTTTGGGAAAATACGGGGTAACCAAGCCAGCAGTTGCTGACGCTCGGCCTCTTCGCTTTGATTCAACGACGCTAAGGTGCCGTGCAAGAATTTTTGCGTCAAGCCATGTGCTAATTGTTCAAGCACTGCTTCGGGCGAATCACCTTTGGCTAACATTTTGCGCGCGCGCTCAAGCTCTTGGGCTTGTACGGCTTGAGCCGTTTGCTGCAGGTCGCGAATGATTGGCACATTGGCTCTGACTTGCATCCAATGCATAAAATTCAATACGCGCTCGTCGATAATGGTTTCAGCCTGAACCACTGCAGCCAAGCGCGCTTCAGTGCCGCTTTGCACCACCGCGCCCAAATCATCAACCGAGTACAGATACACATCATCAAGATGCGCCACTTCGGGTTCAATATCACGCGGCACTGCCAAATCGACCATGACGATGGGCTTGCGCTTACGCTGGCGCGTTGCACGCTCGACCATCCCTAAGCCCAAGATCGGCAGGGTGCTTGCCGTACAGGATACGACTACGTCAAACTCAGCCAAACGCTCTGGCAAGTCAGCCAAGCGCATGGTAGTACCAGAAAACTGCTTGGCAAGCGATTCGGCACGCTCGATCGTGCGATTTGCCACAACAATCGAAGACGGCTCGCGGGCTGCAAAATGGGTTGCGCAGAGCTCAATCATTTCGCCCGCACCAATGAACAACACTTTTGAACTACGCAAATCGCCAAAAACGCGCTCAGTGAGTCGAACAGCCGCAGCCGCCAACGAAACAGATTGGGTGCCAATGGCTGTGGTCGAGCGAACCTCTTTAGCGACTGAAAAGGTGCGTTGAAATAGTTGATGTAGCAAGGTGCCCAAAGCACCAGCCTCGTCGGCGGCGCGCACGGCATCCTTCATCTGCCCCAAAATTTGAGGCTCGCCTAGCACCATCGAATCTAGTCCGCTTGCCACACGAAAAGCATGCCGCACGGCATCGCCGCGGTCATGTAAGTAAACATGAGGCCTTAAATCGCCTGCATCAAGCTTATTGTAGTCAGCGAGCCAATCGGGCAAGCGTTCTGCCACCTGAGGCTCTGCGGCACAGTAAAGCTCGGTGCGATTACAGGTTGAGAGGATCGCGGCCTCTTTGACTGCGCCACCAAACGCCTCGCGCAGAGCCGTCAACGCTGGGCGCACTAAGTCTTCAGGCAACGAAACGCGCTCGCGTACCGAAACCGGCGCAGAGACGTGATTTAACCCTAAAGCGAGTACGTTGACGGACATAGATTGCGGTAACGGTAAAGATAGGTGACAGACGACAAGCTCGACGCTAAAACATCAGAGCAGTTACAGTTGCAACGATTGATTTGAGACGAGCAACCGGAACAATCGTGAAGGGCAACGTGCACAATCACCCCCATAACAGTTCCATTATAAAGCCGGATCTCGCCTCGTAAGTCGAAGAAAGGCGAGAAAACCCTTTTTGGTGTATCATTTCGCCCTTCAGATGGCCTGGTAGCTCAGTCGGTAGAGCAGAGGATTGAAAATCCTTGTGTCGGTGGTTCGATTCCGCCCCGGGCCACCATCTGAAACTGAAAAAACCCCTGCGTTCGCGCTGGGGTTTTTGCTTTTGTGGGCTTGTAACTGGATGTTGCTAAAGATGTCTAGTTGTTGCCAAACTTGATTTCAACGCCTAGCATTGGGGTATGCCAAAGATGAGCTTAGAACTAACTGATTCACTACAGTCCTTTGTCGACTCTGCATCGAGTGAGCAGGGCTTTGTCTCGACTAACGAATATGTTCTACACGTATTACAGAAAGAACAGGATCGCGCTCGTGTTCGAGCGCTGATCGAAGAGGGTGAAGCCTCGCCTGCCGAAGTGATAAGCGTTGAAGACTACATTGCTTCGCTACGAAACCAAATAGCTGCCAAAAAAGACCTTTGACTAGCAAACTTCTGGCGCTACACATTAGAGCCAAACTAGACTTAGAAGTCGCACTCTCTTATTACCGATCCTTAATGTCACCTCAGGTCAGTGATAAGTTTGTGGCCGCATTAGAAAAATCCTTTAACTTTTTGATCAAGTACCCGAAAGCAGGTTCACTCAGGCTAGGAGAACAAATCGGGCGCAGTGATATCCGAAGTTGGCCCCTCAATAAATTCCCCTACCTAGTTGTCTACAAAGAACTACCTGATCAAGTTGATGTCTTCAGAGTGCTACATCAGCGCCGAGATCTAGTCACATGGATGATGGATTAAACATCCTCAGGCCCTGGTCGATTCCGCCCCGGGCCACCATCTGAAACTGAAAAACCCCTGCGTTCACGCTGGGGTTTTTGCTTTTGTGGGTTTAAATATGGCGACGTAACTTAATCCCAAATTAAGCCATATTATGATTCTCGGACTCAGAACAGCAATCTATCCAGTAAATGATTTAGCCAAGGCTAAAGACTGGTATTCACAAGTACTAAAGATACAGCCGTACTTTGATCAGCCCTTTTATGTAGGTTTTCAGGTGGGTGGCTTTGAGCTTGGACTTTTGCCGCAAGGTGAGCCATCCACTGCTGGAGCGCAACCACTCTGGGGCGTCGCAGATATTGAAACTGCTTTTAAGAGATTGCTAATTCTTGGTGCGGAATCACTCGAACCAGTCACTGATGTTGGTGAAGGAATTAAAGTGGCCGCAGTAAAAGACCCATTTGGCAATCGATTTGGAATTATTCAAAACCCGAACTTCAATCCAAAAGATGTGAAGTAGGATGAAGCATCCTAGGCCCCGGTCGATTCCGCCCCGGGCCACCATCTGAAACT
>CALFXX010000109.1 GCA_937952975.1 uncultured Alcaligenaceae bacterium
GCTCTTCCGATCTCGGTTTGATAGGACTCGATTTGCACGAGGCTTAACCTCTCACCCAGCTCGTGGGCGACTTTGAGCCTCTTTGCCCACCGAAGGTTGTCGAGTTGTGCTTGTGCCCCGTTAGAAAAGCGTAGGGCCTCACTTACGATCTTGCGCAGTTGTTCAGCGACCAACGACTCCTCGGCCTTAGGAGCTGGCAACAACACATGCGAAACAATCGGGGCCTGTCGGCAGACCGCGCGAAACTCTTGGGCTGTCGGCGGCTTGCTGTCAGGCAGGTTGGCAAGGCCGAAGGCAATGGCCTGAGGACGGTCAACAAAGCCCTTGAGGCACTCTGCCCAGTCGGCTTTCACTTTCGCGATTGGCATGCCTTCCCAGCGCCCGAGAAAGTCGCGGCCAAAAGCAATGCTCAGGCGATCAAAAATTGCGTCAACCCACTTTGCTGGCAAGCTCATGCGATTCTCGCCAGATGGTTTTGCAATGGAGTGATGTCGATGACGTTGTTGTGAACCACCGCGCGGGTGCCGATCGCCTCTTCGTACCTCAGCCTGGCAGAGCGTTGGTAATGCGTTTCCGTGACTGCTGCAGGGCTTGCCCTCGCTCTCTGAGCCACGGCCTGCGCTTCTTGCATTTGCCCGTCAACAACGGCAACGACATAGGCAAAGCTTGCCTTTCCACGCGCCTTTGCTGCCCTTGCCGCGTCGATGAACATGCCAACGTCTGCACCGGCCTCAAGCAAGGTTTTGAGTTTTGGATTTGACGGGCTCACGGCACCGATGCCTTCGCCTTTGAGGGCAAGGCAGACGATTGCGGTTTGCGAGGGTCGCGGTATTTTTTCTGTGCCCCCCTCTTCCGCAGGCAGCGAGTCCTGCATCAGTGAATCCGGAATCAATGAATCCTCAATCAATGAATCCTCAATCAATGAATCCTCAATCAATGAATCAGGAATCAATGAATCAGGAATCAATGAATCAGAGCGTGTTGGCACCTGCTTTTCACCGTTGGATAACGGTGATTTAACAGTTAAATCTTTAACGTCCTGATATTTAGGATATTTTTTTGACTTCTCAGTGTGATGAGGACATTGATGCTTTTCAAAGTTTATGACCTGAAGGTAACTGACACCGTTGACCACATACCTGTGGATGAAACCTAGTCGTTGCAGCACCGTTAGATAACCGTTAACGTCCAGATTTTCACGGTACGGAAACAACTCGGCCTTTATGCGTAACGGCCGGTCTTCCAGAATCCCCTCTTTGTCGGCCAAGCACCACAACCCTACAAAGGTCAGGCTGACCATCGGATCTTCGGTGCCAAGCAACTCATTAGTAAAGAAACTGGGTTTTATATTGCGCGCCCTTGCCATATCAATATGCTCCTACGTCGGGCCAAGGTTTTGTTGTACTCAAGCTAAAGCAGGCTGGCCTAGTCTGGACGTAGCCAGAACATTTCGGCGAAGGTTCGACAAGGCACGCATTTCTTCATCAATCTGCGCGACGATCTGATCAGACGCAGTGGCGCTAATCACCTCATCTTTAATCGCGTCGATCAAAAGACCAGACAACTTGCCCCAAAGCGCTGTGAGCTCCATGCTCTTCGTGCATAAGCCGAAGATCTCGGTTTCCGGCTCTGCCTCATCATCAGCGCCATCGACTTCAACAGAGACCAGACCATGCCCCGAAGCCAGCGCCTTGATCCAGTCAGTCGCATCCTCTCTGTTCCTTTCCTCCATCCATTCAGTCAGTAAGTCTGCAATTTCGACACTGACCGACTCGCCCTCAAGCCCTCGCAACTTTGCACGCAGCGTCTCTTTGTGCATCGTGCGACCACGACGATTTTGTAAAAATTGAGCGGCATCGGCTACACCACCAACTGTGTTGCGCACGCTCGTGTAAAGAACGTCACGCCAGTCAGTTTTTTCGTATCGGCAGGTCATTTTTGTTTCCTTGTTGGTAGGGTTGAATAAGGGTTTTCCGATGTAGTGTTTAGCCGTATATTTAGTGCTTAAGCTGTGACGCAGAAAACGTGTCAGCGCTCCTCTGTAATTGCACTCGGTCGGTGTTCACGACGTACACAATCGGGTCTTAGGGATTGATCTTTGGCTCAGAACAACAAGCGGTTTGCGAAGTAAGTGATTAGTCCTGGGGCAAGCGAATTGAAGAAAATGTCTTTACCGAACGATGGTGTGGTGCGCAGTGTGTTCGCCACACCTGTGCTTGGTGAGCTCTGGCCAGATCAGGAAGAAATCATCGGGGCGCAGTTCACTACGCGTGACCACGCCCTTTGTAACTTGCTCAAGGCCGGCACAGTTTTCAGGAGACGGTCGGCGGCCTTGGTAAGCCTTTCGCCACTGACGGATCTGAGCGTTGCTTTTGACGTCATAACCCAGCGCAACCAGCGCTTGCCTTAATTCGGAGACAGAAGGAGCCCCGTTAGAAGAAAGATATTTGTTCAAGTCCATCTTTTTATTTTAATAGCTTTTGCTACTACTATGCAAGAGCGTTTGCTACCACATCAAATGTTACGGTTTGTAAATGAACGAAATCAACATGACTGAATATCGAGTTCAGCGCCTGAAAGATGCGATCGACCATATTTCCAAGGGAAATAAGTCTGACTTCGGGCGCAAGCTCGATATGAGAGATGGTGCGTTTATTAGGCAGATGCTTGCCGGGACACGTCCGATCACCGAGAAAACGATTCGTTCAATCGAAGCCTTTCACGGGATGGAGGATTGGTTTGCACCGCCTGCTAAACAAAAGCAGAAAGTTGGCACGGCCAACAAAAATGCTCAGGAAGCAGGCACAGACTGGCCTTTCAAACGACTGTCGTTAGAACGCGTGTCGCGACTGGATAAGGACTGTTTGAAGGCAGTCGAAAATCGCCTGATAGAACTCGTTGATGTTTTGCTAGGCGATCAGCCCAGCCAGAGTACTGCGTCAAAGTCCTCCAAGTAACTTTTTAAAAATAGCGCTGAGTCGTGCGGCCACAATCACGTGGCACGCACTTACTAAGCTTACTTGTCAGAGTGGCCTAAGCTCACTCAGGCTTTCGCCGCACGGTAGGCTGCCTGAACGGCCGGCACTAGCGAGGCGTGCAAAATACCCAGATTCGGTATCTGCCCCTGGGGTGCTGCGGGTGGTACCGAGAACCAGTCCGTGTTGTAAGGCAGATCGATCGCTTGCTTCAAATTGAACTTGGTGTCGTAGCTCAACCCGGCTGTTTGATAAGCCGTCGGATTACGTTCACGCAAAATCGAAAACTCACCACTATAAAGAGTGGTGGTCCGCTGGCTCGTACCGTACGCAACGTTCACGTGAAACTGCGGCGCATCGTCATCAAATACTTTGAGAATAAGTGCAGGTCGTGGCTTTGGTCGAGGATTGATATTGTCAGGAAAATGGCACCATACGATTTCACCGGCCGTTGGCTCTGGCCACCAAGCCACCGTCATGCAGCCTCGCTGTCAAACAGGCTTGAGCGTACCGAACGCTTAACGCCTTGCGGAGCACGCTTTTTGATTTGGCGAAGCTGAACGACTGTCAATGGACCATCATCGGCTTCGTACTGAGGCAGCATTTTTACCGCAAGCTCATGCAACGCCCTATGGATCGCCTGTGTCTCATCAACGCCAAGTTGTTCGGCCAGGCGTTTAGCTGTTTCACGTGTAATGCCTGTGGCGCTATCTATGCTGCGATAGCGAAAGGCGATTTGATTGGTCATGGCTCTTGCTGTCATAGGATCCTCACTTTTAGATATCTTTAAGATATCCATTTACTTTGCATCTGTCAAGTAGCCGTGGATAAATTCATCCAGTCTTGTACCGTTTAATAGTAGCGTTTGCTATCGTATTGAAAGGTAGCTTTTGCTACTATTTAATTTCAACATTAGGCGAAGGAAAAAGATGAACGATTTCAACGGCGAAGTGCAAACCAACTTTACGCGTTGGCCTTTACTCTCTGACGGATGGCACAAAGCGAGTGGCTCTTACCGCAAAGGTTCCGAGTCCATTCCACCAAAGGCTTGGGTGTATGTATGCCTGTTCGGCACTCTCAGCCTCTCAGTTCTATTTACTGCCTCGGCCTTGGAGTTTGTCTGATGCGAAGAAAAACTTCAAAGCAAAGAGCGAACCCCGCATCGGGCTCCGCACGTGCGGCATTGCTAACGACCTCCCTACCCACTCAGGAAAAAAGAATGAATGCAGTCGTCACCTTTAACGAAATGGAAAGCATGGCCGGCCACATCGTTCGGTCAAAACTCTTTGGTGCAAAAGACGAGTCCCAAGCCATGAGCTTGATGCTGCTTGCGCAGGCAGAGGGTATGCACCCAATGGCAGCGATTCAGGATTTCGACATCGTCCAAGGTCGCCCTGCCCGCAAAACCCATTCAATCCTCGCGCGCTTTCAGTCAGCGGGTGGCTCTGTCATTTGGGAAGAAGTCAACGGCCAGCGTGCTTGCGGAGTGTTCAGCCACAAGCAAGGAGGATCACTGCGCGTCCAGTGGACGTTTGAACAAGCTAAACGCGTTGGCTTGACCGGAAAAGACAACTGGAAGAATTACCCACAGGCCATGCTGCGCGCCCGTTGCATCGCAGAAGGAATCCGAGCGGTGTTTCCTGGTGCGATTGGCGGCATGCTTTCCGTTGAAGAAGCGCAGGACATTGTCATCGCACCACCAAAAGATATGGGCATGGTCACGCCCACTGACAACAACAACCTGCGCACTCATTGGCTTAGCGCTGTCTCAAAGGCTCAAACACTAGACGCACTTGAATCAGTCTGGAAGCTTGGTCTTGTTGAGCTGAAGCAAGCCGCGGACACTGACCTGCATGCCGCCTTCAAAGCCGCAGTGCTTGAGCGCAAGGCGACACTCAAAAGTCTGATCATCACGGTTAACGAAGACGGCACGATCGAGGGGGCTGCGCTTTGAAATTAATTGTTTGTCAGCAGGGAACACCAGAATGGTTTCAAGCACGCGCAGGAAAGATTACCGCCTCAATGTTCAGCACGGCTTGCGATTATCTGAAACCAACGAAGTCAGAGCCAGGTTTGCGACCTAGTCAGAAAAATCTCGACTATGCCTATCGGGTTGCTGTCGAACAAATTTATGGCCAAACAACTGAAGACACTTACGTAACTTGGGAGATGCGCCGAGGCACCGAGCTAGAACCTCGTGCGCGCATTGCTTATGAAATAGTCACCGGCAATCTGGCCGAAGAGTCTGGCATCGTAACCACCGACGATGAATTATTTGCCTACTCTACTGACGGTCTTGTGGATGAGGACGGTCTGATTGAAATCAAAAGCCCGAACTCAGCTCGAAAGATTGTTGAGATGTGGACTACTGGCGATCTGTCGGAGTACGTGCATCAACTCCAAGGTGGTCTTTGGTTAACCGGCCGCAAGTGGCTCGACTTCATCATGTATGCACCTCAACTCGAAAGCGTTAGCAAAGACCTCTTTATCAAACGCATCGAACGTGATGAAGAGTTCATCGCCACGATGGAGCAACAGCTTTGGGATTTTGCCAAACGTGTTCAATCGCACGTGGCCATGCTTAAGGAGGCTGCGTGACAGAGACCGCTCTTACCCTTCAACAAGCTGCCAACACGTTAAGCCTTTCGTACAGCACGATCTTTAGCAAACGCCATGCAATTGGCTTCAGACTGCCCGGCTCAAGAGTCTGGCGCGTCTGGCCAAGCAAACTTGCAGAATTAACCCAACCACGTAATAATCGCCAGCGACTATCTCTCAGGATCGTCGGAGAAGCACAATGTCAATCTTCAAACATCCTGAGTCCGGTTTTTGGTGGCTCGATTTCCGCACACCAGACGGCAAACGAATTAGACGCACTACTCAAACGAAAGACAGGAAATCAGCGCAGGAGTATCACGACAGGCTAAAAGCCTCAGCGTGGCGCGTAGATAAACTGGGTGAGAAACCAGAGTATTCGTTTGATGATGCTGCGTTGGCCTACTTGAAATCATGCTCTGCTCAACGCGACTACCGCTCCAAGGTTTGTCACATTGCGTGGTGGCGTGAGAAATTTCAGGGTCAGCCTGTACGCTCTTTAACAACACGCGCAATTATGGATAACTTGCCAACTCATAAAGTTGTGCAAAGCGGTCCGGCCAAGCTCATGTCGCCTGCGACTAAAAATCGCTACTTGGCCACCATCCATAAAATGCTTACCAATGCTGCAGATATGGAATGGATCGAGGCTGCACCAAAGATCTTACGCTTTGAGGAGGCCGGTGTTCGTGAAAGCTGGCTAACGCAGACTCAAGCTCGCACCCTTATTGATGCGATTGAACCAGGCTGGATGCAGGACATTTGCATCTTTGCACTCGCTACCGGTATGCGTGCGGGTGAGATCCTTTCGCTTGAATGGAGTCAGGTAGATAAGCTTCGTGGCCTTGTGTCAGTTCTGGCGACAAAGGCCAAGTCTAAAACCAGCCGGCCAGTGCCGCTTAATTCAGATTCACTAGACGTCATTAACCGCAGAGTTGGAAAGCACAGGCAATTCGTTTTTGCTAGGGCCGGACAAGAAAGCACAGAAATAGACAGGAGGATCTGGGCCCGAGCTTTGAAGGCCGCAGGAATCAAGAAAGATTTTCGCTTTCACGATCTGCGTCACACCTGGGCGAGCTGGCATACACAAGCCGGAACACCGATGCTTATCTTGCAAAAGTTAGGCGGCTGGAAAACGCTTTCGATGCTAAACCGTTATTCACATCTGAACGCGGAGCATTTATTTCAACAGGCGGGGGCAAGTAATTTTTATGGCAGGATTCAGCCACAGCCAGACGCAGAAACTAAAACAGCCACTGGTTAGGGTGGCTGTAAGATGTTAATTTCACTACGTTTTTTTGGCTCCCCGACCTGGACTCGAACCAGGGACCTGCGGATTAACAGTCCGTCGCTCTACCGACTGAGCTATCAGGGAATTGTCGTTGAAAATCAGTCGGTTATTGTTTTTTGTTAAAAAAGACAACTGCCGTGCAAACTCAGCGATGTCCAACACTATAGCATAGTTGAGGTTCATCGGCCAAACGAGGGCCCACTCGCCAAGAGACACGCCTCGCAGTACATTCTTTTTAAAACCACCATACAAACAGAGGCAAGCTGTGAAACGAATTTTGCACGTAGTAAACGCAGGCGCCCTAGCACTTTTGGCGTTGACCTCAGCGCAAACAATCGCCCAAACACAAGCAAACTACCCTAACAAAACCGTGCGCTTAGTGGTGCCGTTTCCGGCCGGGCAAGCCACTGACATCATCGCGCGTTTGTTGGCCGAGCGTTTAACGCAACGCTGGGGTCAACCGGTGTTTGTCGATAACAAAGGCGGTGGCGCCAGCATACCTGGCATGTTGGCCGGCAAAGAGGCCCCTGCTGACGGTTACACCATTACCTTTGCAAGCAGCACCACCACTGCGGTGAACGAAGCACTGTACCCAAAACTGCCTTACAACATGCAACGCGACTTTGTGCCGGTCGCGGCAGTGTTTACGCAACCTTGGTTGATTTTGGCGAATCCGTCTGCACCGTATAACAACCTTCAAGAGTTGATCGACGCCGCTCGCCAAGCGCCGGGCAAACTCACTTGGGGTTATGGCGCCAACGCACTTGAGTTGGCCGCTGAGCTCTTTAAGCAGCGCGCGCAAATTGAGATTACTGGAGTGTCATACAAAGGCAGTGGGCCCGCGATGAATGATTTGTTGGGCGGACATATTATGTTGGCGGTGGATACGATGGCCTCATCGTTACCCCATATTCAAGCGGGCAAACTCAAAGCCATTGCCTCGCTTTCAAGCGAACGCGCTTCACAATTGCCAGATGTGCAGACGATTGCCGAGCAAGGCTATCCAGGCTTTGTAGGCGTAGGTTGGGCGGGCTTGTTTATGCCAAAGGGCACCTCGCCCGCGATTGTGAAAAAAGTGTCTGACGATGTGCATCAGATTTTGAACGAGGCAAGTGTGCAACAAGCGCTGGCGCAGCGTGGTTCGACTCCCGACTTAAGACCCCTGCCCGAGTGGTCAGCGTTTGTGAGCGCCGAGACCTTGAAGTGGGCCGAGGTGATTAAGAAGGGAAATATTAAGCTGGCTGAGTGACTGCGTTTGGGCGACTACTCACAGTCGCGATCTCGAAGAGTAAAAGGCCTGATTGTTAAGAGGTCAGGGCAGCCTGTTTAATTGATTGTGCTGCCCAATAATTCAGACTAACGCCTTTTGATGCGGCGGCAATCGTCGCCGCCTCATGCACCTCAGGGTCAAGGCGCAAAGAAAAATTTCCTGAAAAAATTTTGCGTGGCGAAATCCCGTTACGTTTACACGCATCCAAATAAATATCTAAAGAAATTTTGCCTTCGCGCTCTAGGCCCTGAACGTCGGTGGCGTAAAAATCTGCACCCCCACTCAGGTTTATAAATTCGCCTCTAAACATCTTCATGTCGGGCAAAAAACAAATCGTGGCTTGAAAGCCATCAATCGTCATAATATTCATGGGCGAACTCCGTTTTGATCTAGCCATTTTCGAATTGCTGCGACAGCACCTTTTTCGGTATCCGGCGAAGGATGTGGTCGATGAAAGACCGACACTTCACTAAACAAGACAAATTCAACTCTTGAGCCACCTCGCCCTGTCAGCACTGCGCCAAGACTTTTAAACAGAACTTCAATATCTGACCACTTGATATTTGCTAAGACTGGTTGCACAAATAATTTTTACAAGGTGCGTTGATTTTTTTGATTCACAATAATTGATATCACTAAATGGTATCACAAATAGGCGAAAGTTTGGGCTGAACCATCACAATCGGACAACCGTTAGTGTGTGTGAAAAAAGAAATGGCCCCATGTAAATGAGGCCAATTTAACTACCACGGAAACTACGAAATGAATAATTTCTAATATTTTTATTTATCTATAATAATTATTAAAATCAATGATATAAATAAAAATAAAATAGTACATCTTCAACTACAAACTAGTACAACAATCCTCTGCCTGCTGCAAGCGCATTCTGCATCGTCATGAACTCAGCACCCTCTTTAATCAGGCTTTCAACAAAGCCTTCAAAGGCAAGCATCCGGTTGCCGCGACCTAAAACGTAGGGGTGCATGGTGTAGGTCAGGATCCCGAAATCGGTACTCTTTTTAAAGTATCTGAATTCATCGAGCCAGCTTTCCATCACGGTACGGGCACTTTGCAGACCAGGGTTGACGGTGGTGGGCATACGCCAGTATTCAAAATGAGGATGGTCATCCAAATGCCAGCTAATTGGCATTTCGATCAGGCTGGTCTCTTGACCAAACTTGACCGGCTCACCAAGTTTGACTTGATCACCTGCCCGCACACGGTACGGATGATAATCCCCGCCCATCATGCTGCTGTCGTACTCAAAACCGTACTTGAGCAGCAGATTTAAGGTGTTTTCGCTTAAATCCCAAGAGGGTGAGCGATAGCCTACTGCCCTTCCCCCTGTAAGCTGCTTAATTGCCGCAGTGGCGCGCAACATGTCAGCCTCTTCTTCTTCAAGGGTTTGGCTCGCGGGAGGGATATGTGCCCAACTGTGATGGCCGATCTCGTGCCCGCCCTTCACCACGGCCTCGCAGGCAGCGGGATACGTTTCAATGGTGAAGCCTGGCACAAACCATGTGGTGGGGATGCTGTGCGCCTTCACTAAATCGAGGATGCGTTTTGACCCAACGACACCGAATTCGCCACGCGACAAGGGCGTGGGCGAGGTCATGCCTCGCGAGATAAAGCCCGACTGCACATCAAAATCGTAAGTAAGGCAAACAATATGGCGCGGCATGGCAAGATCCTTTATAGGTCAGAATACGTTGACTACGGTAAGCTCTGTCAGATATGTTAGCAAGCTTCCGCACTAAGAAAATCGCCAAGGGATTCAGGATGTCTGGTCGCAGTGACAGCACCTCTTTCAAACCCATGTCTAACGCCTCGCGCATTAGTCGCCTACTTGAAAGTTGGAGCTCAGGAATTTTAATCGTCGTACTGCTGTTGCTCTGGCAGACGGGCGTGCGTTATTTTGAAGTGCCGAACTTCTTGCTACCAGCGCCCACTGAAATCGCTCAACTCTTTGTCGACGAATGGCCTTTGATTCAAATGCACTCGCTCGCCACCATTTGGGCGATCTTGACGGGCTACGTCACGGCGGTCGTTTTTGCCTTAATCGTGTCAGCGCTGATGATTCGCTTTACTTTGCTAGAACGCTTAATCATGCCAATTTTTGTGGGCTTGCAAAGCGTACCAAAGATTGCTATTGCGCCGTTGATCTTAGTATGGGTGGGTGCTGGTATGGGTTCAAAAATCGCAGTGGTGATGTCGATTGCGTTTTTCCCAATTGTGATTAACACCATGGCGGGCTTCAAAGAGGTGGATCGCGGCCTGGCGGATGTGTTTCGCTCAGTGAACGCCAGTGAACGTCAGTTGCTCTTTAAACTGAGACTGCCTTATGCAATACCGTATATTTTTGCAGGCCTGCGTATCGCAACAACCTTGGCAGTGCTCGGCGCGATCGTAGCCGAATGGCTAGCGGCGTCGAACGGCTTGGGCTATTTAGTGCTATCGGGGAGCTTTAACTTTAATACAGCACGCTCGTTTGCGGCAATTATTTCTTTGGCTGTCATCGGTACAGTTTTTTTTAATTTGATGTCATGGATCGAAGCGCGGGTATCGTGGCGTACTGGTCTAAATGATTCGACTTCGCAGGGGTGAAAAACAGCTATGTTAAATAAATGGATGATCAGCTTGAGCTTGTTCAAAGGTTTGAACCCGCAAAACGACTTGAGCCCGCTCAAAGAGTTAAGCCTGTTTCTACGTTCATGCAAACAGACCGTTATTTGCGCTGCCGGTCTATGCACTATGGCATTGACCTCCACGTCAGCCCTCGCTCTCGACAAAGTCGTGCTGCGCATTAACTTCACCCCCTGGGGCATGCACGCACAATACTTTGGTGGTCGCGCACAAGGTTTTTATAAAGCAGAAGGCATTGATCTAGAGATTCGACCACCGGCGGCCGGGCAGCAAAACGAAGTCATGATTGCAACCGGCCGTGAGCAGTTTGGCGTGACCAACGCTGACGCCTTTGTTAAAGCAAAAGGCAGTGGCCTGCCCGTGGTAGCCGTCATGGCCGATCAACCTGACAACCCGTTTTCGGTGATCACGCCCGTGAAAGCCGGCATCACCACGCCCGAAAAAATGAAAGGCATGAAGCTTGCCTGGTTTCAAGCCAATGTGATGGGCTTGATCGAGCCCGTGCTCGCTAAAGGCGGTCTCACGCGCAAAGATGTTGATTTTGTGACGGTTGCGCGCGGCGCTGAAGTCCAGATGCTGGCCGCTGGGCAGGTTGATGGCCTGTTTGGTTACTCGTTTGGGCAAGCCCTGACACTTGAGGGCAAAGGGTTTCCGGTCAATGTGATGCCAGTGCGTGATTACGGCGTTCAGTTTTATGGCACAGTGATTTATACCAACGAGGCTCTGCTTAAAAGCAACCCCGATTTGATCAAGCGTTTTGTGCGTGCAACGATCAAGAGCTTAATTTGGACCCACGACAATATTGAAGAAGCAATGAAAGAAATCGTCGCGGTTTCACCCGACCGTGAACTCAAGCTTGAGTCACGCAAATTACGCATGATTTACGATCTGTACAACACGCCTGACTATGCCGAGCGCTTCGGTTTAATGACCGATGCAAAATGGCAATCATCAATCGACATTTTGGCAGGTGGTGGTGACTTGCCTAAAAAACCGACAGCCCAAAGCATGTACACCAATGCCATTATCAACAGCATTGATGAAGCAAAAGATTTGGCCGCACTTGTGAAGCAACCGGCAAAATGACTGATATCGCAACCAACACCATGGGTGCTGCATCGTCCTCTGGTCGTGGGATTTCAATCAATAAGATTCAAGTCACCTATGGCCTAGGCTCTGCACAAGCCGTTCAAGCTTTAGCGCCTGTGGACCTAGAGGTTGCCGATGGCGCCTTTGTTTCGCTGGTGGGCCCTTCGGGTTGCGGCAAGAGCACGTTGTTAAAAGTCTTGGCCGATCTCATGTCGCCCACTCAAGGGCAAGTCTTAATCAATGGGATGCCCCCTAGTGCTTTGCGGCAGGCTGGCCGTATTGGCCTGGTGTTTCAGCAAGCCAATTTGATGCCATGGTTAACGATTGAAAAGAACGTGAAGCTTCTTAAAGAGTTGGTGGGTGCAAAAAGCAAAAACACTGAAAACGTTACGCAAGGGCAACACCCACAGACAGCGCAAAGCGTTGAACAACTACTTGAGGTCGTTGGCCTAAAAGGTTTTGAGAAGAAATTACCTCATCAACTCTCAGGCGGCATGCAACAACGGGCAGCGCTCGCCCGTGCCTTGGCGCTTGATCCATCGATTTTGTTGATGGACGAACCCTTTGCTGCGCTAGATGAAATCACACGCGATCGCATGGCCTTTGAATTAATGCGCATCTGGCAGCAATATCGAAAAACCGTCATCTTTGTGACGCATTCACTTGCTGAGGCCGTATTTTTATCCGATCAAGTCGTGCTGATGTCTGCACGCCCTGGTCGCATCCACAAAATTTATGACATTGATCTGCCGCGTCCACGTAATGAAGAAACACGTCTGTCAGACGACTTTAATCGGTTGGTCGGTGAAATTAATCGCGAACTTTATAAGGTAATGCTGCTGTGAGTAAACGAGACAAAATGCCCTGCCTGACGGTGGGTGACAAGGCCTTTGAACGCGGTGTAGCTCATGGCAAAACCTTTGCAGTTGATGTGGCGGCAAATCTTGAAACATATTTGCGCCGTTTTGAAGCCTCGGGCTTAGCGCGTGCAGAGGCACTGGAAGAAGCCGTGCGTTGGCAGACTGCAATGCAGAGCCAAAATGCCGAATACGCTGAAGAAATGCTGGGTATCGCCAAAGGGGCCGAGCAATCGTCAGCAGCCATTGCACTCTTGAACGCACGTTATGAAATCGCCTTTATGATTTTTGGCAAAGACGCGCGTAAGCAAGAGCAGGCCTTGCAGCAAGCCACCGGTGAAACCGATGGCTGTACAACCTTCGGTCTGTTATCAGACGTCACTGCAGATGGCCACACGTGGCTTGGACAAAACTGGGATTGGATCGCGGGCGTGCACCAACGCACGATTGTGTTGCGTATTAAACGGTCAAATAAGCCAAGCCTTGTCTGCATGACCGAGGCCGGCATTGTGGGCGGCAAAATGGGCGTCAACGAGTGCGGCATCGGCCTAGTAGAAAACGGCCTTGCCTCGCATCTCGATGGTTGCAACCCGTATCAAAAACCCTTTCATATGCGTTGTCGTGAGGTGCTGGATGCCGATCGTTATGCCGACGCACTCACACCAATCGTCTCAACCAAACGCACTTGCTCGGGTAACTTTGTCATTGGTGGCGCACAGGGCGAAATCATCGATTTTGAAACTAGCCCAAATCACATCACCTATATCAATCCGGTCAATGGCATCGTGACACACTCTAATCACTTCATGGGTGCTGGCCATGGCGAATCGCAAATGGAAAAAGTCAGCCCAGGGACCTTATTTAGAGCTTCGCGTATGCGTCGCTTGCTCGAACGCGGTGGCAAACAAATTGATGTCGCAACGATGACAGCCGCCATGAGTGACCACTTTAGCGAGCCGCACTCTCTTTGCCGGCATCCTGATCCACGCCAAGCCGAAGCAAAGCAAACCATGACAACTGGTGCGGTCTTAATTGACCTTGAAAGTCGTGTGATGCATGTGGCCGATGGCCCACCGTGTGAATATCCATTTATTGCTTACTCAGTTGCTGAACACTAAGAGTTCATGAAGCGAACGGCACTCAATCGTTTAAACATAACAGTCTCTACATCATGTCTACAAAAAAAATTCAGATCATCATCGAAGGCGCGACTGGGCGCTTGGGTAATATGCAGCACTTACGCTCGTTGCTAAACATTCGCAAAGAAGGCGGCTTGCTACTCAAAAATGGCGACAAGCTTGCCCCCGAGCCTGTACTGTTAGGTCGTAATGCGGATAAGCTGAAAACCTTAGCTGAGCCGCACGGCATTGCCTGGTCAACGGATCGGGCCGCCTGCCTTGCCGACAAAAACAATGAAATCTATTTTGACGCAAGCGTGACTGCTGGCCGCTTTGAGCGTGCCCAAACGGCCATGCAGGCGGGCAAACACATTTACCTTGAAAAGCCGATTGCCGAATCGCTGGAAGAGGCGCTTGAGCTAGCGCGTATGGCTGAGCGCCTAAAGCTTAAAAACGGCACAGTACAAGACAAATTATTTTTGCCTAGCTTACACAAACTTCGCAAGGTCAAAGAGGCCGGCTTCTTTGGCGACATTATTCAAGCCAAAATCGATTTTGGCTGGTGGGTCTTTGATGGTGAGATTCACCCTGCCCAGCGGTCAAGCTGGAACTATCGCAAACGCGACGGTGGCGGCCTCGTGTTGGATATGTTTCCGCACTGGCGCTATATTGTGGACACCCTGCTCGGCGAAGTCAAAGCCGTGTCTTGTCGAACCAAGACTGCGATTGCCAAGCGTCGAGACGAGCAAGGAAATCAGTATGACGTCGATGTTGAAGACGTCGTTCTGGCGACCCTTGAGCTCGCGAATGGCGCCTTGGTTGAGATCAATGCCTCATGGGCAGCGCGTATCAAGCGCGATGATATTTTGACGTTGCAAGTCGATGGGACGCAAGGCTCGGCCTCGTGCGGGTTGTATCGTTGCTTTATTCAACCAATGGCTGCTACGCCCAAACCAGTATGGAGCATTGAAGTCCCCACCAGCGAAGACTTTGACGCGCAATGGCTTGAGGTGCCCGATGTGGCTCCCTACACAAATTCATACCGCGCCGGTTGGGAGTCGTTTCTAAAACACGTGCTGGATGACACTCCCTTTGCCTCGCCCTTGAAAGCGGGCGCAAAAGGGATTCAGTTAGTCGATGCGTGTTATCGCAGCAATGCCGAGCGGCGCTGGATTGATTTGCCAGAAATCACGCTTTAAAACAGTCTTTCACTTACCAAGCCGACTCTAGAATCTCTAGAAGCTGACTCGTTTGCGTGACTGGTCGTGGATTATTTTTAATCCCAAAATCGTGCATCACCTTATCGGCGATGATCTGAAAATCTTCACGCTTCACGCCAACATCGCGTATGCGGGTTGGTAAGTTCAAGCTTCGCACCAATTGCTCAATCGCGTCAGCTGCCTCCATCCCTGCACAGCCCATGGCCTGAGCAATCATTTGCTGCTTTGGCGCATTGACAACCTTGTTGTACCGCATAACAGCTGGCAACAATACGCACGAGGTATAACCATGCCCAACGCCGGCGTGTGCACCAAAGACATGTCCGATCGCATGACTGGCACCCACGCGCGCTCCAAATTCGAGGATTCGAATCGACATTGCCATCCCACGCTGACAGTCAAGTCGTGCCTCTAAATCCTGGGGATTCGCCAACACGCGCGGCAATCCCTTAGATAACAAGGCTAAGGCTGTTGAACCAAAAGCATCGACACAGGGATCAACGTTTAACATCGCCATAAATTCAGCTGCATGATCAACTGCTTTGATACCACTTGATAAAAATAAATTCATTGGGGTATCGAGCGTGACCAGTGGATCAACAATGACGGCACGGGGTGCAGTCATTGGATAGCCAAAAATCTCTTTAACGCGAGCTGTCGTGTCTGAGCATCCCGCAAACCAAGTAAATTCGGCCGCTGACAGCGTTGTCGGCACCGCAATCATTCGCAACCATTCTGCGGCGTCGTCTGGCCGAACACTACCGTCGGTGGCTGCAAAGACTGCCGCCTCATGCAGTTGAGCCGTCGTCAACAACCCTTTTTTTAGCGCAACCAGCATGACCTTGGTGGCATCAATCACCGACCCGCCGCCAATCGCAAGCAACACGTCTGCACGCGCAGCGCGCGCGGCCTGCGCCCCTTCTAAGACGCAGCTTTGCGGCACATGCGCCGTGACGCCGGTAAATTGCCCAACGCAACGGTTACCAAGCGACTGAACGATCGCCTGATATGAAGGTGTCGCAGCGACCGAGCGGCTCCCCAACACGAACACACGTTGGTTGCCTGTGCGGTCAAGCTCTTTCAGCACTGCAGTAGTGGCTGGCTCACCAAAACTGATCCGTTCTGTGGCGTTAAAGCAATGAAGTGATGGTGTCATACAGATGGTCTCCGTGGGGCATCTAGTTAGTGCCCTGTTTGAGCAAACCGAGCGACTGGCTAGGCTGCAGAGCCATACTTTAGCGCTATTTTCAGATTCCTATTACCCTCAGATAGGTTTATGCTAGTTGGACTGATCCCAGCACGGCCAAAAAAAGACTCCCACTATGAACGCACTTAAATTTCTGACCCTCATTATCTTTTTTAGCTTTGCAAGTGTGACGCAGGCAGCGACCATTACACGATTTTCACCTCAGGGCGCAACGAGTGGCGTACGACAAATCGTCGTTGACTTTGACCGTGCAGCAGTGGCGTTTGGCGAGCCCAAGTTGCCAGCACCCGTTGAGCTGCGTTGTTCATTAGACAGTGCAGCTGAAGGCTCTGGTCGCTGGATCAACGATCGCAGTTGGGCATACGACTTTTCCCATGAGGTACCGGCAGGCGTCGTTTGTCATGCAGAACTCAATGCTCAACACGCAGGATTTATAGGCGGCTCGATCACCGGAGACGCGCAGTACACCTTTAATACTGGCGGACCAACCATTGAACGCGCCCAACCTGGTCGTTATGGACCGATCGTCGAAGACCAAATTTTTGTACTCCGCCTCACCGGCCCAGCAACGCTTGCAAGCATTCGTGCCAACGTTTGGTGTGCCATCGAGGGGTTGGGCGAGCGCGTACCTGTGCGCTTAATTTCTGGCGCGGATCGGCAAGCCATCATTGAAGCAAGCTATCTGCAAGAGGAAGCTAAAAAAGATCCTCTGAGTGTTGTCACACTTTCGTGCAATCGACGTTTACCCGCGTCGGCCAAGATCCAGCTCGTGTACGGACGGGGTATCGTCAGCGCGGTCAAGTCTACAGTCGACGTAAAAACGACAACCGAGCAGCGCCTAGACTTTACCGTTCGCGAGCCGTTTAGCGCCAACTTTACGTGCGAGCGCGAAAACGCACGCAGCGGCTGCGTACCAATCTTGCCTTTGATGCTCAACTTCAACTCACCCGTTGCGACCTCACTGCTAAAGAGCATCCGTTTAACCGAAGGTACAAAAACCTATCCAGCAACGCTAGTCGATGACTCTGGTGCGAGCATGATTGATGCTCAAGCCCCTGAGTACGCCACCTCTGTTCAGTTTTCTGGAGCACTACCCGAAAACACCGAATTTATGATCGAACTGCCCCAGGCATTGAAAGACGATTCGAACCGTCCCTTGAGCAATCTCAGTTCATTTCCGTTCAAGGTCGCCACAGGGCCAATGCCAGCCTTAGCCAAGTTTTCAGCCTCACCCTTTGGAGTCATTGAGCGCCTAGCCGAGCCAAAAGGGGTCGGCGTCTTACCGCTGACGGTACGCAACGTCGAAGCCAATCTGAATATCAAAGGGTTACCAGTCATGCAAAAGCGTGGCAACGTGACAGACTTACGTCTAAATTCGGATGCTGACATCATCGCGTGGTATCGCAAGACCCTGACGTACAACTCGGGTTGGATCGATCGTAAACGAGCACAGCAAGATGCCAAGTCACCGTTACCGCCCAGCGTATCAAGCGATCGCGAGGGAGTCGTCGAAACGCGCAGTATTTCTTTGCTATCGCAAGTTGCCTCGACAACTCAGCTAGAGCTTCCTAGCCAAACCAGTTCAGATAAGCGTCCGTTTGAAGTCATTGGGGTACCGCTCACGCCAGGTTTCCATGTTGTCGAAATTGCATCGCAGCAACTTGGTCAACGTTTGCTCGACGAACGCTATGGTGAGGCGCGAACGATGTATGTACGCACCTCAGCCTTGGTCACAAATCTGGGTGTGCACTTTAAGCTTGGCCGCGAAAATTCGATCGCTTGGGTCACAACCCTAGACCAAGGCGCACCCGTTGCCGGTGCCAGTGTGCAAATCTCAGATTGCCACGGACGCGCTCTTGCACAGGCCATCACCGATTCAACAGGCATTGCAACCTTTAAAGGCATCTCACCACAAGCGCCGTTGTGCAACACCGACGACGAATACACCCAAGCATATTTTGTGAGCGCACGTGCAAAACAACCGCAATCCTTGATGCGCAACGCACTAGCAATAGAAGACATTGCCTTCACCTGGACGAACTGGGATAAAGGAATTGAACCCTGGCGCTTTAATGTCCCGACGAGCCAAGACGCGACACCCGATCAGCGCATACACACCATCTTTGATCGAACCTTAGTACGCGCAGGTGAAACCTTATCGATGAAGCATATTCTGCGAGCCGAAACAAGCCAAGGCTTTGGGCCCGTGGCGCGTCCGCCCTCGTCGTACTCGATCACGCATGTTGGCAGTGGCCAACAATACAAAGGTGAACTGCTGTGGTCAACCAATGCAACGGGTGGTCAATCGGCTCAAAGCACCTACAAACTGCCTAAGAATGCCAAGTTAGGCCTTTATCGAGTTGCCATGCTCAATAAAGACGCTCCCCAAGATTCTGGCGAGTTCAGAGTAGAAGAATTTCGCTTACCTGTGCTAACCGGGCAAATTCAGCCAGACACCGATGCCCCACTTGTGCGCACTCAAAAATTACCGGTTGATGTTCACGTTGCGTATATGTCGGGCGGTGCCGCCTCGAATTTGCCTGTGCAAGTCTCTGCACTCGTCCGCGATAAGACACTTACCTTTGCGAACCACGAAGACTTTATCTTCAAGACTCCAAGAGGACTCCAAACGGATCGAGACTCAGAACCCCAACAGGGCCAGCGTGTCATTACGAACAAAAAACCACTGACGCTGGATAAGCTCGGTAACGGCAAGTTGACAATCGAGTCCGTCCCAACCTCTAAGGAAGCCAAGGAGCTTTTGCTTGAGGCAACTTATGCAGATCCGAGCGGTGAAGTGCAAACGATTCGGCGGGTTCAAACACTTTGGCCAGCCAAGGTTATTGCTGGCATCAAGACAGAAAGTTGGGTCTCGGTTGGTCAGGTTCTTAAGCTGCAGGCGCTCGCACTTGATTTAACGGGGCAAGCACAATCCAAGATCTCGCTGGAAGTTAGTGCCGTGTCACGCAAGATCGAGTCAACACGCAAGCGTATGGTTGGCGGCTTTTACAGTTATGACAATAAAACCATCACTAAAGATCTAGGTATTGTGTGTCGAGGCACAAGCGACTCGCGGGGCTTACTCACCTGCAACGTCAAACTTGACGAACCCGGTGAAGTTGAACTCATCGTGACTGCGAAAGATAATGGGGGCAATCAAAGCCAAGCTGCCACGTCTGTGTACGTCACCCGCCAGGGTGAGATTTGGTTTGGTGCTGACGACCACGACCGGATGGATGTACTACCAGAGAAGAAAACCTACCAACCAGGCGAGCTTGCAAAATTTCAAGTGCGCATGCCTTTTCGGCAAGCTACCGCACTTGTGGCTATCGAACGAGAGGGTATCTTAGAAACGCGCATCATCGAACTCAAAGGCGATGATCCAACGATTGCAATCGAGGTCAAAGCAGACTGGAGCCCTAACGTCTATGTCAGCGTACTTGCCTTGCGAGGGCGCTTACGCGTCGTGCCTTGGTACAGCTTTTTTACCTGGGGTTATCGCGCCCCCACCAAGTGGTGGGCGGACTATTCAAACCCCGACAACAACGAGGCTGTTGCGCCCACTTCGCTGATCGATCTCAGCAAGCCAACTTACCGCTTTGGAATGGGCTCGATTCAGGTAGGCGATGCCGCGCATCGCTTAAACGTCAACGTTGAAACTGATCGCAGCAGCTACCCGGTGCGTGATCGGGCGCAGGTCACCGTGACGGTGACCTTGCCTAATAAACAACCCGCTGCACATGCTGAAATTGCGCTAGCCGCAGTGGATAAGGCTCTGCTTGAACTCATGCCCAATAAGAGCTGGAACTTGCTTGAGGGGATGCTTGTGCAGCGTGCCTGGGGAGTCACCACCTCAACGGCGCAAATGGAAATCATTGGCCGCCGTCACTACGGACGCAAGGCAGTGCCAGCAGGTGGTGGCGGTGGGCGCAATTCAACTCGCGAACTCTTAGATACGTTACTACTTTGGAATCCAAAAATTGTGCTTGACGAGAAAGGTCAAGCAAAAGTAACGGTACCGCTCAATGATGCCCTCACGAGCTTCGAAATTGTTGCCATCGCAGACCTCGCAACGGGTTTGTTTGGTACGGGGAAAGCCACCATTCAAAGCACACAAGATTTACAAATTATTAGCGGTTTGCCACCGCTGGTGCGCGAAGGCGATCAGTACCAAGCACAAATGACTTTGCGCAACACGACCGACAAACCGATGCAATTAGTGGTCGAAGCTCGTCATCAAGCGCTTACGCTACCCGCTCAGACGCTCGTGCTGGAGCCCCGCGCAGCAGGGATCGTTACGTGGCCCGTAACCGTTGCCAACCAAATCACACAACCGCTGTTAGACACTTTCGTCTGGCAGGTTCGCGCGAGGGATTCGCTGAGCCAGATTCAGGATGGGTTAACGATCAAGCAACGTGTTGTGCCAGCTATTCCTGTCACCGTTCAACAGGCAACGTTGCTTCAGTTAAATGGACCCTATGCGCTTGAGGTCAAACCACCCGCTCATGCGCTCGCGCAGCGGGGTGGGATCAAGCTCTCATTGAGCAGTAGTTTGGCGCAAGGGTTACCCAATGTGCAGGCTTGGCTGGCCAACTATCCGTTTTCGTGTCTTGAACAAAGTACCAGCAAAGCGCTAGGCATGCGTGACCAGGCACTTTGGTCTGATCTGCTCACACAATTACCAGGCTATCTTGATAGCGATGGCCTGGCGACTTATTTTCCAACGCAGGCTGGTGATCGCAATCGCGGCAGCGATACCTTAACGGCTTACTTGTTAAGTGCTGCGCACGAGGCGCAAACTTTAGATTCTAATTTTGGGATTCCACCTGACTTAGCTGAACCTATGCTGGAAGGTCTGAGTGATTTTATTCAAGGAAAAATCGAACGTCAGTCCTGGAGCAATCCGTCAGATTTGGATGTACGCAAGCTTGCGGCGCTTGAAGCACTTTCACGTTACGGACGCGCTCATCCTCAGATGCTTGAATCGATCGAGATCACCCCAGAAAAATGGCCCACCCATGCGGTGATTGACTGGATCAACATCTTAAATCGCATGCCTAATATTCGAGGCCGTGAGGTGCACCGTAATCAGGCCAATAAAATCTTGCGTAATCGCTTGATTTTTCAAGGCTCGCGCGCAGGCTTTCACACTGAACGCGACGACGCGTGGTGGTGGTTGATGCAAAATGGCGATGTGAATGCTGCACGTTTATTGCTCTTGACCTTAACCGATTCAAACTGGAAAGCCGATTCTGGACGTTTAATTACGGGGCTAATCGCGCGTCAGCAAAAAGGCGCCTGGGCTACGACGACCGCTAACCTTTGGGGTAGTCTGGCGCTCGAACAGTTTGCTAAAACTTACGAAGCCGTCTCGGTGACAGGCAAGGTCGACGCGCGTCTTGGACAAGACCAAGCCAGCGTAGATTTAACAAATGCAAGTTCTGGCAGCACGCTCTTGGCTTGGCCAATGAGTGAAAAGGCCGAGACGCTGAACATTACCCCCTTGGGCAGCGGTCGACCTTGGGTAGGTATCCAGTCAATGGCAGCGATCCCGCTCACAACGCCAAGGTTTGCAGGGTTTCGCATTCAACGTTCAGTCACTCCGATCGAACAGGCAGACAAAACGCTGCCCCTCGGCACGTTTAGCCGAGGCGATATCTTACGCATCACGCTTGAAATAAACGCATCAAGCGCGATGACTTGGGTGGCCTTAACGGATGCTATTCCAGCGGGCGCAACGATTTTAGGTAGCGGACTAGGCCGCGACTCGCAGATTGCAACCAAGGACGAACAAGCGCAGGCAAGCGCATGGCTGGCCTATCAAGAACGCAGCCAAGAAGCGATTAGAGCCTACTACGAATATGTACCGCAAGGCGTCTCAAAGCTTCAATACACCATCCGTTTAAATGCCTCAGGCACTTTCTCGTTACCACCTTCACGCGTTGAAGCGATGTACGCACCTGAAATGTTTGGTGAAACTCCAAATGCCGCAGTGGTTGTTCGATGAAATTTTTAAAATGAACTTTTTATATCTACGCCTGCCGCCAAGGCGTTGGTGGTGTTGCATCTTGAGTCGCGTGCTCTGTCAAGCCGTGTTGAGCCTTGGCGTAATGACAAGTAATGCCTTTGCTCAAGGGTTGCCATCCTTCGCCGAGGTAAAAGCTGCGTATGAGCCATCGGACAGGCGTATCTTAGATCGGCACGGCGAACTCATTCACCGACTTCGAACTGACCGAAGCGCACGACGAGGACAATGGATCACGCTCGAGGCGGTATCACCCGCTTTACGTCAAGCGCTTGTACTAAGCGAGGACAAGCGTTTTTATGAACATAGTGGAGTCGATTGGCGCGCTGTCACGTCGGCCGCTTGGGGCAACCTCTGGAATCAAAAAACGCGTGGAGCGTCAACCCTGACGATGCAGTTAGTTGGGTTATTGAACGAAGACCTCAAAAGTAGAAAAGCCGGCCGCACACTGACAAAGAAAATTGAGCAATCACTCACCGCTGAATGGCTTGAGTTCAAATGGCAGAAAGATCAGATTCTTGAGGCCTATCTGAATCTTGTGCCCTTTCGTGGCGAAACAGTTGGTATTGACGCCTTGAGTCAAACCTTATTTGGTAAAGCGGCACAAGGTTTAAACGATCAAGACTCCGCAATTGCGGCCGCTTTGGTACGTGGGCCAAACGCGACGCCCAGTGAGATTGCCCGGCGCGCTTGTGGCGTACTGCACCTAAGCGAACAGACTGCACCCACAACGGTTTGCGATGGGCTTGAATCGATCGTTCATCAAGCACTACAACGCAAAGCGTTTGAGCCCAGTGTCGGCATCGCACCACAGGTTGCTCGGTACAGCGTCGCGCAATGGCGCGAGGCAAAGGCAGGTGCCTCGCCTACCAGCCCCTTATCGGTCGAACTCTCGATCAAAACCACAATCGACGCCTCACTGCAGCGTTTTGCTCTTCAAACACTGCAAAGCCAATTGCGCGAATTACGAAAACGTCATGTCGAAGATGGCGGCATTGTTATTTTAGACAATCGCACAGGCGAGATTTTGGCCTGGGTCGGCTCGTCAGGTGCACTGAGTAAAGCCGAAAACGTAGACACAGTCATGGCCTTGCGACAACCCGGCTCAACCTTGAAGCCTTTTCTTTATGCGCAAGCTATCGCAGAGCAGCGCTTGACGGCGGCCAGCTTGCTCAATGACTCTAGCGCTCAATTACAAACGGGTGCCGGGCTCTATATCCCACAGAACTATGACCACACCTTCAAAGGCTGGGTGTCGGCACGAACCGCCTTGGCAGCTTCTCTGAACCTGCCTGCAGTACGTACCTTGATGATGGTCACCCCAGAAGCCTTTGCACAACAATTAAAACGTTCTGGGCTGCCGTTAAAACAATCAGGCGACTACTTTGGCTATAGCCTCGCACTGGGCAGCGCAGAGGTATCGTTACTAAACTTAAGCAATGCCTATCGAACGCTGGCAAACGCTGGCCGCTACACGCCACTGCAACCTTTACTTGCCTCAACAGCAGCCGAGCGCACCACAACAGCCACCCTTGAACACCAAGCCTTGGATCCACGCGCAGCCTTTATCGTGGGCGACATCTTAAGCGACCCATATGCTCGCGCCGGTACCTTTGGCACGGACAGCGTATTGAATACGCGCTTTTGGAGCGCAGTAAAAACCGGCACCAGTAAAGACATGCGAGACAACTGGGCGCTAGGTTACTCAGAACACTACACCGTCGGCGTATGGGTGGGCAATGCCAGCGGCGCTCCAATGTGGGATGTCAGTGGCACCACAGGCGCCGCTCCCATTTGGGCAGAGGTCATGGCGTACCTGCACCGTGACAGGTCAAGCACAGCACCAACGCCACCCTACGGTGTCATTCAACAAGCCGTTGAATTGACCAATGAAACAGGTATGCCTCTTGAGGCGCCCTATCAAGAGTGGTTTATTCAAGGAACAGAGCAAGCGCTATTTACCTTGAAGCGTTTTGACTCACAGCACGATGTGCAAGGATTTACCCAAAGCGCAGACTTAGCACTTGTCGTTAAGCCTAACGCAAGAATCGTGATGCCCACTCAGGGCACAATTTTGGCCCTTGACCCAGACATACCAGAACAAGCCCAACAACTCGTGCTTAGGGCAGAACAACTTGGCGCTCAGCACACCGTGCACTGGAGGATCAATAACAAACCTTTGGCAAAAGGCGACTCTGCAACGTGGCGGCTTTGGCCCGGACACCATGAGATTGCGCTGACCGATGACACGGGAGCGACTCTTGATCGCATCAAAATCGAAGTAAGAGGAGCGGTTGTTTCGCGCGGACCGAGGCAAAATGCTGAAACGCCAAAACAGCCCAGTCTTTCAACCAATATGCGGCAAAGTACTCAACCATAATCCGTTAGTGAAGCGAGAGCCGCCGCCATCCACTGGCTACCGTTTTATGTCGAGGTTGTTTTTTCGATGAACCACTTCACTTTGAAGCATCCGAAGCACGAGTCTAGCGCCTCGCAAGCTCTGATATAATTTTTGTCTAAGCCGATGTAGCTCAGTTGGTAGAGCAGCTCATTCGTAATGAGAAGGTCGACAGTTCGATTCCGTTCATCGGCACCAAAAACTCTTAGACAGGTTGCTGTTTAAGAGTTTTTTTTATTAAAAATATCCTCTGATCATCGGCACGCGTCAACACGCTTTGACGGTATTATTACAAAAAATACAAAAAACCAAATACTTGGCTTATCGCTACGTACTTAGACAGACGGAGACAGATTTCATGCGCCCACTCGGCTCATCTTGTGTTGCGCGGTCCCCCTGGCGGCACCTAACAACAATGTTGGTCGCTTTGTCCATCTGGCTGGGTGCACCCTCCATCGCGTTGGCACAGCAACAGGCATATCCAAGCAAGCCTATTCGCCTCATCTTACCGTTTGCCGCAGGGGGTGGAGCTGACAACAATGCCCGAATCATTGCCGAGCCTCTCGCGCAGCGACTCGGCCAGCCGATCATTATCGATTACAAGCCCGGTGCGGGAGGAACTCTTGGCGCAAATATCGTCGCAAATGCACTGCCCGATGGCTATACCTTGCTTTACGCGACACCCGGTCAGCAAATGACCAACCCGCACCTCATGGACAAGATGCCCTATGATGCGCTCAATAGCTTTTCTTCAGTGTCTCAAGTCATTGAGGGCAGCAATGTATTGGTTGTAAATAAAAACTTGCCCGTTAATTCGGTGGCAGAATTAATCGCGCTCGCCAAGGCGAGACCAGGCACTATTAACTTCGCAAGCGCTGGAATTGGCTCGTCAAGCCATCTTGCCGGTGAGCTATTTAAAACGATGGCGGGTGTCGATATCGTACACGTCCCGTATAAAGGCTCGGGGGCTGCAATCACTGAAGTCCTAGGCGGATCGATCCAGATGACAATCGACACGGTGTCTGTTTATTTGCCGCAAATCAAAGCGAATAACGTTAAGGCGTTAGCAATTTCAACGCTTGAACGCAACCCTATCTTGCCGGAGTTGCCTCCCATCGCTGACACCCTCTCTGGCTTCGCTGCCGCACCTGTCAACTACATCACCGCGCCTGCGGGGACGCCTCGCCCCATCATCGAGCGACTGAACCGCGAAATCAATATCGTGCTGAAACTGCCGGCGGTACATGAGCAGTTTGCGCAAAATGGCACAACCGAGAAAGGCAGCACCCCTGAGGACATGGATGCTCTGATTCGATCGGAGTCTGCCAAATGGAAAAAAATAATCGATCAGTCGCGGGCGACTGCTAACTAGAGCGCATCACTAACTAAATCGTCGCGAGCAAATGACATCACTATGAGAAGACTCTGGCGTGTTCTGTCCTTTAGCCTCTTTTGCTGGTTCGCTTTATCGTCCGTAAGCAGGGGCGCCGAATATCCCAATAAGCCTGTGACAATCGTCGTGCCCTACACCGCAGGAGGTGTCACTGATGTATTCGCGCGAGCAATTGCAATGAAGCTCTCGCAAAAATGGGAGCAGACTGTCATTATCGACAATCGTGCCGGAGGCGGCACCATTATTGGCACGCAACATGTCAGCCGAGCCACCCCAGATGGCTACACTCTACTTCTGACAAGCTACGGATTTACTTCAAATCCGATTTTGCGCAAGAATCTACCGTACGATCCAGCCTCGCTTACACCACTTTTATTGGTCGGCACCTCCACCAACATGTTGGTCATCAATGCCAAATTGCCCTACAAAGATCTAGCTGATTTATTGAAAATGGCGCGAGAGAAACCCGGCGCATTGGTATTAGCCTCGTCGGGCAATGGTTCGAGCCCTCATGTCGCAGCCGAACTGTTCGCCAAAGCCAGTGGCATTCAAATTACTCATATTCCCTATAAAGGGACTTCTCCAGCCATGAACGATTTGCTGGGTGGTCAGGTGCATGGAATTTTTGATGGCACGTCTGCCTTAGGAAATGTCAGTAGCGGCAAGCTACGTGCGATTGCGATTGCCTCTGCACAGAGACACCCTAACGCGCCCGACACCCCAACGTTTCGAGAGCTTGGCGTCGATATGGTGTTTGGAGGTTGGTTTGGTTTTTTTGTACCTAGCGCCATGTCGCAACCCCTACAAGACACAATCTTTAAAGAGATAGAAGCATCGATTGCGGATCCTGAGGTGAACGCCATCATCGCCAAAACAGGCTTAGTGATTGAAAACAAAACGCAAGAGCAATTTAAATTATTTTTAAAAAATGAAAGCACACGCTTAAAACAACTGACCGAATCTGGAAGCGCCAGTATCACGGTCGAATAGCGCGAGATGCCGCAGCAAGATCAATTTCAAATCACAGAAACCGGAGCACACTATGACCTTAGAAACAATCAATGTCACGATCGCTGACAACATTGCCACCGTCACGCTTAATCGACCACCCGCAAATGCACAAAACGCCCAGATGCGAAGTGAGTTGATTGAAACCTTTGACGGCTTTAATGACAACGATGCAGTCAAAGTTGTTGTACTAACTGGACACGGCAAAATATTTTCTGCCGGAGCAGACTTAAACGAACGTCCAGGCCTGCGCGATCAAGAAGGTGCGTATTGGCGGCACAACCGCTTGGTACGCGAAACTGGAAACTCGATTGTCGAATGCAACAAGCCCGTTATTTGCGCAGTGAACGGCCCCGCGATTGGTGCAGGCTTTGGATTAATGACCACCTGCGACATCTGGATTGCTTCGAACACAGCGTTCGTTGCGATGACCGAAATCAACGTCGGATTAGCAGGTGGTACCGCAATGTTGCAGAGCGTCTTTGGTAAATCACGTGCGCGACGCATGTTTTTTACCGGTATGAAAGTTTCAGCAGATGAACTGTATAGACTCGGCTTAATCGAAGCGAGCTTACCACCCGAGGACTTGATGCCTTACACCATGGATCTTGCACGCGAAATCGCAAGTAAAGCGCCAATCGCGCTGCGCTATGCCAAAGAAGCGGCCCAAGTCACAGCAGTCATGCCACGTCGCGAAGGTTATCGCTTTGAACAAAATCTTACTGTCGCGCTTTCTAAAACAGAAGATACGGCTGAAGCACAGCGAGCCTTTAAAGAAAAGCGTGCGCCAATTTATAAAGGCCGATAACTCGCCGCTCAATTGTTGAGCACCCTAACCTTCGCTTCGATGACCTCCCTCGATGATCAAGGGCTTCGAGCGCTCTACATTACATGCTGTGACCCATACAACCTTAAGGCGATATTGTTATCACAATGAACTCAATACTCAAAGATGACACTTTTTATGAAACGTTTCGCCGTGAACTCTTCGCCTTTGCCGACGAGCAATGTCCGCCAGAGGTGCGAGCCGTCGTGGCAAGCGGCGGCAAACTCGGGCGCGAGCAATACAGCGCCTGGCAAAAAAAGGTGTTTGCACGCGGCTGGGGAGCACCTAGCTGGCCCATCGAGCACGGCGGCACAGGTTGGGATGTCAAGCAGCGTTTGATCTTTGAAGAAGTCATGGCGCAATCGCACTGTCCACCCATATATCATCACGGCGTTGGGCATATCGGCCCTGTCATTATGAAGTTTGGCACGCCAGCGCAACAACAGCGTTTCTTACCAAAAATCTTAGATGGCTCTGAGTGGTGGTGCCAAGGATACTCAGAACCTGGTTCAGGCTCTGATCTTGCCTCTTTACGCACGAGCGCCACACGTGACGGTGAATACTACGTGATTAACGGACAGAAAATGTGGACCTCGCATGCCCACGAGGCCGATATCATGTACACCTTGGTACGCACAGCAAAAGAATCTCGCAAGCAGGATGGTATCTCGTTAATCTTAATTCCTTTAGATACTCCCGGTATCACAATACGACCAATCCGTACCATCGATGGCTGGCATCATGTGAACGAAGTGTTTTTAACCGATGTACGTGTACATCAAAGCTACTTGGTCGGCGAAGAAGGGCGAGCCTGGCGCTATGCAAAATACTTGCTTGAGCGCGAACGATTACCGCCTGCGAGTGTGGCGCGTTTAACGCTTTTATGGCAGCGCGCAAAAATTCTAATTGAGGCACAAGCTAAAAAAGATTCGCAAACTCGCGATCTCAGCAGCCTATTGCATCGCTTGCTGCTTATCGAAGGCGCACTGCTGGGAGCACGAGAAATGTTGTTAAGCGCAACAGAAGCATTAATGCAACAACAACCTCTGGGTATGAAACCCTCTGCGCTCAAACTGCAATGCAGTGAATTGGCTCAACAACTGGTAGAGCTAGCGATTGACGCGGTAGGCCCTGAAGTGGCTACGCGGTTTATTCATTTAGACGGCACAGAAGACGACGACGCGCTTTGGGCGCATAACTATTTGTACTTTAGAAGTCGTACGATTGCTGGCGGAACGACTGAAGTACAACGCAATGTCGTTGCCCGTGAAATCTTTGGAGAATAAGCGATGACATTTACGACTCAGGCACTGATCGAAGGTCCCGTTTTTGATTCTTCGCTACGCATAGCCGCTGGCTATAACAGTCAATCAAAAACAGACACCCATGATCCGATTGCCGAAATGGGTTGGGCCGCAACGCTCATTCCAGAAGACGAAGGAGGCGCAGGCGGAGGTCTCGACGATCTTGTAGCAATCATTGACGGCCTAGGACAACACGCACTTGCCCTACCCGTTCTTGAACGCTGCGCGCTCACGCCCTTGCTACTTGCTGCCATCGAGCAGTCGAGCATACGACGGCAATGGCTAAGCGGTATCGCAAATGGCTCGTACGTAGTTTCAACGCTATGCACGACACAGCCCGACTTGGGTCAAAGCGCGCTTAGCGCCTCTCTGAGCTCAGGAGGCGAGCGCTTTACGCTACAAGGTCAATTACTAGGTACCAGGCTCTGCACGCACGCAACACACCATCTTATACTTGCAAAGAAAATTGATACCGACCAAGCATTAATTTTTTTATGTACCTCTGCGCAGTTGCCGGCACCGACTAAGCACTATCGCTCAATTGATGGGGTGTCGACGGTTGACCTGTCCTTTGAAAACGTTTCTATACCTATTGCCCAGTGCCTGACTCAAGGCGACTCGGCGAGCGCTGCAATTTCAACTGCACAAAACATGGCCTTACTAGCCAACGCAATCGACACAGTTTCAGCTCTGGGTGCATTACTTGAACACACGATTCAATATCTGAAGACTCGCACCCAGTTTGATGTAACGTTATCTAGCTTTCAGGCACTGCGTCATCGCACCGTTGAAATGTATGTTCGTTACGAGTCTGCACGAGGCATGTTGCAAGAGTGTCTGCGTCATGCACTGACAGATACCGACCAAACTCGACGTCTACGGTTACTAAAGCTTTGCTTGGGTGACGCCGCTCGCTTTTCAGCCCAGGCTGCGGTTCAGCTGCATGGGGGCATGGGCATGAGCGAAGAAACACTTGCTGCACGTTTGGCGCAACGCTTAATCACCAACGAATACCGCTATGGCGACAGGCTCTTTCACACCAAGGCTTTAAGCCACTCAACTAACTCATGACAACAAACGCTAGTACTCATCCACTTCATGGCTTGTTTGAACCCCAAACGGTCGCAATCTTAGGCGCCTCGTCCGATCCGAATAAATTAGGCGGCAGACCGATTCGCTTTTTGCGTGACGGCGAGTTTCAGGGCAAGGTCTATCCCGTTAATAGCCGCAATGCTGAAATTCAAGGCTATCCGGCCTTTGCCTCAATTAAAGACATCCCAGGGCCAGTCGATCAAGCCATCATTATCTTGCCGGCCGCCGCCTGCCTCGAAGCTCTTCAGGAGTGTGGCGAAAAAGGTGTCAAGGTTGTGCAAGTGTTCAGTTCAGGATTTGCGGAAGTTGGGCCTGAGGGTGTCCTTGCTCAAAATCAATTAGTGGCCACCGCCAAGCGCTTTGGCATGAAATTGCTAGGTCCAAATTGTTTAGGTGTCGTAGGTGTAGTCAATCGCTTCTTCGCAACTTTTTCGACTGCGCTTGAAGCACTCACGCCCTCACCCGGTACGATCTCGATCGCCACCCAAAGTGGCGCCTTTGGGTCATGCGCCTACTCCATTGCGATTCAGCGAAACATGGGCTTGAGTCGCATCGTTGCGACAGGTAACGAGGCCCATATTGATGTTGCCGAATGTATTGATTATTTTGCACAAGACCCTGATACGCAGGTCATCTGTGCCGCGATCGAGGGCTGCCAGGACGGTAATCGCCTTCGCGCGGCGTTATTAAAGGCCGCGCAAAATAATAAGCCTGTCATTATCATGAAGGTTGGCACGTCTTCGGTCGGCATTGCTGCTGCAGCCACGCACACGGGCTCTTTAGCGGGCAACGATGCGATCTACGATGCGATTTTCGCAGAGTGTGGGGCCTGGCGAGCACAGACGATCGAAGAGATGCTTGACGTTGCCTATTTTTGTTCGAAATTGCCAGTGCCGCAAAACGATCAAGCCGGCATCGTAACCGTCTCGGGTGGTATCGGAATTTTAATGGCCGATGCCGCTGAAACGCATTCAATTACGCTGCCCGAATTGCCGCCGCTGGCGGCAAAAAGAATGGCTGAATTATTACCGTTTGCACCAATTGGTAATCCGCTCGATACCACCGCACAGGTCACGGCAGTTAAGGACGGTACGGTGCGTACGATGGAGATCATTTCCAGTGAGACCGAATGGTCAACTCTATTTTTATACATGGCTCAAAGTGCCTGTGCCCCCCAGCGCTTTGAGCCAATGCGCCTCGCGCTGATTAGCCTCAAGAAAAAACATCCAGACCGTAGCTTTATCCTGGTTGGCCCCTCAGATGATGATGTTCGCCAGTCTCTCGAAAACGATGGCTTTATTGTGATGACGGATCCAAACCGAGCGGTCGTTGCTGCGCATGCGTGTATCACCTTAGCGCAACGTCGCCAAAAATTGGTACCAATCCACCCACGGCAAGCTACATCACAGAAACTACCAAATCTCGAAACTGAAGCACAAGCCAAACAATTACTTGCCAAACATGGGCTTCCGATTTTGCAAGAGCGGATTTGTGCCACACGGTCAGAGGCAGTTGCAGCTGCAAATGCACTTGGAATGCCAGTCGTAGTCAAAATTCTCTCGCCTGACATCCAACATAAAACTGAAATTGGTGGAGTTCTGTTAAACCTGAGTACTGAACAAGCAGTTGCCGATGCGTTTGACCTAGTTACCCAGCGAGCCCATGCAGCCCAACCCCACGCCCGTATCGAAGGCGTCCTCGTTTCGCAAATGGCGGGCGCTGGACTTGAAACTATTTTGGGCGTGCATCAAGATCCCGTATTTGGCCCAATGATGATGTTCGGCCTTGGCGGTATCTCAGTCGAACTCTTCAAGGATATTGCCTTTGCCTCAGCACCACTTTCGCAACACTCGGCTCAAGCTTTAATCAAACGAGTGCGAGCTTCTAAGCTCTTGGCTGGTTGGCGCGGACAAGCCCCCTACGATCAACAAGCCTTAATAGATGGATTGGTGGCGTTATCAAACTTTGCGCTGAACTATTCAGACCAATTAGAGGGCGTTGATATCAACCCTTTTTTGGTACAAAACGAGGGTGCTGTTTGCCTAGATGCTTTGATTACAATACGAACCTAAGTCAATCTTCAAACACTCCGCAATAATGATCCCCTACCCTGAAACTCTTTGGCAAATCATCTTGATGGCAGCGCTCTTGATCGGGGCTGTCATCAACGCAGTGCATCAAGCTGAGGTGATCGCGCACAAAACGGGTGAGCCTCTGGGCACACTCGTTTTGGCGATTTCGGTCACGATCATCGAAGTTGCGCTGATTGTTTCGATTATGTTGTCAGCCGGCCCAGAGGGGGCCCTGATTGCTCGTGATTCTGTATTTGCTGCGGTCATGATTGTCATGAATGGCGTCATTGGCGCTTCGATTTTTTTGGGTGGTTTACGGCATCGCGTTTTATCCTTTCGGGTCGAGGGCACAAACTCAAGCCTCTCGGTCTTAATTGCGCTAGCAGTACTCACTCTGGTCATGCCCAACTTCACCACGACCACACCCGGCCCGACGTTTTCGAATAGCCAATTGATCCTTGCAGGGATTTTATCGTTGGTGTTGTATGGCACGTTTGTATTTATTCAAACCGTACGCCATCGTGATTACTTTTTACCAACTCACGATGCAGAGCTTGCAAATCCCGAAAGTCATGCCCCAGCCCCCTCAAATGCTAAAACACTGATCAGTGTGGTGCTACTCATTGTTTCGCTAGTCGCTGTTGTCTTACTTGCAAAGGCTCTGAGCCCCTCAATTGAATCTGCGATCGCCAAAGCCGGTGCTCCCCGCTCGGTGGTTGGTATTGCGATCGCACTGTTAGTCTTGCTTCCAGAAGGCGTTGCTGCCTGCCGCGCTGCGATAGCAAATCGCCTTCAGACTAGCCTCAATCTGTCGCTTGGGTCAGCATTAGCTAGTATCGGGCTGACCATCCCTGCGGTCGCTTTCATCTCGGTCGTATTTAATTTGCCCTTAAGCCTGGGCGTCGATGCGGTCGGCATGACATTTTTAGCACTGACCTTTCTTCTGAGTCTGCTCACGATTGCAATTGGCCGAGCCACCGTATTGCAAGGCGTCGTGCATTTGGTTGTGTTCGCCGCGTATCTATTTTTAAGCTTGGTACCCTAAGTCGGCACGTGTCCGTAAAAAATTATGCGCCTAAAATAGAGCAATGAACACACACGCCAAAAGCACTGACTCTGAACCTGAAGAACCCACCCAAGAAGCCGCTGTCATCCACGAACCTCGCCTATGGGCGCAAAAGGGCTGGACAGCGCGCGTCATCAAAAACGAAGATGACGACGGTTGGGCGGTTGAAATGACCCCTGATGGCCAGGCCGAACCCGCGCTTATCGGCCCCTGGACCATGGGTCGCGACAAAAAGAACCCCAAGCCCTTAGATATCAACGCCTTTAACACGCTGGTTAAAACCGCCGCTGAGGTTGTGCGCCGTCACGAGCAACACTTGCATGCAACCTTACACAAAAAACTAACCATTACTAGCAACAATCAACAAATCATTGTGGCTCTGGATATCGTCTTAGACGAAGACGATCCGCACGCCCTACTAAGCGCAACAGATCTTGACGGTGCTGAACTGGCGAATATCAGAGTTAAACCCGATTTCAAGCTTAACTCGAACAGCGCTCACGCCTGGATTGACAGCGGCTACATCAAGCCAAATTAAGGGCACTGCGCTTAGGCACCGAGAAAAAGTCGGTACGCAGCCTCATAATAGCGAATTAGCGTCAGTGACCTAACCACCTTTGCTTAACAGTTAGGTCATTTTTCATCATTATTTTGCAGGCGGATAGGGTAAGGGCTTGCCCTCGGGCGGCATGACTTTACCTAAAGCCAAGAGCATTGCCACAGTGATATAGGTACCACTGACAGCCACCAGATCAACTAATTGCTGCTCGCCTAAAATCTCTTTCGCACGCGCGAAAGTCGCATCACTCACCTCATGCGTGTTGTTCATTTCCATAAAAAGATCATAGACAACAGCCTCATCGGGCTGCATATTGCGGGGTCTGATACCATTTTTTAAATCGTCCGCAACGTCTTTAGACAAACCCGCCTTCAAGGCCATTGGATAATGCGCTGACCACTCGACCTGCGACTTCCACAAGTTACCGTGAATCAAAATCGCAAACTCATTCAGACGACGCGATACTGAAGTGTTGAACCGTAAATAATCCAACAGATGCTTCATCCGCTCTGCAAATACCGGACTACGCAGCATGATGTTGTACGGACCGCCGATTCCGGACGTTGAAATCTTGATGATCTCTTCTGCAAGCGGCTTCACATCGGGCGGTAACTGCTCAAGCGTCAGCTGCGGAAATCGTTTGGGTTCACCGGGCTGAGGAGGCGTTTGGCCAAAGGTCGGCAATGAGCAAGCAGTCATGACAGTGAGCGCAACCAGTCGGTATGAGAATTTTTTCTTAAGAGATTGCATGAGGGTCTCCTGACCAATAGTGCGCTGTGTGCGGCACTTTGTTGAACAAGACCCTATCTTATCGCTCAATGACCTGGAGCAACGCAACTCTCGTAACGCATCTCTAAAAACGCAACTCTCGCCAAGGGCCCGCTAACACGCCGGCCCTTGGGAAGTGTCATAAGTGCTTAGCTAAACAGCTCTACCTTGCCATCAAGTGCCATCAAACCCAACTGGCTACCCATTTTAGGTTGGCGTTTGGCCAATTCTGCTTTGAACATCAGCAACGCATTTTTATGCGTTTCGGTTTCGGCCGCTGGCGTTGCGACGGCAGCCTCGCCGTAGGCAATTTTTGCGGCACCGCAATCGCGATGATTCACCACAATCACTTGCTTGATGTTGTGCAACTGAACAGAGGCAGCGAGATTTTCCCAAAAAGTTTCTTGCCAGGCCTTGAACGCCGGCGCTACAACACCGATTGACGCGCCTGCAACAGTGAACGCACTGTATTTGTCAGTGAGGCCATCTTTTACTTGGCGATCAAACACGGGCTTTTGAAAACGTGGGTCGATACAGGACAGCAGCATCGCCTCATAATTACCCGAAGCAGCAAAGGATAATTGTGGCGCCAAGAAAGCAGCCAAACCAACACCCGCAGCGCCTCGCAAAAAATCACGCCGACTGTGGGTCGGCGCGAGTAAATCTGAACAACAGGAGCAAGACAGACCTGAGTAACTTGATGGCTTTAACGTTGACATGCGCTTCCTCGGCTAAAAAATTTGATTGTTAAGATACTGCGTTTTTAAGATTACTGTAGACCATACGGGCAAAGGAACATCTTTGTAAGCGTAGTTATTGTCAACTGACCCTATAACCATTCTTAAACTAGGGTTAAATGCAATATCGGGCTGTGCTGCGTCTCGGTTGCGGCGGACTGCTCGCTCTAGTACTCTGAAGGCACAAACTCGAATAAGCCTATTGGGCTCAAAGAAAAACTCGGAGACTTCACATGAACGCGCAATGGTCGTTTAGATCGCTTTATAAGCTGGTTGCCCTAACAACCGTAGGCATCGCCGCTCTCTCCCTAAGCGGTTGCGCGACGCAGACCAGCGGCAACGCACCAGCCATCACCGTGGCTGCAAATTCTCAACTGGTAGTCGAAGAATTTATGGTTCCCAGTGACGAAGCTGGCATCAGCCTTTACGTTCGAAACAAGCGTTTACCCTCTACAACATCGTTCAACAAAGACAACGTTGTGCTGTTTGTGCACGGCGCCACGTACCCGTCAGAAACAGGCTTTAGATCGGAAGAGCACACGTCTGAACTCCAGTCACCGATGTTTATCTCGTA
>CALFXX010000110.1 GCA_937952975.1 uncultured Alcaligenaceae bacterium
CCTAAGCCTTAGCCTCTGCACCCGTACCCCCGCATACACCTCTTCAACCCCCACGCCACCACCCACCAGCGGTAAACTCGCTTGCGCTTCAAGCCTGAACCTTTCACCCAGCACCCCGTCATACGCCTGTGCCCACCAGTCTTGGATGCGGGTTTGCGCGCCACGCAGCATGATCTCGCTGGGTACGCGGTCGCTTTTTTGGCGGTTGAGTTGCGATGACGCGGGCATTAGGTTCCATAAGTCACTACAGGGCCAAGCATGCCACGGCAAACAGTGATCGATATCAAGCGTGTTTGCAGTCAAACGCCTGCCGCTATACACACACTGCAACCCACCGCTTTGCAGCAGTTGCAGCGCCTGCCCGCGCGCTAAACCGACGTCGCGTGCTGGGTCTGACCAGGCCAACGCAGCCACTAAGGTATTTTTGTCAACAGCACGGTGTTGGCGCAGCGCATAGCCTTTGATCAGCCGCGCCCACTCAGCCAGCAAGGCTGGTTCGATCCACGCGTCAAAACGTTGCAGGGCGGTGTAAAGATGTTGCGGCAAGCGCAAGTGCCCAAAGCTTGACAGATACGCCTCGTCAAGCAGCAGATGCTGAGGCCTTGCCACACGACCATGGCGCGTGACCGCCAAGATGTTGCTGCCATCTGGGTGCGTCAGATACCGCGCAGGCATTTCTTGAATCGTTTTACAGGCATCCCGCAGCGCCTGATGCAGCAGTTGCGCACGCTCGCCCTCAAAGCGCATGCCAACGCGCAGATCAAGCGCCGAGGTATTACAGGCCGGCGCAACCAAGCCCCTAAACGCCTCTTTGACAAACCCCAGGCCGTCTAGCCCCCGATTGTTAGGTTGCTGCGGCAACCTCGCCTTGAGCAGCGGCATATATTGCCGCAACCAAAACAGTGCCACCAGCCCTAGCGGAAGCTCGACCCAGTTGGGCGCGCCCTCAACCATGCGGGCATAACCGGCCGTGCCGTCGGCGATGCGGCACAGCACCCGCAGAAGCGCCAGCTTGTAGGTAGACGATTTGTCGTCATTGAAGATGATGTGACGCAACAAGGGCAGGGCACCCGTGCCGTCATCAGGCAGCCGAACCGCCAATTGCACCCAACTAATCTCAGTGCGCCCACCTTGGTCACTAGACAGCACGCGCCTTTCAATGAACGCGCCATGATTTTTAGCCAGTGTTTCGATCTCGTGCTCAGACACCTCAATCATCGCGAGCTCGGGCGCGGCGGGCCCCAGGCGTAGCGTAAGTGCCAACAAGCCACCGGGCTTTAGCAAAGCGATCAGCTTACGAAAGGCACGCGGGCGGTCTGCGGGCGGCAAGTGCATCCACACCGCGCTGAGTAGGATGACATCAAAGCTTAAGCCCAAGCGCTGCGTCACTTGAAAATCAGGTAACGAATCGTCTAGCCATTGGATTTGCGCCGAGTGATGCAAGCGTTGCGCCTCGGCCCGCATGCCCGCCGAGGGCTCGACTGCGATCACTTCGAAACCGAGGCTCGCTAACCACGCTGCGTCGCGCCCAGAGCCTGCGCCTACGTCTAAGGCTAGGGTTTTGGTTTTGGGGAGTAGG
>CALFXX010000111.1 GCA_937952975.1 uncultured Alcaligenaceae bacterium
GCGCGCCACGTATTCGGTGCCAATAATGCCACCGGCGCCGGTACGGTTATCAACGGTGACAGTTTGATTGAGCAGTTCAGACATTTTTTTGGCGAAGACGCGTGCCAAAATATCAGTGGTGCCACCGGGCGGAAACGCCACCACGATCTTGATCGGTTGGGTGGGGTACGTCTGTGCCTGAGCCACAGGAGTCGCAGTGACAAGAAGCGAAATCAGCAAGTAGCCTAGTACCGTCATTCGTTGCAGCATATATGGTGTCCTTTAGGTCAATCGTGGTGTCAGTCTCAAAGAGGCAGGGTGCATCTTTTGTTTTTTAGTTGTTGTTTTGTTCAAACTCTGCGCATGATACCGTTAAGTTCAAAGTCTGGCGCGGTCAGAAAACGTTGGCATTTCACGCTTCATGTTGAGTGGTTAGCGGGTTTACTATAGAGAGGCTTAAGAGATGCGACAAGCCCTTTGAGTCAAATCTAAGCATAAAATTGATCATTCCCTCATAACATCACTTATTCAACACGGTTTTTTACAAAAAATGCTGATCAAGCAAATCAACGCAGGTGTTTTAAACATTGGCTATGCTGAATCGGGCCCTGTGACTGGGACACCAGTGTTTTTGATGCATGGGTTTCCGTATGACATTCAAGCCTATGCCGAGGTGGCTCCGCTGTTAGCGACTGCTGGCTGCCGCGTGATCGTCCCGTACTTGCGCGGTTATGGGTCGACAACATTTTTGGATGCCGCGACACCGCGTTCGGGTGAACAGGCTGCACTCGGGGCAGACTTGCTTGCGTTAATGGATGCCTTACAGATTCCAAGTGCTTACCTGGCAGGCTACGACTGGGGAGGACGGGCAGCGTGTGTGGTTGCCGCGTGTTGGCCCGAGCGCTGCAAAGGCTTGGTCTCTTTTAATAGTTACAACATTCAAAATATCGCGAAAGCGCTGGTGCCCGACACGCCCGAGCGTGAGCACCGTATGTGGTACCAGTATTATTTTCATAGCGAACGTGGCCGTGCCGGCCTGCAAAAAGACAGGCAAGGCTTGATTCGTTTATTGTGGCGTTTGTGGTCGCCCACCTGGGGCTTTGATGACGCAACGTTTGCACGCAGCGCTCCATCGTTTGATCACCCCGATTTTGTTGAAGTGGTGATCCACTCGTATCGCCATCGCTTCGGTTTAGTTGAAGGCGATCCGGCCTACGCCGATATCGAGCGTCGCTTAGCGGCCGAGCCCGTCATTACCGTGCCAACCATTACGTTTGATGGTGCTGATGATGGCGTTCGCGGGCCCTCTAAGCCTGAGGCTAGCGCTCATCGTTTTGCAGGCCCACGCTCGCACCGTGTGGTACCCGGTGTTGGTCACAACATGCCCCAAGAAGTACCCGAAGTCTTTGCGCAAGCCGTGCTCGAGCTGATGAAGTCGGGCACCTGAACCCATTGAAGTGAACGATCTGAGTGAATCAATGTTTAAAAACTTAGCAGTCTGCAAAAGTATCGATAACGCCTCAAGCCGAATCGACCCAAACGATTCGCGTCAGTTAGCGCGTTTGACCCTTGCATACATCGCGTTTCATGCTGTGTTTTGGGCCTTGCTGGCAATCGTCAGTTATACCGCCCCGCATAAAGACAGCAGATCGGAAGAGCACACGTCTGAACTCCAGTCACCGATGTTTATCTCGT
>CALFXX010000112.1 GCA_937952975.1 uncultured Alcaligenaceae bacterium
CGTCGCAACAGATACGTCGGCGCAAAGTTTTGTCGATCGTTGGATCATCAGCGAATTGCAATTGCTTGAACAAGAAGTAGCCAAAGGGTTTGCTGATTATCGCTTTGATAACATTTCTAATGCTCTGTATCACTTTGTATGGGACGAATACTGCGACTGGTATCTTGAGCTTGCCAAGGTACAAATTCAAACAGGGACACCCGAACAACAACGCTCGACGCGCCGCAGCTTGATTCGGGTACTAGAGGCTGTTTTGCGCCTGCTGCACCCCATCATGCCTTTCATCACCGAAGAGCTCTGGCAAAAGGTATCGCTGGTCGCTGGCAAGCGTGTGGCGACCGATGTCACCAGCATTTCGATTCAACCGTTTCCACAGCCAAACCTTGAAGCAGTCGACCCAGAGGCAACTGCACGTGTGGCGCTATTGAAAGGCCAGATTGAGGCAGTCAGGGCTTTGCGCGGCGAAATGAATCTGTCGCCTGCGGCTCGCGTACCACTGATTGCCAAAGGCCCCCAAGCAATGCTCACCGAGCACGCTGCTTATGTGGCGGCATTGGCCAAGCTGTCAGGCGTTGAAGTTGTCAACGAACTGCCAGACGACGGCTCGCCGGTGCAAGTGGTGGGCGATACCCACCTGATGTTGAAGGTCGAAATCGATGTCGCCGCCGAACGCGTTCGCTTAGACAAAGAGATCGCCCGGCTTGCGGGTGAGATTGCGAAAGCGCAAGCAAAACTGTCCAACGAATCGTTTGTTGCACGCGCGCCCGCTGCAGTGGTTGAGCAAGAAAAGCTGCGGGTTGAACAGTTTGGCGACACGCTCAAGCAAGTTCAGGCACAACGCGACAAACTGGGGTAATGCACGCGGAGTTCAACGCGCCACGCTAAGATTTAGCGGCGCGTTGAACCGACTAATGAATAGGTTTGCCGACAGTTCGCTTACGCTGTCATCTCAAATATGACTCTCAGCGAGTCGAGTTGAGTCGAGTTGAGTGCTAAGCAGCGCAACCAGTACAAGCAGCTAAGATGCAGTCAACGTCAACAAGTACCGCTCGTCGGCCTTGGTCAATAAGCCGCGAGCGCGTGCCTGGTCTAGTAGGTCTGGCCGGTTGGCAAGCGTAATGGCGAGTGATTGCTCGCGCCGCCAACGCGCAATGTGGGCATGATTACCCGACAGCAATACCGCGGGCACAGTTTGACCGTTTAGGGTTTCGGGGCGGGTGTAGTGCGGGCTGTCAAGCAAGCCTGACAAAGAGTCTTGAAAAGAGTCTTGTGCTGACGATTGGTCGTGATTCAGGACGCCGGGTAGCAGCCTGACTGCCGCATCGATCATGGCTAAGGCAGCGATCTCGCCCCCCGACAAGACAAAATCACCGAGTGACCACTGTTCATCCACATGTTGATCAATAAACCGTTGATCAATGCCTTCGTAGCGACCACAAATAAAGATCGCGCCAGACGACTGCGCTAGACGTTGGGCCTGTGCTTGATCAAAGGGTTTACCGATTGGTGAGAGCAACACCACGGGAGCTTGTTCTTGCTTAGCTTGCTCTTGCTTGTCTCGCTGAATGCGAACCGCCGACAGCGCGCGGGTTAAAGGCTCGGCCATCATGACCATGCCGGGCCCACCGCCATAGGGGCGGTCGTCTACCGTGCGATGCACATCTTCGGTGTAATCGCGCGGGCTATGGGTATGCAAAGACCAAAGTTGATTGCCGTGTGCGCGCCCCGTTACACCAAGGTCACGCACCACGCTAAACATTTCAGGAAACAGGGTGACAAGATCGATTCGCATTGCAGCGATTCTAAAAGTCTACTGGCCAATCGGTGTCGATTCGACGCGCGGCAATATCAACATGCTGCACGTGTGCGGCCACAAAGGGCACGAGTGTTTCTTGCGGCTTACCTTTTGCATCGAGTAACGCAAGTGGCTCTGCACCCTCTTGTGCCTGCAGGCGATGTACTTTGAGCAGCGCGTGGGCGCCGTTATCAACGACCTCGTGTACAACACCGAGCAACCCCTCTTCGCCAAACACCTGACAGCCAACCAAATCAACCCAGTAGAATTCGTCGGTTTGCGCTTTCGGAAAATGTTGCCGCGACACAAACACGGTGTAGCCGCGCAAGCTTTCAGCCAGATCACGCTCGCCCACGCCTTCAAGATCAGCAACGACAGTCGAGCCTTGAGGGCGTACTTGCTTCACTTTGTGAGCGACTGGTGCGCCAGGCTTAGCTAAAGGACCAACGGGCGCAACAAGCCACCACACGGGTGCGGCGCGAAGTACAGTACCTTGAGCAGAATGCGGCTGGATCTTGACCCAACCGCGCACACCATAGGCTGAAATGATCCGACCGAGTTCGATCAGATCATCTGGCGCTGTTGCGGCGCCATCAACAGCCATCTATTAAGCCGCTGTCGCGACTTTGGCAGAGAAGTCTTTCACCAAGCGGGCAACCGCTGGAGACAACTGAGCACCAACACCAGTCCAATGATTCACGCGGTCAAGCGCAATGCGCAGACGCTCTTCGTTTGCATTGGCAACGGGGTTATAAAAACCAACGCGCTCAATGAAACGACCATCACGGCGATCACGAGAATCGGTCGCTACGAGGTTGTAAAAAGGACGCTTCTTGGAGCCGCCACGGGCCAGGCGAATCACGACCATAGGTAATACCTTGAAAATGTTCAGGAAAGTCTAGCAGTATAGCACCCTTTTGCCGAAAAACCATGGGGTCCCGCCTGCGGCTTTTATCAACAGACGAGGGGTGCAACCCCGCTTGCCTTTAACCAAAGAACAGTGGCCTCGCGCCTTCGACTTTTTACCAACGGACTAGGTGTTTGTCGCCACTGGTTTTAGACGTCGCTTCAGGTAATGCGTAACCTGCTCAACCTCATCGACCTGCGCCAGAAGCTCGTTACCGGTTTGCCGGCAAAAAGCTTGAAAATCGCGCACCGCGCCGCGATCCGTGGTGATCACACGTAAGACGTCTCCGGGCAAGATAGTGGCAAGTGCCTTTTTTGCCCGCAAGATCGGTAGTGGGCAGGCCAACCCCACCGCGTCAACGGTATGTTGAAACTCGGGGGTGCTGCTGGAAGAAGAATCTATCATGGTGAACCTTACATGCGTCGTCGGGCTGTTATGAACTAACCACGTTTAACCCTAGGATCGTCGTTCACCTGGGGCGGCACGTGTTTAGTTGTCTTAACGCGACTCAGCCCACGCTTTCACGCTAGCCAAAGCGCCTGGCAGTGCGGCCACATCGGTGCCACCACCCATTGCCATATCAGGACGCCCACCGCCCTTACCCCCAACCTGCGCCGCCACAAAACCGACTAAATCACCGGCTTTGATCTTGCCCGATAAATCAGCAGTCACCCCGCCAACCAAGCTAATCTTGCCATCGGCCGAGCGTGCGGCCAGTAGCACCACGGCAGATTTGAGTCGATCTTTAAGCTGATCAACCATTGAACGCAAATCTTTAGGGTCAACGCCCTGCACTTCTGTCACGAGCAACTTGAAACCAGCGCCGAGTGTAAGGGCCTGATCCGTCAACGCATTGCCTGCGCTTGACGCGAGTTTGGCGCGTGCCTGCTCAAGTTCTTTTTCAACGCCTTTCAGTTGTTCTTGAAGCAGCGCAATGCGCTCGGGCAACTCAGCGGGCTGTGTTTTGAGTGCTGCAGCGGCGCGCTGTGCGGTCGCGTTCAGGTTTTGCACCCAAGCCAAAGCGTTGCTGCCTGTCACGGCCTCAATACGCCGCACGCCTGCAGCCACGCCCCCTTCAGACACCACTTTAAATAGGCCGATATCGCCAGTACGGGCAACGTGAGTGCCGCCACACAATTCGCGTGAAAAGCCGATATCCAGCACGCGCACGGTATCGCCGTATTTTTCGCCAAACAAGGCCATCGCACCGCCCTTTACCGCGTCGTCATACGACATGACTTGCGCCTGTGCAGCGTTGTTTGCCAGCACCTCGGCATTAACGATCGCTTCGACTTTGGCGATGTCGGCATCAGAGATCGGTGCATCATGTGCAAAGTCAAAGCGAGTTTTGTCAGCGTCTACCAGCGAACCGCGCTGCTGAACATGGCCACCCAATACTTCGCGCAAGGCTTTATGCATCAAGTGTGTGGCCGAGTGATTGCGCACGGTACGCGCGCGATACTCAGTATCAACTTGAGCACTGACTTGCTGCCCAAGCTTGAGTGTGCCAGCAGTGAGTTTGCCATGATGGCCAAACACATTAGGTTGAATTTTTTGCGTATCAAGCACCGTAAACGAGGCCCCCGCTTGCGCAGCGAGTAACTGGCCCGTGTCGCCAACCTGACCGCCCGACTCGGCGTAAAACGGCGTGGTATCGAGCACCACGATCGCGTCCTGACCCTCTGACACTTGCTCTACCGCAGCGCCACCTACATACAACGCCAACACCTTCGCTTGAGTTTGCAGGTGTTCATAGCCTTCAAACTGCGTCAAAGCACCGTGATACACCAAGCCCTCAGCCATTTTGAACTTGCCCGCCGCGCGGGCCTGATCACGTTGACGATCCATCGCGGTGTTAAACCCAGCCTCATCGACCTCGACATGACGCTCGCGACAAATGTCGGCGGTCAGATCAAAAGGGAACCCATAGGTGTCGTACAGCGTAAACACGGTGTTGCCATCAAGAGTGGGCGACGTTTGACTACCTGGTTGGGCAGCGGGCAACGCCGCGAGCGCAACATCAAGAATTTTCATACCGTGCTCAAGGGTCTCGCCAAAACGCTCTTCTTCTTGACGCAGCACTTGCTCGACACGACCAGCCGTTTTTGCCAACTCAGGATAAGCCTGACCCATTTCTTTAACCAGGTCTTTGACCAACAGGTGAAAAAACGGTTTGGTTTGACCCAACTTATAGCCGTGACGCAGGGCACGGCGCACGATACGGCGCAACACATAGCCTCGCCCTTCGTTACTTGGGATGACGCCATCGACAATCAAAAAGCTGCAGGCACGAATATGGTCTGCGATCACCTTAAGGGAGTTATTTGCCAAGTCTTTGCAGCCCGTTTCGCGCGCTGCGGCGGCAATCAACGCGACAAACAAATCAATCTCATAATTTGAGTGCACATGCTGCAACACTGCAGCCAAACGCTCAAGCCCCATCCCGGTGTCGACGCAAGGTTTTGGCAAGGGTGTCAGGGTGCCTGACGCGTCACGCTCAAACTGCATAAACACGAGGTTCCAGATCTCGATGTAGCGGTCGCCGTCTTCTTCAGGCGAACCAGGAGGCCCGCCCCAAATCTCAGGGCCATGGTCGTAAAAAATCTCGGTACACGGGCCACACGGACCGGTATCAGCCATTTGCCAAAAATTATCTGAGGCGTAACGCGCACCTTTGTTGTCGCCAATACGAATAATGCGTTCTGCAGGAACGCCAATCTCGTTTTGCCAGATACCGTACGCTTCATCGTCTTCTTGATAGACGGTGACCCAAAGTTTTTCTTTGGGCAAGGCATACACTTCGGTCAACATCGCCCAAGCAAATTTAATGGCATCGTGCTTGAAATAATCGCCAAAACTGAAGTTACCCAACATCTCAAAAAAGGTGTGGTGGCGCGCTGTGTAGCCAACGTTTTCAAGGTCATTGTGCTTCCCACCGGCACGCACGCTCCGCTGCGAGGACGTGGCACGCGTGTAGGGGCGCGAATCTTTACCCGTAAAAACGTCTTTAAACTGCACCATCCCCGAATTGGTAAACAATAGGGTTGGATCGTTACCTGGCACCAGTGACGAAGAGGGCACGGCAGTGTGCCCCTGGGATTGAAAATATTGCAAAAATTTTTGACGGATTTCAGACGTTTTCATCGCGCAGCACTGAATGAGTAAGCAGACCATCACACCGTCAACACGGTGCAACCCTTAAATTCAAGCTTCTAGTATAAAGGCTCTGCCCAAACCCGACCGCCAAGCTAACGCAGGCAGATAAAGCTGCGATATTCACCAGACTCATGCTCTTGAAAGCGCCAGGCAGAAAACAGCATCGGCGAAAACCCTGCGGGGCAATTACATTGACCGGTTTTGGGATTCACCATATTGACCTGATCGACTTGCCAGGGAAGGAGCTCCATCAGATGCCGATTACCGTGGCACGAACGCCAACTGTGGGTCAAAAAGACGCCACCGAAACTGGCCCCAGAGAGCTGCCAACGGCCCTGATGGCAAACCAAGAGGTTGCCCTCGACACCCTTACCGATGAGCCCCGATGCCTCGCAGGCGTTACCTTCGGCAGCCAATGCGCCAACTTGCAGATACTCGCCCGCCGAAATCCGAGTGCCGGCGCTCACAACCCCTCCAGCCACAATATCTGCCGGTGTCGTCACCCCTTTTGCCGCCTCAAACTTACCCTTTAAAACGGTATCACGAAGATCGAATTGCCGAACAAAGTGGGCGTACTGGGTCGAATCGTAAAAACTCAGCGCGGCAATCGTACCGACAGGAAACGCGGTCAGATCAGCGCTTGGCGGATTAGGCCGATCAATAGCGCCGCCCTTGATTCTGTGCGGCAAAAACGGGTGTACCGAAGCCCCCTGACCTTCGAGCGCAGTCAACAGCTTGCCGAGCCGATTGGTGTCATTGGCTTGGCGCATCTGCCCGGTCGCGGGTTGAGCCCACACCAGCGCCTCAATTTTGCATCCCCTTGTCAAACATGCGCCCTCGGGAGGAAACACCCGCACCCCAGCCTCGTAACCCAAGGCAGGTCTGTTTGGAAAACCTTTGGACAAATGTCCGGCCGCGATCAACTCGGAAATTGTTGGGCGCCAAATATCACGGTAACCAGACCCACTCGGTTCGACCTGAACAATCCCCACTAGCGCGTCAGCCTGCCTCACGAGCATCTGGTCAACTGCCCTTTTGAGCGTTAACAACCAAACCCCACTGGACTGTGCCGCTGCGTCTTCGGCCTGCTGCATCCAAAAGGATGCCCCCCACAGCGCAAGCAATGACGCCAGAGCCATCGCAATAATCAACTCGAGTAAAGCAAACCCACCCTCACGTTTAACGGCAACCATGGCTAGCGAATCGTAAAAACAAAAGTATTTCGATCGCCGCTTACGCACTGCGAGTCAGCCAGCATCGGGTTGTAAGGCATATGAGGCTCGGTCAGTGAGTTTTTAACCATCACCGGGCCACTCGCACCAGCAATTGTTACCACCTCAGCCAGGCGCTGCAAAATCGAAGCGAGCGCCGGGCAGGCGGCTTGATTGACATCATTTAAGGTCAGGGAAAAGGCCGAACCACTCATCCCCCCGGCCACCGCTTGCGGCTCAACCGAAATAACCCCTCGCCCAGACTGCCCCGTACCGCCCAGGCCGTGCGCAACGGTTGCTCGAGGACCGAACCCCGTCACAGAGACAACGCTTGACGAGCGCAGCGCATTCGCCAACGTGCCGCTGTCGATCCCAAGGTATGGATTCGCCCCAAACCCATTCGTATTCGCTTTCATACGCGCAACGAAACGCTGCATTTCTTCAGCGACTCGAGGCACTTTATTTTCAATCACATAGCCTTGAATAGCCGGAATACCGATAATAGCGATCAACATCATGAGCGTTGTCACAATCGAAATCTCGATCAACGAAAAACCTTGCTCTGACGCACGGCTTCGCTCAGCATGCCGCCGCGCAAACGCACGGCGTCGTTCAATTTTCGACGTCGCAGAAAAAACGAAAGGCAGCCAACCAGCCCCCACAGAGGCGAAGGCACGGTCCGTGCCTTTAGAAAATACGTTCATCGAAAAAGCTCTAAAACAAAGACACATCGAAATAGCTCCAAACAAGAGGATTGAATACAAACAAACAGCGTCGCAAAGACAGAAAGAATCGCGGAAGGCTCACGAGATCCTCCTCGAAACCACCGTGCCCGAGGCTTACGCAAGCAAAAAAGAATCAGCCCGCGGAGAAGAATCAACCCGCGAGAAAAATCAACCTGCAAGAAAAATCAACCCGCGTAATGCAAGCTCAAAGCCTGCCTAAGTTCGTCAAATACGCGAAAATGCCAAAACGCGATCAGAAACACGACCGCCAGCGCGGCGAGCAGTAAGAGCCAGCGCAGTGCCAGTGCTTGCCTCTGTAATCGTTGCACTGTATGCACGGCCAAGCGATTTTTGGTGCGCTGCAAGCCTTCATCAAGCCCAAGCGTGGTCACCATATCCGTGAAATACCACCACGTATCGCGGTCAATCAAGCCTGTATTAAGCGCCTCAACGGCCAACGCTCCGGTATCGATACGCGTTAACATTTTTTCGAGATGGTGGGCCAGCCAGGGTACCTCGCTACGCTGCTGGATGAACAGCGCCTCGCGCAACCGCGCACTGGTATTGCCGCGGGGCTTTAACAATACGGCCAATAAGGAAAGAAACCTGACGGCTTGGACCACGCGATATAGGCGCCAAATACCCCACTGATCGGCAACGCTGCGGGCAGCCCCGCACCAGTTTCGTAACGACCAGATTATGATCGTCGCAACACTCGCGGTCACGAAGAGCAATAACGGCCATAAAAGTTTTAACCACTCAGAACACACAAAGAGAGCCTGTGACCAAGGCCCATACTGCTCAGGGGGCACCTCAGAGAACACGCGCTCGAGATGATCGGCAGTAAACATCGGAATCGAAAAGACCGCGCAAATTGCGACGGCCACACCTACCAAGCCAACCCAGATTGTTTGGACAAAGGCCTGACTCGCTGCATCAGTGGTACGAACGACCGCAGCCAGTTGCCGCAGGGTCTGAGTCAAAGCGCCTGCGCCTGCGTATTGGGCAGCCTGCACCGCGACCAGATCTTCAGTCGGCAGCGAACCGAACCAGGTAGTAAATAAATCACCACCACTTTTAGGAAACTGTTGAACCCAATGGCGCGACAGCACTCCTCGTGCACCGTGACTCTGATAACGTCGCGCGTCATCTTCAAAAATACTGAGCAGCGTTTTGGCTCCGGCGGTCGCGGCGATCATTTCTGCCAAGTAATCGTAATAATCAGCGCGTTGCGAGCGAAACTGGTTTGCGGCCAGTCGCAGACGCCAATTCGGCACGTGCCTCATCGCAACGTAGTCTTGTAAGTAAGTCGACAACCTATTCATCAGCGCCTCGCTTTGCCAATGAGACCTCGAAACCACCAAAGCGCGCCTGCACGTCACGGGGATCCAACATCCCTTGTGTCATTTTAAAAACTGCGATCTGCCCAGCTGATTGACGTAGTGGGTCAGACAAGAGCAGCGCCTGTTGAGTCCTTTGGGCAAACCAGTGATAAAGGCCAACGCCATCTTTATTTTTGACGCCGTTCAAAAACTCTGCCTCGTTTAATGGATCAATCATTTCGGCAACCACCGTACGACCGACCGTGCCGCGCAGGCTCGAAATTGAATGATCGCACTCAGAGCAGGCCTGCTCATTTCGAAATCTCAAGGCGTGGCGCGAGACTCCGAATTTTTCTTCGAGGCCGTTGATCCAGACTTCGAGCCAAGCCTGACTACGAACCTGATTTAAGGCGCAGCGCCACGTTGGCCGCGCCCGCACCTGCTCAAAGGTCAACGAACAAATTGGGCACAGCTTCACCATCAACGCCTGATACACCAATAGTTTGAGAATGCCTGGTGTAGCGAGCAAATCCCGCGCGACGCCAATAAAGCTTGAGGCCAATCGATCAGGGATCAATAAGGCAGACCCTGCGTGAACCGTCGTGTAAAGGTTGACTCCGCAAGCGGCCAAATCCATAAAGGCCCGGCCTGTCGTGTGATCTCTGATCTCGCCGATCAGCAAATCGTTCATGGCAGAACGCTTAATCGCTTTAAGCTTGCTATCAAAGGCGTGCTCATCGTGTTCAGAAAAACTACGGCACACTGTATTTTGCAATGCATTGGGGATGAGGTATTCGGCCGGATCTTCAAGAGTAATCACTTTACGGTCGGGAGCAATCGCGCGCATTAATGTTGCAATCGTGGTGGATTTTCCACTGCCAACGGTGCCAGCCAATAAGATAGCGCCGCCGTCGGTGCGTTGGAGTCGCTCAAACAAGGCAATCTGCTCAGGCAAATAACCCAGCACCTGAAGGTCGGGCGTTAACTGCGAGGGATCCATCACTAACAAGCGCAGACATACCGAAGGGCCTACATCTGTCGCGAGCGAAGCCCATCGCAGCAAGAGCTTTTGACCATCAATCGTGCGGCTCAGACGCCCTTGTTGCTCGATCATCGGATCAAACACAGCACCGTTCCCGCCTTCAATATCCATCCATGCGACTGCCAACATATCGAGGACGGTTGAAGTGGGCAAACTCGCAAACTCTGGCGGCGATACATAACGCCCGGCAAGCGTAAAGTAGACAGGCGATGAATAGCGATCACGATTCACGTTAAAGTGAATATCGCTGGCCCGACGCACTACCGCCCAACGCAAAAGGGCATCAAAGGCGGCCGCCAATGCGCCCTGCTGTGCATGCCTATCGGCATGAATGCCTGTCGTTCCCGCGCTCTGATCCTCGGCAGGCTTATCGATCGCCAGTAGTAACGCGGGGGGCAAGACAAAGAGCGGGGGTTGACTCAAACGAAATCCCCTGCGCCTCAGTAAATCAAGTACCGCACGTGTTTGATCGTCGTAGCAATACTCGCGCAAAGCAAACACACCCACACTGCCATCCGAAAAATAAACCGGGCAGACGCGACCACGCAAACTGAGTACCGCAAGCTCAGGTGCGAGCGATCGCACGAAGGCAGGCGATAGCTGCATCAGCGTTTCATGCGTCGGGACGTCAACATACGCGGGGGTGTTTGCCGTAGTCTTCGCATCCATACGAGTTACCAACCGATTAAGCATCTTGAATAATGTCCTGTTGCAGCCCCGTCAGAGCACGAGGCGGTGACTCAACGTCCCTTTCGTAAACAAATAACGTGGGGCTGCCCTGTTTTTTTTAAGTGCACGCAAGGCGGAACGATGCGTTCGAGCCGATACAGTAGCGTTGGGCCCCAAACAGGCCGAGGCCGCGAATTTTTAAACACGTGCGGCTCAGAATCTAACAACACCTCAGCGGTCAATATTTTTCCGACACCGTAGATCGCTAACACCTGATTGCCTTCGGATGGTTGGCTGCTGGCGCCAACATCGGCCTGCGCTTGCTGCGTCACACCGAAAATATTTTTCTTGGCGGCTACCAACGCGGCTTGCGAATCGAGTCTGAGTAATTCGTCAATCGTCGCCTGTTGGGCAGCATGTTCACGGGCAAGCGCTGTGGTCATGCCAGATAGCACAAGCGCCGCAGAAAAAAACAAGATGTTGCCAACGAGCATAACTAGCTTAGTGCTGAGTGTCTTCAAAGAGGTCTCCGAGAAGTTTTACAACTAGAGCGCTGCGTGTCAGTTCTTGGCCTGAAATATTGCCAACCTCAAGCGTCGCGCTTCGCCAGCGAACCGGCGCATTCAAGGTTTGAAGTGCAGTCAGCGCCCGCAACGGCCCCTTTAAGGCCAACGTGCGTTGCTGCCAGACGGGCAAGCCGGCAGGACGCTCAAGCGCAAGCCCTTGCGAATCAAGTGGCGCACTCACCGACAATTTGGAGGCGAGTCCCAATTGAATATGCTCGAACAGAGGGCTTAAGCGTTGCAAGCTGGTCATCCAATCAAGGCCCAACGAGGCCTGAGAAAAGTCTAAAGTTTCAGCCGCTTGAGAAAGACGCCATGTCAACATGGCGCGGTCGAGCGAGACGGCGTGAAACTCCCACTCGTCGGGCTTAACCGCCTCAAGATGTTGATTCAAAGCAAAGCGATGTTGGCGGTGATAGTGCGCAGCGCACGACCAATCTACTGAAACTGGCTCGCACTGCACGCGCAAAAGTTGCCAGCCCGATGGATTGAAGGGCACGCGACGCCAGGCCGTCATGACACGCATCAAGTCAGAAAATCTGTGCATCGGATGTTGCTGCCCGTATTGCGCCAGAGCATCAAGCCAACGTTGTGCTGGATTCACTTGGGTGACCGCAGCATTCTGATCCGATTTGCTATAAAACCAATTAGCCCAAAGGCAAACAAAAATACCCAGCGCCAATGCAGCAGTGCGATTTTTTAGTCTGTGGCGGACGGCTCGCAAGACTAATACTCGCGCTTGCTCTGAGCATTTGCTATTCAACCAGGCAGGTAACTGCGTCGAACTAGCGATCAGGCCTTCGTGCACGACTAAACTCGGAAATCGAAGGCGAATCGCCTTCAGCGCAGCAAGCGCAGCCTCGACATCCAGAAACCATCGATCGGTTTCAGAGATGATCGAGCCCGAGTGTGATGCAACCATCCAGTAGCCCCCCTCTTCGAAGCGCACGAGGCAAGCGACGGCTGCGTTTGGATACGCGCTTGAGAATAAAGCTGCTGCAGAATACATTCCGCAGGACTGTGCAAAATATTGTTTTTCAAGTTGGACGCACCCCACCGTTGTTGCGGGCGCACCGACCAGCAAGAAATGCGTTGCGCGCACCAGACGTGCGTGCTTTCGAGCGAGCTTCAGGGGTTGGCCTCCGACCAGCGCAGTCCAGTCCATGCCAAAGATGACTGGCTGCCCAAAGGAATTGCGAACAACCACTGTTTTGGCAGACTGCTTAGCTGGCGCAGCGGGCAAATGGTCTCTGAGCGCATTGAAGTCAGTCACTCTAGAAGCCCTCTTCAACTTGCGCGGTAATCACAATAACGGTCACGATCCTGTTATGCCTCGCACGGTCACTTCCGCCAAAAGCAATTGGCGCGTCTGCGCTCAGCCGCGTTTGGTCAGATTCACCTTGCTTTTGCTCAAAACCTGAAACCAGCATGGGTTGCCCTGGCTTCAGTGCCACCTGCTGTACGGTGCCATTGCCATCTATGGTGATTTGCTGAATCTGCATGCGACTGCTCTGCTCGCCGATGGTGAGGGTTTTAAGTGGTTGCGCAACCGTGTTGTCGTACGCAACAGAGAGCAGGATCTGCCCATCCTCTTGGGCGTCTGGCACAAGAGTCAAAAATGAACCAACCGTTTCTTCTTTTTGGCTGACTGACATAGAGGGCAAACCGCTAGCGACGCCCGTCAACCCTGCACTGCTCGGCCCAGATGTTTTGACTTGATCAATATACGAAAACGTTGTGCGAACCGCGTGAGTGACCGGCCGCTTGTTGAGTGTGAGCACCGGCATCGAGACGTGACGCACAACGGTGCCGTACTTTGCCAACGCATGAACGATGAGCTTAGAAGACTGTACGGGGCCATAAGCCGCGTCCATTGCGGCTCGAGCCGCTCCGACGCCCGCCCCCGCAACGGGAGCCGCCAGCGCTGCGGCAAAGCTACCTTGGGCGAACAAGGTATCCCAATCGAGGCCAAACTCCAGATCTTCGTGTGTTTGAAGAGAGATCTCTTCGAAGATCAATCGAACACGACGCGTCAAGGTTCGGTTTTCGCGCTCGATAAAGCGCGCAACCGCCTTAAGCGCCTCAGGGGTATCAGTCACAATCAAAGAACTCAGCGCGCCAGGTTGCGCAGCGATCACGCCTGCGCGCGTTAAAAAAGGCTCAAGACGCAGCTTGATCGCTTCGAGCGTGTGCTGTTCGGTGCCCTTGAGCGCAGTAACCGAGGTGCTATCAAAGCCCCCAGCCTTGGCGTTGGCGCTTCGTCCCAGACGCGCTTCGGCTTGCGCCGAGAGCGTCAACGCTCTGATATCAAAGACTTGCGTTTGAGTTCGATAGAACTCAATCGCTCCGTTGTGAAAACGCCAGCAAAGATTCAGGCGTTTTGAAATTTGATCGAGAATCTTAGGTAGCGGCTGTGGTCCCATTTCGAGAGAGACCTGGTGAGGCATCGCCGCCACTGGCGTCATCGTACTGAGGTTTAGTCTAGGTAAAAAACTCTCGCTCGGCAGTAGCGCTTCAGGTTTAATCTGCACTGGCACACCCGTCGCCTGAGTAATTCTTTCTGCCAGTACAACAAGATCGCTTTTACCGCCGCGATACAACATGGTTGTGTTCACTTTTGCGCGCAATGCCGGTGGCAACGTGACCTCGCGCGAAAGCGGAACGGCTCGACTGACCAGCCAGGGCTTTTCGACCTGTTGCGCCTTAAGCTTTTCAGCTCGGTTATTGGTGCGAGCTTCAAAGGCCGTTTGCCTACGCGAGAGGGTCTGACGCGTTTGCGTCGCATCAGCGTCGCGCTGACTCAAACGCTGATGAATGGCGCAACCCGTGAGTGTTGGAAAGGTCAGAAGGGTGATGAAGGCAACTCGTGCAAAAGTCCGACTCATATTGCAGCACCATCCCCAAGCGTGCGATCGCAGGGTTCAGCCACAGGTACGATTCGCAGGACCTGGTTTGAATAAAAGCACGGCTGCAGCGGACGATCGGACAATTCAGTCGATGCTACTAAGGCCTGCACTGAGGACACGAAGTCGTCTGAAAAGCGCGCCGAGGCCGACAAGGGAATGTCAATATCGACCGCCCAATGCTCAGGTTCAAAGCGCCAGCCACTGAGACCCGCCCAACGGGTCAAGGCTTGCCTAAGATGAAGGTCGGAATGGCTCACTGCAAAAAAGGGGCGTGGAGCGTGATTGGCATGAGATTGTGCAGCAGACGACTGCGGTGAACCCAGCGGAGGGGACACCACAGGTTGTTGAGTTGCACCCACCTCAACGACAGAGGCACCAACCCGTCGAGCACGTGCCTGCTGCTGGGCAGAGCGAAACAGCAGGGCTGGCCAGTGCCCCTCGATAATCGTATAAGGACCCTGACGCAAATAGGTCAAGACCTGTTCACCTTGATGACTCGCCCCCAAAATAATCGGAAGGACTTGACCGGGCAGCCATTGCAACCAGGTACGCGACGCATCTGAAAATACTTGCAATGGTGCAACCGCGCGATCGCCTGACAGTTTCCAACCAAAATCAAGCGTACCCGCTGGGCTGTTGGTACCGCTAGGTTGTTCGCTTGGCCAGGGTCGCGCAACAGGCCCCATGCACCCAGAGAGCAATAAAAAGAAACACAACCACCAAGTACCGCGCACAGTCATGATTTACTCGCCCGTAAATATTTAATGAGCGGTGATCTTGACGCTTGTCAGCGGCATTCACAATTGTGTGACTCACGCATAGACGAAAACAGCGCGCAAAAAAAACGAGACCGGTAGGTCTCGTTTTTTACTCACTGCTTAGACTTATTTTTTGCGGGCGGGTGGCGCAGCTTTGGCCAAGGCAGGATCTTGCATCAACGGACGCGATTCGTCGAGCGCCACGGTCAAGGCTTGCACGGGCGGCGTATTGCCCGACAAGGCCGCATCAAACTGCCGACTCAAAATTGGCTCGATGCTGTGATAGTTGCGAGCACGAAAACCACGACTGTTCTTGTCATTGACTTGACGCATTGAATCAACTAACAAGCGAATGCCTGGCACCTTGTCATAGAGTGATACATTTGCAGCCCGAAATGCAGCATCCGTTAATGGCAGATAACCTGTGCGTTGATGCCAGTTAGCAGCAATCACGGGCTTTGAGAGATATGCTAGGAAAGCGACGGTTGCTTTATCAGAGTCTTTGGTGTGACCCGAAACGGCCCACAAAGCGCCACCACTTACAAAGGGTGCGCCTGCCTTAGGGCTGACTTGATCATAGAAGGGCAAAGGTGCCATGCCAAAATTTAACCCGCGCGTGTCAAGCATATGACCCAAGGCCCCAGAGGTCGTTGTGATCACTGCGCACTTATTTTTAGCAAACAGTTCATCTGCCTCAGTGCCGTTACTGTTTTGCATGAGAAGCTCTGAACGCTTCCAGCTCACCATAATTGACATGTGGCGCATAAATACTGGATCAGCCAGATTGAGTTCGGGCTGTTGTTTAGACTTTTCTAAACCATTGCCTGGCGTGACAAACACAGCGTTATTGATCGGCGCCAAGTTTTCAAGATGCGTACTCACTTGCTGACTGATACCAAACGGACACTCGTAATACGCCTTATCACGCAAAGCCAATAAATGATTTTGCAACTCGGGCCAAGTACGTGCCGGTTTAGCGGCATCAAGACCGGCCTTTTGATAACCATCCAAGTTGTAAAGCATGACAGGGATTTCGGCCATGAACGGGAAGGCCATCAAGCGACCTTGCGCGTCGCGCATAAAACCGGTTGTTTGGGATAAGAACCAATTGAGGTCTGCAATCGGATAGCGCTTCAACAAATCATAAAGTGGCACAATATTTTTGTGCTGAGCAATCAACTCGGGCGAGCGATTATCCTCAATCTGCACAAGATTAGGTTTGCCCGCACCCGGCGAAGTCATGGCCGCTGTGGCTTGCGCCCGCAACGCGGCCTGATGATCAAACCCCTTCAGGACAACTTTGACCTCAGATTGCTCGTTATTAAACTGCTTCGCGATCTTTTCGAATTCAGATTTATTAACCGAACTTAAGGTGTGCCAAACCTGTACCTCGGTCGGCTCAGCGTATGCCAGCCCCGATACCAAACAGCTGGCGCCTAAAATCATTGCAAAACGGGTGAATAAAGTCACGCTGTAAATTCCGTAAAAAAGTCGAGCACTTAGGTTGAGTAACGTTGACCACACTTGATGGGTAACTTTGACCACAAACGAGTTAGGTATCTTTAAATCTAAGACCTATTTTACAGCGGCAAGGTCTGCCTCTGAGGTGAACGAATCGGCAAAGAACTCCTCTTCTGGCAATTTGCAGGTCGCCACAAACTCGCGACGCGCTGAATCAACCACAATCGGCGCTCCGCAGGCGTAGACTTGATGCCCGCTCAAGTCGGGGAAATCTTGCATCACAGCCCGATGCACAAACCCGGTTCGACCCGCCCAGCCATCTTCAGGAAGCGCATCAGAAATCACAGGAACATACTTGAAACCAGGGATGGTGTGGGCCCACTGCTCAACCAAGTCGTTCATGTATAAGTCGCTGGGACGTCGCCCCCCCCAATACAAGGTGATGGGGCGGTTGATATTTTCGTGCACCATGTGCTCGACGATTGATTTAATCGGCGCAAAACCAGTGCCACTTGCAAGCATGACAATCGGCAGTTGGCTATCTTCACGCAAAAAGAATGACCCGAAGGGCCCTTCGAGTCGAAGAATTTCGCGCTCTTTCATTGCGGTTGCGCCTGCCCCAAACACGTGGTCGGTAAACAGCCCACCGCTCAGGTGGCGAATATGCAGCTCAAGGGTGCCGGCCGCATGAGGTGCATTGGCCATTGAGTAGCTGCGCCGCTTGCCATCTTTAAGAATCACTTCGATATATTGTCCGGCATGAAAACGAAATGTTTCAGTGGCAGGTAACTGCAAGGTCAGCAGGGCAACATCTGAGGTGGGACGCTGAATCACGGTCACGCGTGACGGAATTTTGCGGATCTGAATATCAGAGGCCAGACGCAGCTCACGGGATTCGATCACAAGATCAGACGTTGCGCGAGCCTGGCAGAGCAACGTAAAGCCCGCCTCGATCTCATCGGCGCTTAGAATTTGGGCAGGGCTTGCGCCCGCCTCGACCGAGCCCGACAGCACCTTGGCTTTGCAGGTTGAACAAGCGCCACTGCGGCAGCTGTACGGTAAGACTATGCCAGCTGCCAGCGCAGCATCAAGCACGCTTTTATCGGCCTCTGCTGCAAACTGATGTTGACTGGGTTGAATCGTAATTTGAAACGACATAATCGCTTTAACCTAAAAATGAGTCAATAAAGGCGGCACCACTTAAGCATAGTGCTGCGGTCAGACTGGTACCGCCGTAAAACGGTACTGTCGGATTCTACTTTCAAAGAACCGGCGAAAGTACGGGCTCTTTGCTACGAACAGCTAATAATTTTCCTTTGCGGGCGCGTTTTGAAAGATACGTCGCCAGTTCAGCCCCCGACAAGACGTCTTGCACTTGTTTATTGCGATAGGGACCGGTGACGCGTAAGCCTGCCTTTGACACGGGCACCGTCTGGGACAGGATATCTGGCGCATCGAGCCCCATCAAAATCGTCCCCCGTCCGCCCGAGGCAAGAGCCTTGATTTCGGAGACCTCAATCAACAACATACGTCCACGACTCGACAAAAATGCCACCTGAACCGCTTGTGCAAACATGGGCACCGGACGCAGCAAGCCGTCTTTTGGCTCGAGCGTGACGAACTGCTTGCCCGCGCGTTGACGGCTGGTCATATCAGACACTTTGGCGACAAAACCAAAACCCTGTTGGGTGGTCAGCAACCAAGCTGAATCGGCTTGAGCAGCGACCATATGCTCAATACGCGAACCGGCTTCTAGGTCAATCATTGAGGTAACGGGCGCACCATCTCCGCGCGCAGAAGGTAACGCAGAGACAGCAACTGAATAGACTCGACCGTTGTCACCAAATGCAATCAAGGTGTCGGTGCTGCGGCATTCGAAGACGCCGTAGCACGCATCACCGGCCTTGAAGGCAAACTGTGCCATATCGTGTCCGTGACCTTGTCGAGCGCGCAGCCAGCCTTTTTGCGACACGATGACCGTAACGGGTTCATCGATAATTTTGACTTCAAGCACCGCGCGTTCTGCAGTCTTGATGAGTGTCCTGCGCTCATCGCCATACGTCTTGATATCGGCTTCGATTTCTTTTACGACCGTACGCTTGAGTGCGGTTGGCTGATCGATTAACTCTTTAAGCTTGTCTTGTTCAGCGCGCTTATCGGCAAGTTCTTGCTCGATTTTGAAGCCCTCGAGACGCGCGAGCTGACGCAGACGCATATCGAGAATGTCATCGGCCTGGCGCTCGGTGAGCGAGAAGCGCTGCATCAGCGCAGGCCGCGGCTCGTCAGATTCTCGAATGGTCTTGATCACTTCATCGACGTTGAGATAAACCAGCATGCGACCTTCGAGCACATGGATGCGATCAGTCACCTTGTCATAACGGTACTGAGTGCGGCGTAAGACAGTGCTCGTGCGGAAATCAATCCACTCAAGCAGCGCCTGACGCAAACCCTTTTGACGCGGACGCTTATCCGTGCCAATGCACACCAAGTTCAGTGAGACACTAGTTTCCATACTGGTTTGTGCCAGCAAGGTGTTCACCAGTTCGTCGCGGTCAATGCGAGACGTTTTGGGTTCAAACACCAACCGTACCGCGGCATCTTTACCCGACTCGTCACGCACCGCATCGAGCAGGCCCAGCATCTGAGCCTTGGTCTGCTGCTGTTCAGGTGTCAGCGCTTTTTTACCTGTTTTGACCTTGGGATTGGTGAGGTCTTCGATTTCTTCGAGGACTTTTTGACATGAGGCCCCTGGAGGCAGCTCATGAACAACCAATTGCCACTGACCACGCGCCAGCTCTTCAAATTGCCAACGCGCACGCGCTTTGATAGAACCACGACCGGTTTGATAAATCTGAGCAATTTCTGCAGGCGCGGTGATAATTTGCCCGCCCCCCGCAAAGTCGGGGCCCGGCACCATTTCAAATAACGCCGCGTCAGACAAATTGGGCTGTTTAATGAGCGCTGCGCAGGCTTGTCCGATCTCGCGCAAATTATGTGATGGGATTTCTGTGGCCATGCCCACGGCAATCCCCGAGGCACCGTTGAGCAACATCACAGGCAGCCGCGCAGGCAACATGTCGGGCTCTTGATGGCTACCATCGTAATTGGGCACGAAATCAACAGTGCCCTCGTCTAGCTCATCAAGCAGCAAACGGGCAAAGGGCGTCAGGCGTGCCTCGGTGTAACGCATCGCTGCTGCGTTATCGCCATCGCGTGAACCAAAGTTACCCTGACCATCGATCAGGGGATAGCGTAAGGTGAACTGTTGCGCCATACGCACCAAGGCGTCGTAGGCGGCCTGGTCTCCGTGCGGGTGATATTTACCGAGCACATCACCGACAACACGCGCGGATTTAACAGGCTTAGCACCCGATTGCAGTCCCATCGCCTGCATCGCGTACAAAATACGGCGTTGCACAGGCTTTTGCCCATCACCCACATCAGGCAAGGCACGTCCGCGCACGACTGACACGGCATAGTCAAGATACGCCTGCTCGGCATAGAGGCCAAGTGTCAGCGATTCTCCATCATCTTTTTGATCAAATAAACCAGGTTGAGTACCGTCAGTCATTTAAATATCAACCTCTGCAAGATTACCTTTGTCTTCAAGCCAGGTACGGCGAGCACCTGATTCACTTTTACCCATCAACATGTCAAACATCGCCGTGGTATCCGCGGGTGCCAGCGAACCATAGCCAACCGGTAACATCCGACGTGTATCGGGGTTCATGGTGGTTTCCCAGAGTTGTACCGGGCTCATCTCACCCAAGCCTTTGAAGCGACTAATATCCCAAGAGCCCTCGCGCACGCCTTCTTTACGCAGCTTGTCTTGCACAACCTCAAGCTCACCGGAGTCCAAGCAATAAATTTTGCGAGCGGGCCGCTTGCCTAACGCAGGCACGTCGACACGAAACAAAGGCGGGCGAGCCACATACACATGCCCCAACTCAACGAGCCGCGGGAAATGTTTATAAAACAGTGTCAACAACAGCACCTGAATATGCGAACCATCGACGTCAGCGTCGGACAGGATACAGATGCGGCCGTAACGCAGCCCGGACAAATCGGGGGTATCTTTTGGGCCATGTGGGTCAACCCCAATTGCCACCGCAATGTCGTGGATCTCGTTATTCGCGAAGAGGCGATCGCGATCAACCTCCCAGGCGTTTAAGACTTTGCCACGCAGGGGCAACACCGCCTGAAACTCTTTGTCGCGCCCCATTTTGGCTGAACCACCGGCTGAATCACCCTCGACCAAGAAGACTTCAGTACGAGACGAGTCGGACGATTCACAGTCAGTGAGCTTGCCCGGCAGCACCGCCACACCCGAACTTTTACGCTTTTCAACCTTCTGCGCAGACTTGGCTCGAGCCTGTGCTTGTCGAATCGCGAGTTCAGCCAGTTTTTTACCGTACTCGACGTTACTGTTTAACCAGAGATCGAGGGCTGTTCGGACAAAACCACCTACTAGGCGCACTGCATCGCGACTGTTGAGTCGCTCTTTGATCTGACCCTGAAACTGCGGATCGAGCACCTTGGCAGACAGCACGAAGCTTGCACGCGCAAACACATCTTCGGGTAAAAGTTTTACACCTTTTGGTAACAGACTATGCAACTCGGCGAAGGCTTTAACCGCGCTAAACAAACCTTCGCGCAGACCGGCTTCATGGGTACCTCCTGCAGGCGTAGGGATCAAATTGACGTACGACTCGCGCACCACGTTGCCTTCGTCGGCCCACACCACCACCCACTGAGCACCCTCGCCTTGCGCAAAGCTCTCGTGATCCGCCAGCGCAAATTGCTCGCCCTGAAACATTGGCACACGCAACTCAAGCCCTTCAAGCGCCTCGGATAGGTAACCCGCTAAACCATCTTCATATTGCCAATTGCGGGTATCTCCCGTTTTTTCGTTGACCAGTGTGACTTTGACCCCTGCCATCAATACCGCTTTACTGCGCAGCAAGTGCATCAACTCATTAATAGGGATGACGCCAGAGTCAAAAAAGCTGTTGTCTGGCCATACACGTACTCGCGTGCCTGTCTTTTTGCGATTGAGCTCAGGGACAACGGCAAGCGGCTCAAGCACATCGCCGTTGGCAAACACCATCCGGTGCGCAGCAGCCTCGCGCCAGACTACCAATTCAAGCCGCTTGGATAAGGCGTTGGTGACCGAAACACCGACCCCGTGCAAACCGCCCGAGAAGGCGTAGGCACCGCCCCCCTTTTTGTCGAATTTGCCGCCCGCATGCAGCCGAGTGAACACCAGTTCGACCACAGGGGCTTTTTCTTCGGGGTGCAAGCCAACCGGGATGCCGCGTCCATCGTCTTCGACTGTGACGCTACCGTCTGCGTGCAGCGTAACTTGAATGTGCTTACCAAAACCGGCCAATGCCTCATCGGCCGCGTTATCGAGAACTTCTTGAATAATATGGAGCGGGTGCTCAGTGCGGGTGTACATGCCAGGCCGCTGGCGCACGGGTTCAAGGCCTTTCAGCACCCGAATCGATGACTCGTTGTAAGACTTAGTACTCAAGAGATCCCCAATTACAGTAAAAGTTGCGCCATTTTACGGAAAATGCGCAAGGAGTCAGTTTGTTGGGCAAAACAGCACTTAGGCGCTGGGCGTGGCCCGGCAGAACCTAGCTCACCACAAAAGATGACGACACGCTCGAATGATCTTCAACTTGTCAGGATCATCGGTATTTTTGGCAACGAGTTGTTATTCTGCACAGTCCTTTATCGGCAAAACGCCCCAAGCCTAGCAAAATACGGGGATGTTATGCTTTAATGCGTGTAAGACAGGTAGCTTCTAAGTCGTCTGGAATCCAAATTGTCGGTTCCAAGCAGGCTCGGCCAACATTGCCGATCGGCATTGCCGAATGTAAAAGCAAAAAATATTCCAAATTTGCCATACCGATCACTCTAAGAGAGAAACCATGAGCGAACACATCAAAAACGTGAGCGACGCAAGCTTTGACGCAGACGTCATCAAATCTTCACAACCTGTGCTGGTTGACTACTGGGCGGCTTGGTGCGGTCCATGCAAGCAAATCGCTCCGATGCTTGAAGAGGTTGCCAGTCAGTACGCCGGCAAAATGACCGTCGCCAAACTCAACGTTGACGAAAACCAAGAGACAGCCGGTAACTTTGGCATTCGTGGCATCCCGACCTTAATGTTGTTTAAGGACGGTAAAGTCGCTGACACCAAGGTTGGCGCCTTGTCAAAAGCACAATTAACCGCATGGTTAGACAGCGCGATCTAAGATGCCGTCACGCGCGAGCCCCTTCGTGGCTCGCCACTGGCTTCGCTCAAGGCGGGCTGTTCGTTTATAAAACCTTTTTCTTCTCCCCCTCCTCTTCTATTTTGAAGTAATTTTTTACACTGACATCAATGCACCTGAACGAACTGAAGGCGCAGCACGTTTCGCAGCTGCTCGAAATGGCCGCAGGCCTCGAAATCGAAAACGCCAATCGCTTACGCAAACAAGAACTGATGTTTGCGATCATGAAAAAGCGGGCTAAGCAAGGCGAACAAATTTTTGGCGATGGCGTTTTAGAGGTCTTACCCGACGGGTTTGGCTTTTTACGCTCGCCCGATACCTCGTATCTGGCCAGCACCGACGACATTTATATTTCACCCTCGCAAATACGTCGCTTTAATTTGTACACCGGCGATTCGATTGAGGGTGAGGTTCGCACCCCGAAAGACGGCGAGCGCTATTTCGCCTTAGTCAAAGTCGACAAGGTCAATGGTTTTGCCCCTGAAGCGATCAAACATCGCATCATGTTTGAAAACCTGACCCCACTGCACCCAGATAAAGTCATGCCGCTCGAGCGTGACATCAAAAGCGAAGAAAACCTGACTGGTCGTATTCTTGATATTTTTGCTCCGATTGGTAAAGGACAGCGCGGCCTCATCGTTGCAAGTCCTAAATCGGGCAAAACGGTGATGATGCAACACATCGCCCACGCCATCACGGATAATTTTCCTGATGCGGTCATGATCGTGATGCTCATTGATGAGCGTCCAGAAGAAGTCACAGAGATGCAGCGTACCGTACGCGGCGAAGTCGTGGCATCGACCTTTGACGAGCCTGCAACCCGTCACGTGCAAGTCGCTGAAATGGTGATCGAACGCGCCAAGCGCTTGGTCGAAATGAAAAAGGATGTTGTGATCTTATTGGATTCGATCACTCGCCTGGCACGCGCTTACAACACAGTGGTTCCGGCCTCGGGTAAGGTCCTGACCGGCGGTGTTGACGCTAACGCACTCCAGCGCCCCAAGCGCTTTTTTGGCGCCGCGCGCAACCTGGAAGAAGGTGGGTCACTGACCATCATTGGTACAGCCTTGATTGAAACGGGCAGTCGTATGGATGAAGTGATTTACGAAGAATTCAAAGGCACGGGCAACTCAGAAATTCATCTTGAGCGTCGCTTAGCTGAAAAGCGCGTCTACCCTGCGATCAACTTGAACAAATCAGGCACTCGCCGCGAAGAACTGCTGATCAAGCCAGATCTGTTGCAAAAAGTGTGGGTATTACGCAAATTTATTCACGACATGGATGACGTCGAATCGATGGAGTTCATCTTGGACAAAATGCGTTCAACCAAAAACAACAATGAATTTTTTGAGTTGATGAAGCGCTAAGTTCGATTAATTTGCCGAACCAGGTGAAGCGCGATTTGGCGTTGCGGCTGGTTCGGGTGCCCCTCGTGGCTCGAGCTTGGGATCATCCCAAGGCCCAGTCACAGCGTACTTCACAGTCATCGCTTTTTCGATTGGATTACGCAATAAAAATTGCGTTGCCAAGGCGCTTAACCCTGCAATTGGATTCACAACAAAGGCGGTTGCGAGCGCAGCGCCGCTCATATCGAACTGCGGTCTGACATCGGCCTCCATATCCCACAGTTTTTTATCTAAATCCGAATTGCCCATCAATAAAATACTGGCAATTGGGCTGTTGATCGTCAGATCTTTGGTGTTCACAACACCCTTGGTGAAAGCAAAGCTGCCAGTCAACGCGCTCCAGGGAAATCCCTCTTTAAACTCGGTGCCGGGCCTAAAGTTAAAACTCAAGATTCTTTGCAATGATTGGAGCGACAAGAGCTCTAAGAGTCGTGCACTGCGCGAATTTACATGTTCGAACACGCCATTTTTGAAATCAACTTTGGCCGAACCATTCAAGCCCTGATAGCTGTACACCCACGGAAAATTGACCCAATCAATTTGAGCGGTAATTGTTCCACTGCCGCCCTTGACGCGCCCGGGGTGCCCCATTTGCGTTGAGAATTGGCCAAAGTCGCTAATCGCAATATCCGCATTGAGGCGAACGCCGCGCGTTGGCCCCTTCAGGCGCCATTGTCCCGTGGCGGTGGTAGTTGCCGCTGCGCTTTGAAGATCGAGCTTTTCGATATTCCAGAGTTCACCACGTTGCTGATTCGAACCAACAAGGCGCAACCGACCTAGTTGGCTTCCATATAAGGTGAAGTCATCAATCGTGAGGTCAATCGCAGGTATATCGGACCAATTCTGCGTTTCAATCACATCAATTTTTAACGCTTCGGTTTCACCGGTATCCGGAGCACCGAGCGTCAACTTTGAAAACCTTGCCTGAATGCGCCCGTCAAGCGCACCCGCCGCGGCGCGCCATGTGGCGCTTCCATCGGTCTCTTTTGACACAATGCGAGCGGACCACTGATTGGGGGAGTCTTGTGTGGCCGTAATATCGAGGTTGGTAAACGTGAGATCAGACAAAACAACTTGCGGTGAGCGCAGGCGAGCAGTCGCCAAAGTCGGAAATACTTGAAACTCTGCCTTGGCAGAGCGTTTAGGCTCTTGTGTGACCTGATCATACAAAGAGCTCCAATCCTCGAAATTGACCTTATCGAGTTTGATGTCTAGCGCTAATCCACTTGCGGGCAACGTCAGCGCATCACCCATCGCTAGTGCGGCACGTGCAAAGTACGGCGATGGTCGGGCACCCACCGGCCGCTCAAAGCGCCCATTGAGCAGGTTAGCCACACTCACCGATAGCGTTTGACGAAAATCGTTTTTAACTGGCGAAGCGACCCAACGAACTGTCAGTGGCAAGCGACTTTGCGCTGTTTTACCCAAAGGCGCGGGCAAGTTCACGGCCAAGCCTTCAAGGGTTGAGCTCACTACCGCCTCGTAGCCGCGGTCTTTCGTGGAACCAAGTTGTGCCTTGTAGCGTGTCTGCCCGGTAAACGGTAATAAACCTTTGGCTCCTACTGGGCCTTTAAGAGCTGCGACCGAGATCACGCCCTCAGCTTGCAGACTTTGAGAACCCTCGGTCCAAGTACCACGCAACACTGACTCGCCACCTAAAAACTGAGCAGTTATGTTCTCGGTACGTAACGATTGCTCAGAAAAATCAACGACGCCTCGAACATTTTCTAGAGCGGGCACATCAGCCCCAACCCCGACTGTATTACCAACAAAATTAATCTGACCTTTGACCAGCGGCGCCTGATCACCATCAAGTTTCATCTGAATAGATAACGGAACCTTTAACCGACCATCAACCTCTAGGCGCTCAAGCGTTGGTTTGAGCGCGCTTGGCAGCGGCGCTCCGCGCAAAATAGTCAGATAGTCTTTCGCTTGCCCGTCAAGCACTGCGTCAAGCGTCAGTGCGGGCTGGAGCATAAAATCAGGCATCTTGAACTCAAAACGGCTGACGTCAAGTTGAGCGCCGTTTGTTTGCAGCAGTACAGCGCTTGAGTCGGTCAAACTGAGTGATGACTTATCAACAATGATCTTGCCTCGAGCTTGCGCCAACTGAGGCCAACGAGGACCCCCCGGAGCGCTTTGGTCATAATCGACAGTGAGCCCGCCGTACTGCCCCTCAAGACGAAATACGCCAGACGCACCCGGTTGATTAAAGGGAAACTGTGCGGGGTCACCTTTAAGCGTCACCGCTGTTTGAGTGAACTGCCCTTGTGTCAACGCCGAGCGTAAAAATTGCCGAGTATCAACAGGAGTCAGCGTCGTCACAATCTGGTGAAGCCTATTTGCAGGCGCCTTTGCGATCAGCCCGGTCAAGTCAAGTAGCCCGGCGCCAGTCGCTACGGTTGACACCCATGAACCCTGTAACTGCGCTGCCAATTCGGCTGACTTCAAGTCAAGCTGAGCCGACTCGACAGCCAACAAACCCGCTGTGTTTTTGAAAACTTTTGCACGCGCCGTGACCTCGCCTAGCTCTAGCAATGAGGGCTCAAACAAGGCACTATCAATCTTGAGCCCCGTCGTCGTGGCGCTTAATAAGAGGCCCTGATGATCCGCGCTACGCGCCAGGAGTGGCGAATGCCCCTCAGGCAGCAAATCAGCCATCCACCCGGTCAACCTGAACTGCCCCGTCTGAGCAAATAGTGCGCTTTTTTCATTGGAAGCCAAAGGCAGTGCAATTTTTTTTGCGAAGACCTCAAGCGTTGATTGACCTAACAGCCCATCCTGCACATCGATCCAGGCGCGAGCGGCAATGCTTCCGGAGATCTCTGGCAGATCTAACCAAGGCGTCAAACCAGCAAGCTGTAGATCTTGCACCTCAAGATAAATCTCAGCTTCGCGGGTTGGTGGCACGGCCAACTGACGAAGGATATTTTCGGTTCGCATAACGAACTCAACTCGCTTACCCACAGACTCGGGTAACGAAGCTAACAACCGCAGTTCGTGACGAAACAAACTGTTGGTCAGACTTAAGTCAATTTGGGACACATTCAGCACGGGCGCCTGCCGCATCTGGTCGTACCAACGAAAACTCGCCTGGCGAATGACGATTTCACCTTGGTCCAACAGCCAACGCACAGCTAAGGTGTCGCGATCAAGTTTCAGCTGCTCATTTGTGTGCAGCGTAATCGGTTGGCCTGCAATCGAGACGCTACCGTCGTCGTGACGCGTTGCAGCCAGATCAATACCATTAATTTCTAGGCGCGTCAGTCGTAACTCGCGATCGAGCACGCTGCGCCAGGACACCAACGCAAAAGCGTCAGGCACTTGTATCAAGACATCGCCATTCACGTCGTTCACGGCAAGGTCTTTGAGTGCAAGAGTTGGGTTGAGCCCAGACCAGTCAGCCGAGAGCTCTGCGATCGACACCCTGGCGCCTAAAGCGGCCGAAACATGCTGCTCAATGAGCGGTCGCCAGTCGTTGATTCGAGGCAAGACCCAATAACGCACCGTCAACATCGTCACCGCAGCTACAAAATAAAGCAGCAGCAGGCTCAAGATCGCAAGACGCAACAAATATTTGACAGGACGCAAAACGGACAATTTAAAAAGGTTTTGTGAACTCACATTCTATAGGGTATTGTGCAAGCTTGTAGCCCTTGTCGCGCTCACCCGGTTTCAAGGCGACCTTCTAGGCCTCACGGTATGTCTGAATTCAACTTTTCCTCTGCCCTAGCCTGGTCTGGAGCACTACGTCGCCTGACGCAAAGCGATCCCACCTTTGCTCGCTGGCTCGAGCAAGAACACTCGCAGGCAATCACGACCGAGCGTTTACACAACTGGTTCGCTGAGCTTGCTGGGGTCCCGATCGGCAGCGCAATACTTGAGCTCTCTGCCTGCCGCCAAGTACTTCGTCTTTTACGTAAGCGCACCTTTTTTTTGCTCATGGTTCGAGATCTTGCGGGCCTTGCCTCGCTTGATGAAGTGGTCGCAACGATGTCAACCTTGGCGGATCGATGCATCGAACAGGCCTATCGCACGATCATGCACGACATGGTTGCGCTACACGGCCAGCCAAAAGACGCACTCACCGGTCGCCCTCAAGAAATGTTGATTATTGGCATGGGCAAACTAGGGGGCAGCGAGCTGAACGTCTCATCCGATATTGATCTGGTGATGCTCTACAACGAAGAAGGCGAAACTGACGGCCCAAGGCCGCTGAGTTATCACGAGTTTTATGGTCGTCTGACACGCCGTATGATGCCGGTTCTTTCAGAGCTTGACGCGAATGGACAAGTCTTTAGAACTGACTTGCGCCTGCGCCCGGATGGCGACGCGGGGCCGCTGGCCTGGAGCTTGGACGCTTTTGAACAATATTTATTTACCCAAGGGCGCGAATGGGAGCGTTATGCCTGGCTGAAAGGTCGGGTGATTCCGGCCCGTGCGTTTGATGACAGCGATTCGACCTCTCAGGTGCAACAGTTTGAAAGCTTGCGCCAACCCTTCGTCTACCGAAAATACTTTGACTTTAGTACCTTGGCTGCACTGCGCACCTTGCGTGAACGTATCCGTCTGGATCTGCAACGTAAATCCCTGGCCCGCCCCGGCTTAGAGACCCAGCTCAATATCAAACTAGGCGAAGGCGGTATTCGAGAAATTGAGTTTATTGTGCAGCTGTCGCAATTGATTAAGGGGGGACGTATGCCCGCCTTACAGCAGCGAGGCTTGCTGGTCGCGCTTGAGGCTCAAACCCGCGCGGCACTGATCCCCAGCGCGACCGCAGAACGATTAGCACAGGCCTATCTGTTTATGCGACGCACCGAGCACGCGTTGCAGTACGCCGAAGACGAGCAGACGCATCAACTTCCAGTTCAACGCGAGCGCTTGGCCGAACTGGCACACGCTTTGCGCTTATCACTGCCTGACTTTGAGCAAACCCTTGCCAAACATCGACTCTTTGTCGCTGACACCTTTCGTGACTCGTTTCGTATCGCCGGGTTGGGCGATGGTTTCAATGAGACAGAGCGTGAATTACAAGAAAAGTCGTCACCAAGCTTATCGCTTGAATCAAGCTTATTGAATTTTGGAGAACACACGGCGGCCTTGGCGTCGAGGGTGGATACATTTTTAGAGGGCCACCGGATTCGCGCGTTATCGGCGACGAGCCGCAACCGCATCGACACCTTACTACCGCTGGCGTTAACAGCAGCGCAACAGACCACGCAGCCACTGACTGCGGCCTTGAGGCTGCTAGATTTAATTGAAACAGTCGCACAGCGTGGTGCCTATCTGGCGCTGCTTGCCGAGTATCCCGAAACGATGGCGCGTATTGCTCGGATGATGGCGGCGAGCCCTTGGGCCGCACAATATGTGATCCAACATCCGTTGGTGCTCGACAGCCTGATCGCATGGCCCACACTCATGGAGCCGGTGGATATCGACCGGGTGGCAGCAGCGATGCACGAAGATCTTGACGCGTGCATTTTGCCTGATGGGTCGTTTGATATCGAGCAGCAAATGAACCTGATGCGCGATACGCAACGGCAGGTCAGCTTTCAATTGCTGGCACAAGACCTCGAAGGAATACTCACGGTCGAACGCTTAGCCGATCAATTATCAGCCCTGGCCGACACACTCTTGCAAGAAGCCTTAGTTAGGGTCTGGCCGCAGGTATGTCCGTCTGAGAAGCCGGGCTGTCAGGACGAACCTCAGATAGCGATCATTGCTTATGGACGCCTGGGCGGCAAAGAGCTTGGCTATTCTTCTGATCTAGATTTAGTTTATTTGTACGAAGATTCGCGCGAGGATGCAGAGGAGCTTTACGCAAAGCTTGCCCGCCGCCTGACCTCGTGGCTGTCAACGATGACTTCATCGGGTCGGCTCTATGACATTGACCTGCGCCTGCGACCCGACGGCGAGTCTGGCTTACTGGCCACCTCGATTGAGTCCTTCAAGCAATACCAGCAAAGTCACGCCTGGCCGTGGGAGCATCAAGCGCTGACGCGCGCGCGCTTTGCCGCAGGCAACCGACGCGTTGGTGCAATGTTCGAGCAGATTCGGTGCGAGATTTTGAAACACCCGCGATCACCGGCGCCCTTTGCTCAACAAGTGCGCGCAATGCGCGACAAAATGACGGCGGGACACCCAAACATCAGCCAACAGTTTGATCTGAAGCACGACCACGGCGGGATGGTTGACTTAGAGTTTGTGACCCAGTATTTGATCTTGGTACACGCGGGTCACTATCCTGAGTTACTCAATAACTTAGGCAATATTGCGTTATTGCAGATTGCGGGCAAAGTCGGACTCATCCCAACAGAGCTAGCACAGCGCGCAAGTGACGCTTACCGTAACTTGCGACGCCGCCAACACGAAGTACGCCTACAAGGCGCCGATAAAGCACGCGTCGCGCAAGACGAGTTGTTAGAAGAACGTGGTGCCGTACAAGAATTGTGGGAAGAGGTCTTGGGTGAAGCGCCTCTGACAACTGGATCGCCATGAAAAAGCTGTCGCACTTCTTGTTAAACTGACCGCCTAACGACTAGTCGCGTACCGCCCCCAAGAGCGTCGTCTGACATTTAGGGCGAGCACCGCTAGATACCTATTTCTCAATTGGATTAGATCGTGACAGACCCCCTACGCCCGAGTTTTTCGCTACCCGAAGGCCGAACCAAAGTGCTGCTGCACTCTTGCTGTGCGCCCTGCTCGGGTGAAGTCATGGAAGCGATGCTGGCTGCAGGCATTCAATACGATATATTTTTTTATAATCCTAATATTCATCCGGTTAAAGAATACGAAATCCGTAAAAATGAAAATATCAGGTTTGCCGAAAAACACGGCATTCGCATGATTGATGCTGACTACGATGTCGACAATTGGTTTGACCGCATAAAAGGGCTTGAAAACGAACCCGAACGCGGCGAGCGTTGCACACAATGCTTTGATATGCGCTTTGAGCGTACAGCTCTTTATGCCTATGAGCATGGCTACGACACCATCACGAGTTCTCTGGGCATCTCGCGCTGGAAAGACATGAACCAAATCAACGCAAGCGGCGAACGTGCGGCTGCCCGTTACGACCAACTTCTGTATTGGACGTACAACTGGCGCAAACATGGTGGCTCGGCTCGCATGATAGAAATCAGTAAGCGCGAAGAGTTTTATCAGCAAGAGTATTGCGGTTGCGTCTACTCGCTACGCGACACCAATCGTCATCGACGTTCGCAGGGTCGCGAGCGTATTGCCCTAGGGGTTAAGTTTTATGGTCGGGATGAGCTAAAAGCGTCGACAGACGAGTAACCTGTAAACCTTGCTGCTGCAATTGCGACGCGAAAGCATCCCCTGACAAGACCCGAAACTCTTGAACGCGATCAGCGCCAAACGCCAAGGTGGGCGACGCATGGGTCGCAGGATGCACCATAAACAACATCTGTGATGCGGCTTGTTCGAGCCACGCGGCCAGCATCGTTTCGTACGCAGGATGTGGGCGATCAAAGTCATACGCCCCTGCAAAGCCGTGATTGCTTTGAATACCTGCTTGTTTAGCCAAACCTATCAAACTTGACGCACCCAATGCGCCGATCAAGCGAGCCTTTAAGCGCTGCATCAGAGGCAACTGCGCAGACATGGGGGCCGGACGTGTGTCGCGAATCCACGGCAAATTATTCGAGTAACGTCGCAGTACGGCCTGCAGCAATACATCGCGCACCACCGGAAACTGATGAACATGCAAATGTCCATCGATAAAAGCTGGGGCTTGTCCCACATACTTTTCAAACAAATCAAGTTGGGCTTCAACTTGCTGAGCAATGTCCTGCCTGGCGATCAGGCCCGAATACGTGCGCCATAATAATTGTCCCAAAGGAAGGCACAGCCCCGTTTGCCCAAGAGGCTCGGTGAGGTTTAAGTGCAGCCCGAGATCGATCGGTAACCCCTTGAGCGCCAGCGCAGACTGTTCGAAATTGGGAGCTTGCACGAGGCACCCCGTTGCGCTGATTCGCCCAAGCTGCGCAAGAGCAACGATCGCCTGATCGACACCGGCTTCGAGTCCAAAATCGTCGGCACAAAAAATAATCGGGATCGGCATTGGCGATACGCCACGCTGCGCCGCACTAATCACGAAAGCGCCGTCCGCTTGAGTGACGCACGATATAAAGCGGACGCCCTTTTACTTCTTCAAAAATTCGGGCGATGTATTCGCCGACGATACCGATTGAGATCAGTGTGATCCCCGAAAAAAACAAGAGGATGGTCACGATGGTCGGCCAACCGCTTACCGGATTTGAGAACAAAAAATACTCACAAATAATATAAAGGCCATACACAAATGAGCACATCGAGACCAGAAAACCAAACAGGCTCACAGCGCGCAGCGGCCAGGTGGTAAACGAGGTTAGACCCGCCAGCGCCAAGGTCAGTAACTTTAAGGCGCTGTAGTGTGTTTGGCCGTGTTGCCGCTCGTCGGGCGTGTAGGTAATTGGCTCGGAGTCAAAGCCCACCCAGGCGTAAAGGCCTTTCATGAAGCGGTTGCGCTCTGGAAGCTGACAAAGCGCGTTGACAACGGCGCGATCCATTAACCGAAAGTCACCCGCATCGGGAGGTACTTTGACGCCCCGCGAACCCGCCAGCAAGGAGTAAAACAATTTTGTGCCCCAGCGCTTGCTGGCGCTTTCGTCGTCGCGGGTTTCGCGCACGGCGTAGACCATATCAACACCAGCCTGCCAGCGTGCGAGCATCGCAGGCAACAACTCGGGCGGGTGTTGCAGGTCGGCATCCAGAATCATGACGACATCGCCCGAGGCAGCCTCGATGCCAGCCGTGATGGCGGGCTCTTTGCCGAAGTTACGCGACAATTGCACAAAGCGAAACCCAGGATTGTTCACCCACGCGGCCATCAAACTTGCGGTGGCATCGCGACTGCCATCATCGACCACGATGACTTCCCAGTTGGCTCCGGTTTGAGCAAGCACTGCTTGTAGGCGCGGCAACAAGAGACCTAGATTGTCGTGTTCATTAAACGCGGGCACCACACAACTGAGCGTTGCGCGGGCAAGATCACGGCCCTTGGCATGCGAGCCTGGGTCGGGCGCCTGAGGTGCGGCAGAGGGTAAGGTTGATGAGGTCATGCCCGAATGATAACGTTTAACGCGCCTTTTGCAGAGCCAGACTGGCACTGAGTATTGTCAAAATGATCAGGGCCGCCCCCAGCAGCGTGCGTGGCGACGGCTCTTGACTAAAAAACCACCAAGCGAAGGCAATCGCGTAGATGGGCTCGAGCGCCACCACAAGCCCCGCACTGCGGGCGGGCAAGTGACGCAAGCTCAACACAAACAAAAGATGCGCCAGGCCTGTACATAAGATCCCTAAGGCCGCGACCCAAAGCCAATTCACCAGACTAATCTGGCTCAGTGAGCCGACCACCCAGGGCGACATCACCAAAAAAACCACGGCATTTTGCAAGCCTGCCACAGCAAAAGCGTTGACCGAGACCAAATAGCGCCGGTTTAAGACCGCCAACACACCAAAACTCGCCCCGGACAACAAGCCCCACAGTAGGCCCTCAGTGCCTAAATTTGACAATTCGAACGACGGGGTGATGAGCAGCAGCCCAAGGCTGACCAGCCAGAGGCGTAGCCATTCGGCCCGGGTGACGGCCTCGCGCAACAGCCCCCACTCAATGAGCGTAATAAAGGCTGGGAAGCTTGCAAAACCCAGTGTCGCGATGGCGATGCCGCCGACTTTGACAGAAATAAAAAAGGTGACCCAGTGCACAGCCAGGACTGCGCCAGAGAGTAGCAAAGCGACCCAGCGGCCGTGGCCCAAGACGCTTGAGCGTGGCTCAGTCAGAAAGAGACGACCAAACAGAGCCAGCGACAACACCGCAAAAGCTGCTCGACCCCACGTGATGAATACCGGATCGGCCGTAATCAACTCGCCCAACACACCGGTTGCACCGAACAAGACTGCAACAAGGTGCACCGCAAACAGAGATTGAGTGCGGTTCAACCCGGCCATCCGAGGGGAGCAGCCCAGCCTGTATAGGTTTTAGGCAAGGGCGTGGCGTAGTCGCCCTGTTTACTTGTCCCTAATCCCAAGGCCGCTAAAGCTTCAGCAAATTTGACGGCAACGGCGACACCGTCGATGACGGGTACTCCAAGCCGCTCAGTCAGGGTATGACACAGGGCTGACATACCGGCGCAGCCCAGCACAATCGCACCACTACGGTCTTTGCTCAAAGCGGCGCGGGCGACCTCTTCGATCTGGCGCGTCATCGGTTCGCCGCCATCTTCCAGATCCAAAACAGCAATATCGGTGCCGTGCACTCCACGACACTGGTGTTCAAAGCCATAACGTTGCACCAGGCGCTCGGCAATGATGCAAGTGCGTGTCATCGTTGTAACAATTGAAAATCCCGTTGCAAGCATGCTGGCGGCATGAAACGCAGCTTCTGCGATGCCCAAAACAGGTGCACGGGTTGCCTCGCGCGCCGCTTCAAGTCCTGGATCGCCAAAACAGGCAATCACAATCGCGTCTGGGCTTTGCACTTGAGCGAGCCGTACTTGCTCTGCAACACCCGCAGCAGCAAAGGCTTCATCGTAATGCCCTTCAATCGAGAGCGGACCAAAAGTGGGATGTACCGCAATAATTTGGGTGCTAGCAGCTGCAACCGCCTGAGCGCTTTGGGCGATGCCAACAGTCATCGCGTCAGAGGTATTAGGGTTAATAAGGAGTAGTTTCATTTTAAAAGGTCGGTTAACTTTATGAACAAGTGCAAGCAGAATGTTGCACCACAATGGACAAAATGCCCCAAAATTCATCTATTCATGCACCAAGATGTTGCGCAAAATAAGGGGCAAACGCTAAGGGGTGTTTGGCGCGACCAAACGCTGAGCCATAGGATTTCTTGGTCAGACAGCGTTTGAGCATCAAAACGTTTGACTGCAAACCTCATTGCGCATGGCACGTTATTTGCTTGTGATGATACAACGAGGTTGGGATGTTTTTGTAGGCCGTATGTAGTCTGCGTTACACCTCGCCTTTAGGACCGTATGTTGTACCGCATTTAGATCGCATGTTCGACACCTTTGCCACGATTCCGTTATTCAATCATCCGGAGAATCCATGAAAAAACCTTTTTCTTTTGCTCGAGTCGGAGTGACTCCCCTGCGCATGACACTGATGGCTAGCGTGTTAGCTGCAGCCTTTGCCCAACCTGTTCTGGCACAGAACAAGACTCTGACAATCGCCATGACCGCGGCCGATATCCCCAGAACGTTGGGGCAACCAGATCAAGGCTTTGAGGGCAATCGGTTTACCGGCATCCCCATGTACGACGCGCTCACGCAATGGGATCTCACGAAAACAGATGCAGCGAGCGCTGTGATACCTGGCGTTGCACTGTCATGGGAAGTCGATGCCAACGACAAAACCAAATGGGTTTTCAAATTACGTCCAGGCGTGAAATTTCATGACGGCTCAGCTTTCAATGCCGATGCTGTCGTTTGGAACGTACAAAAGGTGTTAGATAAAGCTGCACCACACTTTGATGCAAGCCAAGTAGGTGTCACCGCCTCGCGTATGCCGACCTTGCGCAGTGCGAAAAAAATTGATGACATGACCGTTGAGCTGACCACGAGTGAGCCCGATTCATTTTTGCCCATTAACCTGACGAACCTGTTTATGGCTTCGCCGGCCAAGTGGGACGAAAAACTCAAAGCTGTACCAGCCACAGTGACCGACCCAGCCGAGCGTGCCAAACAGGCCTGGACCGCCTTTGCGGCCGACGCTTCAGGAAGCGGTCCTTTCAAGATGACACGCTTTGTTCCGCGTGAGCGTTTAGAGCTTGCCGCCAACAAGGACTACTGGGATCCTAAACGCGTACCCAAGATTGACCGTGTCGTGATGATTCCGATGCCCGAGGCCAATGCACGCACCGCCGCACTGCTTTCAGGTCAGGTTGACTGGATTGAAGCCCCGTCACCGGATGCAATGCCACAAATTAAGCAACGCGGCTTCACCATTTATAGCAACGCGCAGCCACACGTTTGGCCTTGGCAGCTTTCATTTGCTGAAGGCTCGCCATGGTTAGATAAACGCGTGCGTCAAGCCGCGAACTTATGCGTTGACCGCGCTGGCCTCAAGAGCCTGCTGGGCGACATGATGGACATCCCCAAGGGCACGTTCCCACCTGGCCACCCTTGGTTTGGCAACCCAACGTTTGACATCAAGTACGACCCTGCCGCCGCTAAAAAACTCATGACCGAAGCAGGCTATTCAACTGCCAAGCCAATGAAGACAAAGGTGCAAATCTCGGCCTCTGGCTCGGGGCAAATGCAGCCCTTGCCAATGAACGAGTTCGTACAGCAGTCGCTTAAACAGTGCTTCTTTGATGTTCAGTTTGATGTGATCGAATGGAACACCATGTTTAACAGCTGGCGCTTAGGTGCTAAAGATCCAGCAGCAAACGGCGCAACGGCCACCAACGTCAGCTTCTCGGCGATGGATCCGTTTTTTGCGATGGTTCGCTTTTCAAGCACCAAGGCGTTTCCACCGGTTTCAAACAACTGGGGCTATTTTGGCAGCGCAGAACTTGACCAGCTGGTCGCGAATGCTCGTACGAACTTTGACGAAAAAGGCCGTGACGAAGCGTTAGCAAAACTGCACGCAAAGATTGTTGACGAAGCTGCTTTCGTCTGGATCGCACATGACGTTGGCCCACGCGCAATGAGTGCAAAAGTCAAGAACGTGGTTCAGCCAAAGAGTTGGTTTATTGACATCGCAACGATGACAAAAGACTAAGTTTTTTTGCGGAGGCGGCGGCACCACCAGCTGGGGTGCCGCCGTATTTATTTTTGATCGCCTTGATCAAGACTCAACGATCAATTTAAAGGCTGTTTGTATGCTGAGCTTTATCTTTCAACGGGTGTTGTACACGCTACCCATTATGTTCGGGGTCGCGTTGGTGTGTTTCGCGCTTGTGCACCTGGCGCCTGGTGATCCGCTGGTGTCGATCATGCCACCAGATGCGTCGCAAGAATTGCAAAAACAGTTGATGGAGATATACGGTTTTAACAAGTCGTATCCTGAGCAATTCGTCCGCTGGGGTTGGCGCGCCCTGCAAGGCGATTTAGGCACCTCAATCGCCAGTGGTCGGCCCGTCACGACCGAGGTCATGCGCGCTGTAGGCAACACTTTTAGATTGGCAAGCATTGCAACACTGATCGGTTTTGTTTTTGGCTGTTTGTTCGGCTTTGTCGCTGGATATTTTCAAAACTCATGGATCGATAAGGCTGCGTCCCTGACCTCGGTGTTGGGAGTCAGCGTTCCGCACTACTGGCTAGGCATGGTTCTTGTGATTATTTTCAGTTCGCTGCTGCTGTGGTTGCCACCAAACGGAGCTGGCCCCGGCGGTTCGTCAGACTGGCACTGGAACTGGGAGCACATCAAGCATCTGATCTTGCCTGCAGTCACAATGAGCGTGATCCCGATGGGCATTATTTCACGCACCGTGCGCGCACTCGTTGCAGAAATTTTGTCTCAAGAATTTATTGTGGGCCTTAGGGCAAAGGGATTAACCAACGTTGGCATCTTCCTGCACGTGGTTAAAAATGCAGCGCCCACCGCACTGGCCGTGATGGGTTTACAACTCGGCTATTTATTAGGGGGTTCGATCTTAATTGAGACCGTGTTCTCGTGGCCGGGCACTGGTTTTTTATTGAACTCTGCAATTTTTCAACGAGACTTACCCTTGCTTCAGGGAACCATCCTGGTGCTCGCAACTTTTTTTGTCGTCCTCAACATGATTGTCGATATTATTCAGACCATGCTTGATCCACGTATCGCACGAGGCTGAACCTATGTTGAACATTACCGTCGATACCAAGAAAGTTCCGTCTCTCAACATCGAGCGTTCGGCAGGCTACTGGCAAAACGTGTTGTCACGCCTGGTGCGCGATAAAGTTGCCATGTTCGCAGCGCTTGTCATTTTGTGCCTGTTCATCATGGCCGTGTTTGGCCAGTGGATCACTCCAGCTGATCCGTACGCTGCCTCAATCATGAAGCGCCTCAAACCAATCGGTTTTGAAGGCTACCCGTTAGGTACTGATGAGTTGGGCCGTGACATGATGTCTCGCCTGATGGTGGGCGCGCGGCTTTCTCTTTTTATGGGTATCACACCCGTACTACTGGCTTTTGTGATCGGCTCAACGATCGGGATTATTGCAGGCTATGCTGGCGGCAAACTCAACACCTCGATCATGCGCACGATTGATGTGTTCTATGCGTTTCCGTCGGTCTTGCTGGCAATTGCCTTATCGGGGGTATTGGGTACAGGCATTACCAATTCGCTGATCTCGCTCACCATCGTGTTTATTCCCCCGATCGCCCGGGTAGCCGAAAGTGTGACGACTCAAATTCGTAGCCGCGATTTTGTCGAGGCAGCACGCGCCTCGGGCGCCAACGCCTTTACGATTGTTCGCGTACACGTCTTAGGCAACGTCTTGAGTCCAATTTTTGTGTATTCGACTAGCTTGATCGCGGTCTCGATGATCCTGGCATCTGGCCTGAGCTTTTTGGGTCTGGGTGTGAAGCCCCCTGAACCTGAGTGGGGTTTGATGCTCAATACGTTGCGCACCGCCATCTATGTGCAGCCCTGGATCGCCGCGTTACCTGGCGTCATGATTTTCATCACCTCCATCGCGTTTAATTTGTTATCGGATGGGTTGCGTTCGGCTATGGAGATCAAGAACTGATGAACACACACATACCTGATCACGTCGACGTCGGTGGGACTGGTCAACCGCTGCTGATGGTCAAAAATCTTATCAAGCATTTTGCGCTGAAGAAAGATATTTTAGGTCAAGGCGGTGGCGTTGTTCGTGCGGTCGATGGCATTGATTTTATGGTGCGCAAAGGTGAAACTCTTGGCGTAGTGGGTGAATCTGGCTGTGGAAAATCCACGACAGCGCGACTGCTCATGAGTTTAATTACCCCCGACAATGGCGACATCATTTTTGACGGGCAATCCGTAGGCAGTCGTGAACTGAGCCTGAAAGAGTTCAGGCGTCAGGCCCAAATGGTGTTTCAAGACAGTTATGCGTCTTTAAACCCACGACTAACAATTGAGGATTCGATCGCCTTTGCGCCTCAGATTCACGGCGTCAGTAAAAGCGACGCGATCGCTCGCGCGCGAGACTTATTACAACGCGTTGGCCTTGAGCCCAAGCGCTTCGCCGAGCGTTACCCGCACGAGTTATCAGGTGGGCAACGTCAGCGTGTGAATATTGCGCGCGCGCTCGCACTACAGTCACGTCTGATCATCTTGGATGAGGCGGTCTCTGCGCTTGATAAATCCGTTGAAGCTCAAGTTCTAAATCTGTTGCTTGACCTCAAAGACGAATTCAAACTCACCTATGTATTTATCAGTCACGACCTCAACGTCGTGCGCTATATTTCAGATCGCGTGATGGTGATGTACCTGGGACAGGTCGTCGAAATCGGCGACTGCGAAACACTCTTTAACTCGCCTCGCCACCCCTACACGCGCGCACTGCTATCGTCGGTGCCCTCAATGGATCCCGATCATCGCACCGAAACACCGCCCTTGGCCGGCGATCCACCTAATCCCATCAACCCGCCCTCTGGCTGCCGCTTTCATACGCGCTGCGCGCAGGCGCAACCCGTCTGTTCAAAGAAGATGCCGCCCTTGGTCTCGAGCAAAGACGGCCAAGGCGTCGCCTGCTGGATTCACGTCGAAAACAGCGGACACTCGCAAGCCGTTTCAAACAATCAAGGGGCTGTATGAACACCACCGAAACCCCCTTTGTCGATATTCGCGACCTCACCGTCACGTTTACCGGCGGTAAAAGCCCCGTCAAAGCCGTCAATGGCGTGACGTTGGCTGTCAACCGCGGCGAAGTCGTCGCGCTGATTGGTGAGTCTGGCTCTGGCAAAAGCGTGACCTTACGTTCGATCTTGCGCCTGCACAACCCCGCACGCTCAAAAATCGATGGTCAGATTTTGGTAGGCGGCCAAGACGTCGTGCAGTTATCAAACACGGCCTTATCAAACTTTAGAGGCAAAGTCGCCTCGATGATTTTTCAAGAGCCCTTGTTAGCACTTGATCCGGTTTATACCGTTGGCAGTCAAATCGTCGAAGCAATCCTGCGCCACGAAAACATCAGTCGTGAACAGGCACGTGCCCGTGCACTCTCGCTCTTTGAACGTGTACGAATCCCCAGCCCCGAACGTCGTTTGGATGCCTATCCGCACGAGATGTCAGGGGGCATGCGTCAACGTGCGATGATTTCGTTAGCCTTGGCAAGCCAACCGCAGTTACTGCTAGCCGACGAACCGACTACCGCGTTGGATGCGACAGTGCAAATCCAAATTTTGCTGTTGTTGAGAGAGTTGCAGCGCGAATTAGGCTTGTCGGTAATTTTCGTGACGCACGACCTTGGCGCGGCCGTTGAAGTGGCTGATCGCATTGCGGTCATGTACGCAGGGCGCATCGTCGAGCAAGGTACAACACGCGCGATCATGCGCTCACCACGCCACCCCTATACACGCGCGCTACTCAAGAGCCTGGCGCACGGTGCAGTCAAAAAAGGGACGCGCTTAGAAACTATTTCGGGCTCGCCCCCAGATCTGACAAAATTACCGCCAGGCTGCGCCTTTGCTGATCGCTGTAGCCTCGCGCTTGAGTCATGCAAACAAACCTCGCCTGAGCTGGTTTGGCTGACCCTGGATCATAGCGCCCGCTGTTTACGTACTGACCAAACTGCTGTCCCGGTTTAAAACACAAGGCCGGCAGTCAACGCGTAAAGCACTTGAACCCAGAGCCTACGAGGCGTACACCCAAAGCTCCATGAGCTCTGAGTGTGCGCCTTTGTCGGGAGAACTATTGAAGGGTGCGCTCAAAGACAAACTTGCCGTCGCGCCAGTCAACGGGTACCACGTCTTTGGGCCCAAACTTACCTTGCAAGATCAGCTTGGCAATGGGGTTTTCAAGATTCTGCTGAATCGCGCGTTTAAGCGGTCGAGCGCCAAACACAGGATCGAAACCACCTCGAGCCAATTCTGCCAGGGCAGTTGCCGACACCTCAAGCACCATATCTTGTTGTGCAAGCCTTGCGGTCAGGCGCTGAATCTGAATACCCGCAATCTTCTCGATATGCTGACTTTGCAAGGCATGGAACACCACGACCTCATCAATCCGATTCAAAAATTCTGGACGGAAGTGTTGTTTGACTTCATCCCACACCACTTCTTTGATGGCCTCATAGGGTTTGCCGACCATCGCCTGAATATGGTGCGATCCCAAGTTTGACGTCATCACAATCACAGTGTTTCTGAAGTCAACGGTGCGTCCTTGACCGTCAGTCAAACGGCCATCATCCAAGACCTGCAACAGCACGTTAAACACATCAGGATGCGCCTTTTCGATCTCGTCGAATAAAATCACGCTATAGGGCTTACGTCGAACGGCCTCGGTTAACGAGCCGCCCTCCTCGTACCCCACGTAACCCGGAGGCGCGCCAATCAGGCGAGCGACCGAGTGTTTCTCCATGAACTCACTCATATCGATGCGGATCAAGTGATCGTCCGAGTCGAAGAGAAAATCTGCGAGCGCACGGGTGAGTTCGGTTTTACCGACACCGGTGGGCCCTAAAAATAAGAATGAACCGTACGGACGTGCGGGGTCAGACAACCCGGCGCGCGAGCGTCGAATCGCATCAGCGACCAAGCCAACGGCCTCATCCTGACCCACCACGCGTTGATGTAGGCGATCTTCCATCTTCAGGAGCTTGTCGCGCTCGCCAGTCATCATTTTTGAAACAGGGATACCCGTGGCGCGCGATACGACCTCGGCGATCTCTTCGGCGCCCACTTGGGTACGCAAGAGCCGGGGTCGCTCTGTCGTGCCAGGTGTTGCGCCAGCCAATTCAGCAGCTTTCAAGCGCGACTCAAGCTCAGGCAAACTGCCGTATTGAATTTCGGCCAACTTATCGAATTGACCTTTGCGCTGTAACTCGGCCATCTCGGCGCGCGCGCGTTCAATCTCTTCTTTAATCGATTGCGTGCCCTGCACTGCAGCCTTTTCACTTTTCCAGATGACTTCAAAATCGTTGTACTCGCGCTGCAATTTTTCGAGCTCTTCTTCAATAATTTGAAAACGTCTGATCGAGCCTTCGTCGGTTTCTTTTTTAACCGCCTCACGTTCAATTTTTAACTGGATGATGCGACGATCAAGGCGATCCATGACCTCTGGCTTAGAGTCGATCTCCATGCGAATACGCGCAGCAGCCTCATCGATCAAATCGATTGCTTTATCCGGTAAAAAACGATCAGTGATATAGCGATTAGAAAGTTCAGCCGCCGCCACAATCGCCGGGTCGGTGATGTCTACGCCATGATGAAGCTCATAGCGTTCTTGCAAGCCGCGCAAGATGGCAATCGTTGATTCGACATTAGGTTCGTCAACAATCACTTTTTGAAATCTGCGCTCAAGGGCGGCATCTTTTTCGATGTATTTACGATACTCATCCAGAGTGGTAGCGCCAATACAATGCAGTTCACCACGCGCAAGTGCGGGCTTGAGCATATTGCCAGCGTCCATCGCACCCTCGGCTTTACCCGCCCCCACCATGGTGTGAATCTCATCAATAAAGACAATATTGTTGCCATCGTCTTGAGACAACTCTTTGAGCACTGCTTTTAACCGCTCTTCAAACTCGCCGCGAAATTTAGCGCCCGCAAGCAGACTTGCCAGATCAAGAGACAACACGCGCTTGCCGCGCAAAGATTCTGGCACTTCATCGTTCACAATACGCTGGGCCAAGCCCTCGACGATTGCGGTCTTACCCACGCCGGGTTCGCCGATCAATACGGGATTGTTTTTGGTGCGTCGCTGCAAGATTTGAATCGCACGGCGAATTTCATCATCGCGACCAATCACTGGGTCGAGCTTGCCTTGACGCGCACGCTCAGTCAGATCCATCGTGTACTTGGACAAAGCCTCGCGGTTGGATTCACCCTCTTGATCTTTGACAGACTCGCCACCGCGTACAGCGTCGATCGCGGCTTCAAGCGGCTTGCGCTGCAAGCCCGATTCTTTGAGTGCACGGCCAACATCGCCTTTGTCATCGGCGCAGGCAAGCAAAAATAATTCACTGGGTATGTAGGTATCGCCGCGCTTGGCAGCCTCTTTGTCGGTGCGCGCGAATACTGCCTGGAGGTCGCGGCTTGCCTGAATGTTGTCATCGCCGCCCTTTACCTTGGGTAAACCCTTTAAAACACCCTCTAGCGCCGTTTGCAGCCGATTGACAGCCACACCAGCGCGTGACAACAAACTAGCGGCACCGCTCTCTGTGTCGGCTAACAAGGCCGATAGGACGTGCACCGGTTCAATGTAAGGATGCTCGCTGCGCGAAGCCATACTTTGCGCATCGGCCAGTGCCTGCTGAAACTTGGTGGTTAATTTATCGAATCGCATGGTCTTTTCCTGTAACAAGGGCTTATGGCCCGCTGGAGATAGCTTGTAAATGCGGCCAAGTCGTGACTTTTCAATAGCAGGGCAACAAATCTTGAGTGCGTGGATCTTCCGGATCCTGTGGAGCTTCTGGAGCTTCGGAGGCTACCGGGGTCTTGTTGATCTTTCATAGACCTTCTAGGCTTTACTTCCGCCCATCTGAACCACTACGCTGAAGTCATCGCCCTTTCGCCAAGCTCGACATGACTAGTGTGGCGTGCTTGCGAACGTCGCACCGTGATTTAAATCAATATTGAATGATCTAACGCTTAACTAAGATCAAGAGGGATACAATCAGGGTGTAAGCCGCTTATTCATGATCGATGTGCTGTGTGATTTGAACTTTTAAATACTCTAGCGCGAGGCTACACCATGCAAAAACGAATTCCAGTTGATGTGAACGCGACCCATTGCTCGACCTGCATGATGGGACATGTTTGTTTACCTGTCGGGATGCCGGCCCACGAGGTTGAACAACTCGATAACCTAGTTAAAGAGCGTATTCGCGTTGAGAAAGGCCAACCACTGTACCGACACGGTGAGACGCTCAACGCTTTGTTTGGGCTGCGAAGCGGTTCTTTGAAGACCCTACTCGAAGAAGCCAACGGTACTCAGCAGATCACTGGATTTTTCTTGCCAGGCGAAATTATCGGGTTAGACGGGATGATTGAGGGCGAGCACAGCTCAACAGCGGTCGCCATGGAAGACTCTGAAGTCTGTGTCGTGCGCGTGAAGGATATTGACGAAATCAGCCGCTCCGTACCCTCGCTGCAACACCAAGTGCGCCGCCTGATGAGTAAAGAAATTGCGCGTTCGCATCAGGTTTTATTGGCCTTAGGATCCATGCGCTCTGAACAGCGCCTGGCAGCTTTTTTAAGCAATCTTTCGCAGCGCTTGGCGATTTTGGGATATTCACCAACCGATTTTGTGATGCGCATGAGCCGCGAAGAAATCGGCAACTACCTTGGGCTGACGCTCGAAACCATCAGCCGACTGTTCTCACGCTTTGCCCGCGATGGCGTCATCAGAATCAGCCAGCGTGAAGTCAAAATTTTGGATATGCACGCGCTGAATGAGTTAGTTGGCAAGCCCTGCTAACGTTGGCACAGACGACGAGCCTGGCCAACGACTGAGCGTCGTTTAAACGGCGGGCTCGGCAAACAGTTCAGTGCGCACAAAATCAAGTGCCGAGCTTTTGGCACCTAAGACCTGCTGACCCAAAACATCCGACCAGTAGCCCGCACCGCCGCCTGCCCGCGCCCATTCGTTTAGGCGACGCGTATAAAGCTGGAGATCAAACTCTTGGGTGACGCCGATGGCACCGTGTACGGCATGCGCCACCGCCACAATGCGCGACACCGCCTGGCTGGTTTGAGCCTTAGCCAAAGCCGCTAGAGCCGGCGTGGGTTGCCAGTTGGTGCTACGACAGGCCATTTCAGCGGCCATGCGGGCACCAAAGACCTGCTCAGCGACTTCGCTGATTTGTTGCTGCAACGCCTGAAAGCGACCGATCGGCTTACCAAACTGCTCGCGTTGATTGGCCCAACCTAACGTCATTTCAAACACGCGATCAGCTGCGCCTGCAATGAGCACTGCTAGCGATAGCGCCAGTAATTCACGAAACTGTGGCACCTGAAATTGCCCGAGCAGGCCAGCATTTGCAACCTCGGCAGACCAACTGAGATCAGCGTCAAGCGAACCATAGCCACCCGAAGGAGTCTTTTGCGCTTGCGAGGTCGGCAAGAGCCATACCTTTGTATCGCTTTGTGCCAGCACCCAGGTCGCCGTGAGGCCAAACGTGACGCCATGAGCCTGTACGCCCTGCCCCTCTGTTGCGACACGAAAAGGCGCAAACGTGATCGTGCCTTCAGGCAAGCCTTGCGCAAGCACGTTGGCCTGTGCGCAAGTGGTTGCGTGCGCCTGCTGTAACCACGCGCGCGCTAACAGTGTTTGTGCATAGGGCAAGGGAAGCGCGTGCCGGCCCATTGAAAACAGCATCGGCCACACTTCTGTGAGCGTCAGCGCTGCGCCATCGGCACTTTCGGGCAAGAGCGCATCGGCAAACCCGACTGAACTCAACTCTGACCACAAATGAGTGGTATCAGCACCCTTTTCGATTTGACGTAGTACCGCAGGGGTGCAAACTTCGCCAAACAAACGCTCTGCTGAATCATAAAAATCGTTTTGCATGATCGTTACCTCAATCCTAAACCGCGCGCGATAATGCCACGCAAAATCTCGCGGGTACCGCCCCGTAAAGAGAAGGTCGCGCCCATCTGTTCAAGGTAGCCCAGAGTCTGCAACAGATCTGACGACGCAATGAACTCTGGGTGCGCGCCTAACCAGGCCGCAATGTTGCTAATTAACCTTTGCTCAAAATCCGTCCCAAAATCTTTCACCACAGAGGCATCAATCGCTGGGCTTTCACCATCGACTAACTTTTGCGTGACGGCCAAAGATAAAGCCCGCAACGTTGCCATCTCAGCAACCATCGACCCCACCAACGCACTCGTTTCAGAATCGTGAATGGCTTGAGCGCGCAAGGCCTCAACCCAACAATCCAAGAGCGCGATACTTGAATAAATACGCTCGGGGCCACTGCGCTCAAAGGCAAGCTCAGCGTTCACTTGCTCCCAGCCCTGACCTTCTGTTCCAACTAACGCATCGACGCCAAGTTTGACGTTGTCAAAAAACACCTCAGAGAAATGGGCATCGCCTGCCATGTCTGTGATGGGGCGCACGGTCACGCCGGGCAAACTCAAATCAATGATGACTTGAGAGAGCCCCTTTTGACGATCGGATGTTTCGCCTGAAGTGCGAACCAAGGCGATCATGTAATGACAACCGTGGGCATTGGTGGTCCAGATCTTGCTGCCATTCAGTAACCAACCAGCCTCGGTGCGTTGAGCACGGCTGCGAATACTCGCTAAATCTGACCCAGAACTCGGCTCACTCATCCCAATACAGAAAAAAGCTTCGCCGCGGCAGATACGCGGAATATAAAACTGGCGTTGGGCCTCGGTGCCATAGCGCAACAGCAAGGGGCCACTTTGGCGGTCTGCGATCCAGTGAGATGCGACCGGTGCACCCGAGGCCAACAACTCTTCAGACAACACAAATCTTGAAAAAAAGCCCTTACCCGAGCCACCGTACTCTTTAGGAATCGTAAGCCCCAGCCAGCCTTGCCTGGCTAATTTCTTGCTGAAGTCGTCGCTTGTGCCCATCCAGGAGCGCGCCTTGGCGTGTGAAGGCATACCGACTAACGCTTCATTTAAAAACTGTCTGATTTCAGTTCGAAAGGCAGCCTCTTGGGCTGGAACCTGATTGAACTCAAGTGCGGTCAGCATAATAAGAAATAATCCTGAAAATCGTGGGGGTTGGGGCTAATCACCCAACAGCGACATGCCCTATACTTGAACCCGAATATACCGCAGCGACAACAAAAAATAGCTGAGTTCCCCTATTGTATTTGTTTGTTCAGAGCGCACAAAACCCACTGGAGAAGACATGAGCGAAGCTCAATTACTAGGCGCCGGTTACACCTGGCAAGAATTATCGGTTGGACAGCGCTTCAGAACGTTTCGGCGCACCATTACTGAAACCGATATCATCAATTTTGTGAGCGTCACGGGGATGCTCGAGACCATCTTTATTGATCGCACGTTTTCGCACGGTGCAATGAAGGGCCGCCCCGCCCCCGGCGGACTCACTTACGGCCTGATCGAGGGCCTGTTGATGCAAGGGATGGTGCAAGGGACAGGCTTGGCGTTACTTGAAGTGCACAAAAAAATGCTGCATCCAGTGGTGGCGGGTGACACAGTATGGGCTGAAGTTGAAGTCACAGCGATCAAACCAACGTCTAAGAACAACCGCGCTGTCGTGACCTCACGCATCGATGTCAAAAATCAGGACGGCGTAGATGTGATGACCTACACCGCCGTGCGCATGTTAGCGGGCGAACGGCACTAAAATCCAATGTCGTGTTGAGCCTCTTGCTTGCTAGGCAGCATAAACAGCGTCAGCAAACTCGAAAGCGCTGCAATCAACCAAAAAAAGAAAAAGCCAGCGGCGTAAAGTACGTCGCGACTGGGTCTGAAGTAACCGAAAATCGCCACATCAAGCGGGTCGATTAAGGCAAACACGACCGCGCTTGCTACCCCTGCCATCAAAAATGACGGCCATAAGATCACCATCAACCATCGGCTTTTCATGTTGGGCCTTTTATTAACGGGTTTGCGTCGAAGGCATCTGAGGCGCGACTTTTTCAACGACTAAGCCTCGTTTGACACCGCCGTCAAGAATCGCCTGCCCTGAGAATCCTTGAAACGCCAGCACGATCGTAATGACGCACCCCACAATCGCTACTGCAGGGCCCGCCATTAAGAGCCATGGCCAACGCTGTCGCCACCAGGGCAGTGTCGCCTCTGGATTATTTTTTTCTTGTGTGTTCATTTTTTGAAATCCTGTTTTTTCGGTTGACAACGCACCTTATTGCGGCACGATAAAACTTGATGCCTCGCGTACTGTCAATGAAACATGTCCGTCAGGCGCACTCGAGGTCGTCACAAAATGGATCGGATGAGACCCTGGTTGAGCAGCATCGTGGGGTGCTCGCAGTACAACCGCAAGGACTCGATTTGAGGCCGCTGCGATCTCGATCTGGGGCACCTCAGCGCCCTGAGTGTCTTTTGCGTTCGAGTCAACCTTGACTCGCGACACGGTCACTGACGGATCAGCAAACTTGACACTCAAACCAGGTAGACCTTCGGCGCGTAAGGATAAAATAAGGCTATGTTCCGACGCATTCATCATCTGCAACCGATAAACGTTTTCGATCATCCCACCAGCGACTTCGCGGCCTAACATGCCGCGATCACGAATCACATCTACCCGTAAAGTGCTGCGGGTTGCCAGAGCGGTCACAAAAATAGCCACCAACACTAGCATTAAGGCGCTGTAAATCAAGACTCGGGGTCGCAGTAAATGTTTGCGAACTTGTTGCACTGACAGTTTTTCTAACACACCACGCTCTGAGGTATAGCGAATCAACCCTTGCGGGTATGCGACTTTTTCCATGACTTGATTGCAGGCATCGACACAAGCGCCACAACCGATACACATATATTGCAAACCTTGTCGGATATCGATGCCGGTTGGGCAGACTTGAACGCAAATGCTGCAATCCACACAATCACCCAAGCCTTGCGTGTGGTGGTCGACCTTACGTGAACGGGCACCGCGCGGTTCGCCGCGCGCCGAATCGTAGGTCACAACAAGCGTATCTGGGTCAACCATCACACTTTGAAAACGTGCGTACGGGCACATGTACTTGCATACTTGCTCGCGTAAAAAACCAGCGTTGCCCCAGGTTGCAAAGCTATAAAACAAAAACCAAAACCACTGCCACGGGCCAAAGGTAAAGCCGACGAGCGCCTGGCTAAGTTCTCGAATTGGCGCAAAGTATCCAATAAACGTAAAGCCCGTCAGCGCTGCGACGATCAGCCAGAGTGCATGCTTGCTCGCCTTGATGCGCACTTTGCGCAGCGACCAGGGCGCCTCGTCTAAACGAATGCGCGCCACCCGATCACCTTCAGTGTGGCGCTCGATCCACATGAAGATCTCGGTGTACACAGTTTGCGGACAGGCGTAGCCGCAAAAAAGACGACCCGCAATCGCCGTGAATAGAAACAATCCAAGCGCCGAGATGAGCAACAAGAGTGTCAAATAAATGACGTCTTGCGGCCACAACACCATGCCAAAGATATAAAACTTACGCGCGCCAAGGTCAAACAAGACCGCTTGGCGATCGTTCCAGTTCAACCAAGGAATTGTGTAAAAACATAACTGTGTCAGACCAACAAAAATTAAACGCCAACGGGCGAACAGCCCCGTGACCGAGCGCATATAGATTTTTTGTCTAACGTCGTGAATTGCTTGTTCAACGACATGAGTCGGATCGCTGGCTGGCTTGGATAACTCAGGCGACATTCAATTCACTCACTTTGCTGAGGGACCGGCGACTGTCGCAGAGGTCACATCCACCCCTTTTGAAAGACCCCAGACCCAAGCTGCGACCAAACGAATTTGATCGGGGGTCAGTGTCTGCTCTTGAGCGGGCATGCGATTATTACGTCCGTTCAAAATACCGTTGACGATCGTTGCCTCTGAACTGCCATACAACCAAACATCATCCGTTAAGTTCGGCGCACCCAAGGCCTTATTGCCTTTACCTTCGGGGCCATGACACGCGGCGCACGTATTCATATATTCACGTTTGCCACGCACAATGCGGATTTGATCGTGCGCAAGGCCTGACAACGACCGCACATACTGAGCAATGTCGCCAGCCGTCGCCGCATCAATCGCAGCACCCAGGGGCGGCATCACGCCATTGCGACCTTTTGTAATCGTGGCAAGCAACACCTCAGGCTGTCGACCATAGATCGAATCTCCCTCGATCAAATTAGGAAAGCTCACACTTCCCTTTGCATCCGACCCGTGGCATTGCGCGCAGTTATTCATGAATAAGCGCTCCCCAATTAAATGCGCTTCTGCATCGCCCGCAATCTGCGGGATATTCATGTTGGCAAAGCGCGCATAGATTGGCTTGACGCTCGCCTCTTGTTCGACCTGGTCTTGCTTAACTTCTTGAGCCGAGGTGTACGCTAAACTGCCTTGAAAAGCACCCAAACCCGGATACAGCACTAAATATCCCAGACCAAACAGACACATCATGATGTACATCATGGTCCACCAGCGGGGCACTGGGTTGTTCATTTCGCGCAAATCACCGTCCCACACGTGACCGGTGTCTTGAACGGTGCCTGATTGTGGCTTTAGCCACTTACGCTGCGAAAATATCAACCACAGGCACCAGGCAATCCCCGCCAACACGACAAAGGCAACGTAATACCCCCAAAAGCCGTTGATAAAGTCGCTCATGATTGTTTGGCTCCGGTTTGATGTGGGCGCGATTCATCGGGCAAGGCAAAAGGCAGCATGGCCGCTTCGCGGTTCGCTTCCTGCCGTCCGCTTGAAAACGCCCACCACACAATTGCAAAGAACGTGAACATCGCCAAGACCGTTGACAATGCGTTGAGATAGGCAAGCATCATTGACCTCCTGTTTTGAGCGACTGTGCCTGCGCGGCTTTGCGCACCCCAGTGCCCAGCCCTTGCAAATAAGCGATCAAGGCGTCTTCTTCTGTTTTGCCTTGCAGCGCCTCGGGGGCCGCACTGATCTGAGCCTCGGTGTAAGGGACACCTAACAGACGCAACGCACGCATCCGGTCACCAATATCATTGCTTTGAACTGGGGTTGCTGCCAGCCAGGGATAGCCAGGCATGTTCGACTCGGGCACCACCGCGCGGGGATTGCGCAGATGGATGCGATGCCAGTCGTCAGAGTAACGCTCACCCACGCGGGCTAAATCTGGACCCGTACGCTTCGAACCCCACAAAAAGGGATGGTCAAAGACGGATTCGCCTGCCACAGAATACGGACCATAGCGTTGCACTTCGGCGCGCAACATTCTGATTTGCTGTGAATGACAACCCACACAACCTTCACGAATATATAAATCGCGGCCCATCAACCGTACCGCATCATAGGGCTCGACACCTGCAGTGGGTTTGGTGGTTGAATGCTGAAAAAATAATGGAACAATCTGCACTAAGCCAGCAAACATCACGACCAGAATGCTGCAGATGATCATCAGACCAATATTTTTTTCAAGCGTTTCATGCGAGAAGAAACTTGTTTTTTCGTTTGCCATGATGCGCTCCTCAGGCCGTGGCCAAGCTGGCGGGTTGAGTGTTTGAATATGTTGCGCCAGGCACGACAGGGTTCACCGCAGTTTGTCCGATGACCGTTTTGAATACGTTATAGGCCATCAACAACATCCCGCTTAAGTAAAGCACCCCACCCAACAACCGAATGAAGTAAAACGGTGCAGTGGATTTAACTGATTCAACGAAGCTATACGTCAACGAGCCGTCGACTTCGGTCGCACGCCACATCAAACCCTGCATCACACCGGCAATCCACATGGCTGCGATATACAACACCACACCGATCGTCGCGATCCAGAAGTGGACCTCGATCAGTTTGACGCTGTACATTTTTTCGCGCCCCCATAACCGTGGAATGAGGTAATACAACATGCCAAACGTAATCATGGCGACCCAACCCAGCGCGCCCGAATGCACGTGTCCGATTGTCCAATCTGTGTAATGCGACAGGGCATTGACTGTACGGATCGACATCATCGATCCTTCAAAGGTTGACATGCCGTAAAACGACAGCGAGACGACCATGAATTTCAGAATTGGGTCGGTGCGCAACTTGTGCCAGGCGCCCGACAGCGTCATGATCCCGTTAATCATTCCGCCCCACGAAGGCGCTAACAGAATCAACGAAAACACCATACCCAAGGACTGCGTCCAGTCGGGCAACGAGGTATAGAGCAGATGGTGCGGGCCAGCCCACATGTAAGTAAACGCCAGGGCCCAGAAGTGCACGATCGACAAGCGATACGAATAAATGGGGCGCTCTGCTTGCTTGGGTATAAAGTAATACATCATGCCCAGAAAACTGGTGGTCAAGAAAAAACCCACCGCGTTATGCCCATACCACCACTGCACCATCGCATCTTGCACGCCAGCGTAGGCAGAGTAAGACTTCCAAAGGGACACGGGCATTTCGATGTTGTTGACGATATGCAAAATCGCAATCGTCAAAATGTATGAACCAAAAAACCAATTGGCAACATAAATATGTTTGACCTTACGCTTGACGATGGTGCCAAAAAACACCACTGCGTAAGCAACCCACACCAGCGTAATTAAGATGTCGATCGGCCATTCGAGTTCGGCGTATTCTTTGCTAGTGGTAATGCCCAAGGGTAAGGTCACGGCCGCGGCAACAATGACAAGTTGCCAGCCCCAGAAGGTGAACGCTGCAAGTGGCGCGCAAAACAACCGCGCCTGACAAGTACGTTGCACCACGTAATACGAGGCAGCAAAAAGCGCACTACCGCCAAAAGCAAAGATCACCGCATTCGTGTGCAAGGGCCGCAAGCGACCGTAGGTGAGCCACGGTATATCGAAGTTCAATTGTGGCCACATCAGTTGTGCGGCTAACACCACCCCCACCAACATCCCCACGACACCCCAAACAACCGTCATCACGGCAAATTGCCTGACCACACCATAATTAAAATTTTCTGTTTTGACTGCCGCAGTGCTTGTCATGTTTGGCGCCTCGTGTCTGATGAATCGTGATGCTGACATCATGCCAAGAGCGGCAGACGCTGGCATTGATCTGTATCAACTAAACGTGTGATCGTCGTCTTGCAAAATAGAAAGTCCGGCCTGCTCGGTATCGTCGTATTGCCCCGAAAAAACAGCCCACCACAACATCGCGCCAATTAGAGCCACGATGGCCAGCGATAAGGGCAAAAGCAGATACAGGATTTCCATGGTTCTGCCTTAGGCTCGAAAGTGTGCGTTTTGTATCAGAACACCCACCGCTCCACTCGGCCCTGCCCGCCGCGGTCGGTACAGGCGCCAGGCATTCAGCACCACTGCAACCGACGAGAACAGCATCGACAGCGCAGCCAACCAAGGGGTCACCCAACCCATTGCAGCCAAGGGCATTGTCAAGACATGCCACGCCAGCGCACCATAAAGATTTTGGCGAGTCACGCGTGCGGTATGCGCCAACAAAGCCTCACGCTCAGTCGCAGCCAAAGGTTCACCAAGTGCAAGATTCATGTGAAGCACGGCTAAAGATACCGGCGCGGCCAAAGATAAGGCGCAGGGGCAGCTCATCACAAGCAGCGATACCAACACCGACCACGCCTGAGTGGGTTCGATGACCCACCACACGACGCCGATCACTGCTGCCACCGCAACTTGAATCACCACAAACACGCTTGCTACGCGGTTGGCCTGCCTCACTAACGGCACACTGAAATGCTTCACCCTGCCCCGCGCGAAGAGGTGCTGCTTGGGGTGCTCGCTGACAGGGATCACACTTGTTTGCGAAGACCCGTCACTGCGCACGGACACTCCAGCACGTACCAAGAGCGCTTGGGTAGGCGCGTCAGGGTTAACCATGCTGGCGCGCTGCTCGACATAACGGGCAGTCAGCAAAAACGCGACAAACATCGTGATCGAGTCAAAATAAACTTCGCCTGAACCCTTGAAGGTCGCAAGCACACTTGGGACAAACGCCGCGAGCATACTGATCCCAACGGGCACATCCATGGTGACTCGGCGGGTTGCCCACGCACGCGCACAGCCAAGCCAAATCGGCCAGGCCGAATACAAAATGACCGGAATGGTGAGCGCTAAACTGGCCCAGTTCATTAAGAAAATGGCCCAGTCGAGCACCTCGAGACTATCTTGGCCTCCTGCCTCGTGCCGCAGATATCCAGGCAGCGCAAACATCATCACTTGCATCATGGCAAGCCAAGCCAACCCGAGACGCACCAAGCCCCGTCGGCGACGCACCACCGACTCACTGACAACTGTGATGCAAATAGAAGGTGAACGCATGCTAGAACTCGATCTGGGCAACATGCCTAAATCGTAGGTTCTAGCAATGGTTGGCGTATTGATCTAAATCAAATCTGCGCGAGACAACATGGGGGTTGAACTAGAAAATCAAGCAGAAATTTAGTGTGCGAACGCGCACAACGCGGTCTCGCAAGAGAGGACGCAGCCTAAACGCGCATGACGGTTTAAGAGGTTTTTTCGAGAATCACTGGCCAGGCGCGACGCAAGTAATACAGCATCGACCAGACCGTCAAAATGGCTGCCACGACAATCAGCACAGAGCCCACTCGTGCCACTGGAATCCCAAAGAGATCGGCGTGATACAGCAGACAGGGGATCGCAATCATCTGCGCAGCGGTTTTGAATTTACCCAACCAGTGGACGGCCACGCTCGAACTGGCCCCTAATTGCGCCATCCATTCACGCAAGGCTGAAATTGTGATTTCGCGTCCGATGATAATCAGCGCGATCATGACATCGACCCGATCGAGATTCAGTAAGGCCAGCAAGGCAGCCGACACCATCAATTTATCTGCAACGGGATCCAAAAATGCGCCAAAAGCCGAGGTTTGATTCCAGCGGCGTGCTAACCAACCATCAAACCAATCGGTTAAGGCCGCAACAACGAAGGCGCCAGCAGCCCAGGCATCGCGCACGGCCAAGGTCATCCAAGTCTCGGGTAAATAAAATAGTCCGATGACCATCGGAATCATGGCGATGCGCAGCCATGTGAGCAAAATGGGGAGATTAAAAGGCATGGCGCTATGCTACCTCACTTCATCATGACAAAGAGGTTTCACCGCAGGGCAAAATACAATCGTTCGGCAAGCTCAGGAGAAATCCCCTCAACCGAAGTTAGGTCTTCAATGCTGGCGTTTGCCACACCGCTAAAACCGCCAAAACGCGCCAATAACCGTTGCCGACGCTTAGCGCCAATGCCATCAATATCTTCAAGTCGTGAAACGTTACGCGTTTTTGCCCGCTTGGCACGCATCCCCGTGATGGCAAAACGATGCGCCTCGTCCCGAATTTGGGCAATTAACATCAGGGCAGCAGACTCTTGACCTAGGGCCTGTGAGGGACGCTCATCAGCAAAAATCAAGGTCTCAAGCCCGACCTTTCGGTTTTCACCTTTGGCAACGCCCACCAATACGCCGATATCGAGCCCTAACTCAACGAAAACTTGCCGCGCAATCTCGACCTGGCCTTTACCGCCATCGATGAGTACTAGGCCCGGCATCACCGCCTCACCGTCAGCAACTTTGCCAAACCGTCGCGTCAACACCTGTCGCATGGCCGCATAGTCGTCACCGGGCGTAATGCCGGCGATGTTATAGCGCCGATACAGCGAGGGCTGCATGGCATGGTGCGCAAACACCACGCACGATGCTTGTGTCGCCTCGCCCGCGGTGTGGCTAATATCAAAGCATTCAATGTGCAAGGCCTCAAGAACGACGGGGTCGGTATCGAGGTCAAGCGCCTCGGCCAGGGCGAGCGTACGCGCGCTGCGAGCCCCTGACTCTGACAAGGCATTGGCTAACGCCATCTCTGCATTGCGCGTTGCTTGTTCAAGCCAGGCGCGCCTCACCCCCTGCGGTCGACTGATAAACCGCGACTTGGTGGCGCGTGACTCGGCTAGTAGATCGATTAACTCATTGTCGGGTAAAGCATGCGAGCCGACCACAGCCGCAGGCAAGGGATGATCGAGATAGTGCTGAGCAATAAAAACTTCAAGCACTTGTGCGGGCGAATCGCCATCAGTATGGGTAGGAAAAAATGCGCGATCGCCCAAGTGCCTGCCACCACGAACCATGGCCAGGTTCACACACACCCGCCCGCCTGCTTGGGCCACCACAATAATATCGGTGTCGCTTTGATCGCTATCCTCCATGGTTTGCTGATGCAATACCTTGGCCAACGCACCCATTTGATCGCGTAACAAAGCAGCCTGCTCAAACTCTAGGGCCTGCGAGGCGGCAAGCATGCGCGCTTCGATATCGCCCATGATCTGCTGTGTCTCACCGTTTAAAAACTGAGCTGCCCGACTGGCGTCTTGCTGATATGCCTCAGGGCTAATCTCATCCACACAAGGTGCAGAGCAACGCCCAATTTGATGTAACAAGCATGGCCGCGAACGATTTGAAAACACCGAGTCTTCGCAAGTACGCAACCGAAACACTTTTTGCAAAATCTGCAACGTATCGCGTACGGCCCAAGCACTCGGATACGGGCCAAAAAATTGACCTTTTTTTTGTGTGGATCCGCGGTAATAGGCAATGCGAGGCGCTTCGTGTGCTGACAACATCAAATAGGGGTAAGACTTATCATCACGAAATAAAATGTTGTAGCGCGGCCTGAGGCTTTTGATCAGGTTGTTTTCAAGGATCAGCGCCTCCGCCTCTGAGCGCGTGACAGTGACCTCTATTTTGACGACACGTGCCACCATATGCCCAATACGCGGGCTTGAGGCAGTCTTTTGAAAATACGACGAAACGCGTTTTTTTAAATCGCGCGCTTTGCCCACGTAAAGCACTTCACCCGACGCATCGATATGCCGATACACGCCCGGCAAGTGAGGCAGGCGCGATAGAAACTCTTTGATGTCAAAGTCTGGAGTTTCAGCTTCGCTCATGAAGTTCACGCACGGCTTCAAGTGCCTTTTGATAGGCTGGTTGTTGCTGCAACGCTTGCCAATCGGCTGCGGGCGCCGAGGGCATCAAGCGAGCGATACGCGCCACTGAGGCTGGCTCAGACTGATGCGACAAGCGCACCAGCAGCTCATCAGCTAAATCAGGGCGATTACAAACCAGCGCCATGTCGCAACCAGCCTGCAGCGCCGCCTGCGCGCGCGCCAGAATGTCTCCTGCAACGGCGGCCCCTTCCATCGTGAGGTCGTCAGAAAATACCACCCCGTCGTAGCGCAGCTTGCGGCGCAAAATCTCTTGAATCCACTTAGACGAAAAGCCAGCTGGTTTGGCGTCAACCTTTGAATAAATTACATGCGCAGGCATAACAGACCCGATCACCTGATCACCGAGCCACTGGTACGGCGCAGCGTCCTCTTGAAGAATACGCGTGAGCGAGCGCGGGTCACGCGGGATTGCGTGGTGCGAATCAGCTTTTACCGCGCCATGACCGGGGAAGTGTTTTCCGCAAGCGGCCATCCCTGCCAGCTGCAGCCCTTGAGCCAGCGCGCGCGCCAGCATGGCCACTACCCGTGGATCGCGATGGAAAGAGCGATCGCCGATCACTGAACTCACCCCATAATCAAGATCCAAAACTGGTGTGAAACTCAGGTCAACGTCGCACGCCCGAAGCTCTGCACCCAACACATAGCCAACTTCAGTGGCCATACGCATTGCCTGCAAGGGATCTTGCATCCAGCGCTCACCTAAGCGGCGCATCGTCGGCAGCGCGGTGAAACCGTCAGTGCGAAACCGCTGCACGCGGCCGCCTTCGTGGTCAACCGCAATCAATAAATGAGGGGTACGCAAGCGATGAATGCTGCGCGTCAACGCTACGAGCTGTGCGCGATTTTCAAAGTTGCGGGCAAACAGAATGACGCCACCCACCAACGGATGCTGCAGTCTCTTTTTTTCGTCTGCAGTCAACGTATGGCCGGCAACATCGACCATCAAAGGGCCACGTTCGAGCGTTATTGTTTTCGATATTGTTTTCGTTGTTGTTTTGTTAGTGGCGTTCACAAAGTCTCTCGTAAGTTCAGTTAACAGGCACCACAGCCGGCAGTGTGCAACAAAATGCTATTGATATGAAGCACGCGGCGCAAGCGTTGAGGTGACATCCGCATACATCAACGCGCCGGCAAGGATTCGACAACGACATAGGCGGCGCCGTACTCAGATTCATCAGTGAGCGACACATGCGCCACGCCGTAACGCTCGGCATACCACTGTGCTAAAGGCTCAGACAGCACGATGTGCGGCCGACCACCCGGCCCATTTAGGGTCTGCATGCGCGTCCACCACATTGGCATACGCATTCCCAATCCGATTGCTTTTGAGAAGGCCTCTTTGGCCGCAAACCGTGTAGCCAGATAGCGGACGCCCCGGGCGCGATCACGCGCTGCGCGAGCGCGAAACACACGCAATTCATCCGCACCTAAGATTTTTTCGGGAAAGCGTTCTGGATGATGCTGCCAAGCGCGATCGATACGATCCATCTTGACCAGGTCAGTTCCGATACCGGCAATCGCGCTCACAATTGCTAGCCCGGTTAGTTTTTATGAGGTTGTAACAGCACGCCACGCTGAGCGTTGAGCCTTGCCGTGATCATGGCAGCCTTCATGTTTCGGATGGTATTTTGCCAGCCATCAAACACTGCCTGTGCCACGATTGCATGGCCAATATTGAGCTCAGCAATGCCCTCGAGCGCTGCAACGGGCGCTACGTTACCAAAGTGCAAACCATGCCCGGCATTGACACGCAACCCCAATCCCACCGCCACACGAATAGCCTGCTCGAGCCGTTTGAGTTCGAGCGCAGCGGCTGCCTCGGACGTGGCCTCTGCGTACGCGCCGGTGTGCAGTTCGATGACCGTGGCACCCGTGTCGGCAGCGGCACGAATCTGAGCCGCCTCAGGGTCAATGAACAATGAGACCCGGATACCGCTGGCTTGCAATTGCTTGACCGCTGCCCCCACGACCTGAAAAGCACCCGCAACCTCGAGGCCACCTTCAGTCGTGAGTTCGGCGCGTTTTTCGGGCACTAGGCAGACGTCTTGCGGGACGACCTGACAGGCGATCTGAAGCATTTCGGCAGTCACTGCGCACTCAAGATTCATGCGGGTACGCAGTTGCGGTCGCAGCGCGAACACGTCGGCATCTTGGATGTGGCGTCGATCTTCGCGCAAATGCAACGTAATCAGATCAGCCCCAGCCTCTTCGGCTAACAAAGCGGCCGCGATCGGATCGGGGTAGGCCGTATGGCGCTGTTGTCGCAGTGTCGCGACGTGGTCAATATTGATACCAAGATCAATCATGGTGAGGGCGACTTATTCAGTATGTTGGCAATACGATGAAGGGCTTTAAATTTTGGCCCACTCATCGCATTATCGCTTACAAAGCCCACACGCCGCCAATCACTCTTTCACAATCACAGTCGCGCTCTTGAGTAAGGCTTCAGACAGGCTGACGCCTTGCTTTTTTGCAGCAACCAGGTTGATTTGAATTTGAGGCCTGCTGATGGTTTCTGGAGCAATCGAGCCCGGCTTGGCTCCACGCAAAATCCGAACGACTTGACGACCTGCAGCCACCCCCACGTCACGCTCAGACACCACCAAGGCTGCCAAGGCGCCCGTTT
>CALFXX010000113.1 GCA_937952975.1 uncultured Alcaligenaceae bacterium
TGACGAGTTTATTGCAGTGGTTGAAGTTGAACAGCTTCAATTTCTTGATCAATTGAAGGCGGCGTTGTCGCATATCGTAGTCAGCGTGCCGACCACGGTCGAGACCCAAGCGTATTCGCTCAGTTTGAGTGCGGGTGGTACGGTCTACCCTGATCAAGCGAAGACCTTAAACGAATTATTGTTGGCAGCCGATGCTGCACTTCAGCTGTCAAAAGAGCAAGGTCGAGCACGCCTGACGTGGTTTACAGAAGCGTTAGGCGACCTCGTTTCTCGTAGAAGGTTTCTGGAAGAAAAACTATCTTTGGCCATTACCGCTAATTTGGTAAAGCCTTTTTATCAACCTGAAGTCGATATGCGCACCGGAAAAATCATTGGTTTCGAGGCGCTTGCCCGCTGGGATGATGATGTCTTTGGTGTCGTGTCGCCAGCAGAGTTCATCTTAATTGCAGAAGAGGGCCGCTTAATCGAGCGACTCAGTGGCTCGTTGTTGTCGCAAGTACTGAGTGATTTGCCGACGATCATTAAGAAATTTCCTGGCACAAAGGTCGCTTTTAACGCTTCACCGCATTTGTTTCGTGACCGAACACTGCTTGGTTTGCTGACAAAAGATTTGCATGAGCGGCCTGAAATTTTAGAAGGTCTTGAAATCGAAGTAACCGAGAGCCACGCGGCAGACTCGGCTGCAGAAATCTTTGGGCAACTCAAGTCGATTCGTACTCTTGGTGTCGAAGTCGCGATCGATGATTTTGGGACAGGCTACTCGTCGTTTGCACGACTCGCCAATATGCCGATTAATCGTTTGAAAATCGATTCTGGTTTTATCTCGGCATTACACGACACCACGCAAAAGAAGATCATCATTGCAATTATCAATTTGGCTAAGACACTCGACCTTGAGGTGACTGCAGAGGGTGTTGAAAACACCGAGCAACAAGAGGCACTGATCGTGGCGGGTTGTCATCGTGCGCAAGGCTGGCTGTACTCAAAGGCCTTGCCTTTACCTGACTTGCTAAAACTTGAACCTCACCTTCGAGCATAGCAGAGCTTGAGCTACATAGATTACCTCGTAGATGCTGGTCGCAAGCTGCTTTTGCAATTTAAATTGCGTAGGTATTCAAGAAGATTGTCGATTTGGGTCATGGTGCTCGTGGCAGCGGCTTTTATCGTCTCAAGTGCGTTTATTAGTGCGACCAATCGACATGCAACAGCAATTCGGCAGTGGTCTGAACAGCTAGCGAGTTTAAATTCAATTTTGGCTGAGCAAGCAACGCAGTCGTTATTATCGGCTGAAGTGGTGCTTGAGGTGTTGTCTCAGGATATTGCTCAACTGTCGCTGAAGTCAGGTGGATCGACTGACAACAACATTGTCGATTCGACACTGCAGAAAATGCTGCTCGACAGAGTGCGAACCAATCGGTTCGTTGAGAGCATCAGCGTGGTGTTTCCTGGCGGACAGGTCGTCAACTCAGCAGAGGGATCAGAACCGCCTTTCGCCGTAGACCTCAATAAAGGCGGGCTGACCCAAGTATTTCCAAGATCATCAAGTGCAGTCTATGTCGGGCCTCCTCGTTTTGACGTCGCGCAAAAAAGGTGGCTGTTTGATTTGTTGCGCGAAGTGACAAACTCGGATGGGTCGCTAATAGCGTGGCTGCGTGTTGAGGTACCACTGCAAACGTTTTCTGAGATGTATGCAAAGGTGATCGAACATTTAGGTGCCGGTGCGTCGGTGAGTTTGTATCGCTCTGATTACACCCTGATGGTGCGCTGGCCATATGTCGATTCGCTGATTGGGGTACAAGAGGTGGCTGGCGCTACTCAAACCATTCTCGGTGCACAACAGCTTGCGCATGGTGTGTTGGTAACTGAAGCAAAGGCCGTATCGGTGCTTGGTAGTCGGGCGGCACAGATGGTTGCTTCAAGACCCGTTGAACAGTTTCCGTTAATGATTACCACCGTCATCGATCGAAGTATCTTTTTAAAAGAATGGGATGAGGTTGCTAGTGCGATCGTTTGGCGTGCGAGTCTTGCGCTAATTCTTCTCGCTTTGGGTGCCTTGTGGTTATTGCGCTCCGATACACGATTGCAGCTTGAGCTCAGAGATCGTCTCGTTGCGCAAGAAGCCTTACGTCGGGCGCACGAGGAGCTTGAATCTCGGGTCTTAGAGCGCACTCGCGCGTTGCGTCTTGAGGTCGCAGAGCGGCGAAGAGTTGAACGTGAGTTGGTGAGCGCCAATGCCATGACTTACGCAATTTCACATCGCGCTGGTATGGCTGAAGTGGCAAATAGCGTGTTGCACAATGTTGGCAACGTGCTAAACAGCGCCAATGTGTCGACTTTGGTTTTGTACGAGCAGCAGAAAACGACGTCTCTGAAAGATTTTCCGCTTGCGGTCCGCTTAATGACTGCGCATCGAAAGGATCTCGCGCGGTACTTCGAACAAGATCCGCAGGGGCGCCAACTTCCTGAGTATTTAAGTCTTCTTGCTGAGGTTTGGGAGGTTGAGTACGCCAGTGTCATTAAAGAACTCGAGCAGCTGATGCTTAGCATGCAGCATCTCAAAGAAATTGTCGCTCGCCAACAGTCACTCAGTGGACAAGGTGGTCTGAAAGTTCGTATGAATTTGAAGGAAGTGTTGCATGACGCAATATCACTTTTAGCGGTACAGTTAACAGAAGCCGAGATTGAGGTGACCTGTCAGGTTAGCGACGCAGTGTGGTGGCATGGTGACCGTATTAAATTGACTCAAATCATCTTGAATATTGTGATGAATGGACAGCAGGCAATTATGGCTTCGGTTGAAAGAAATATACGTAAATTGCAGATTCAAGTGAGTCAAAGTAATGATCACACGTTGCGCATTGATTTCATTGATAACGGTATCGGTATGACAGAGGCAACCCTGAGCGGTCTCTTTTCGTATGGATTTACGACCAAAGAGAACGGCCATGGCCTTGGCCTGCACGCCAGTGCCGTAGCGGCGCAAGAGATGGGCGGAACACTGACAGCCAAGAGCGATGGTATGTATTTAGGTTCAACCTTTAGTTTGACCCTGCCGATTGATCGAACTTTACTGCAGCCAGAACAGGTTGATGTGTCATGATCTTGCAAACAAATCTTCCAAGACGGATTTTAGTTGTTGATGACAACGTTGCGATTGGCGAAGACTTTTTAAAAGTGCTGGCTGTGCGTTCTGTTAAGAGCGTTCAACTGAAAGATATGGCAGCGGACTTGTTCGGCCGAGAGCCGCCAGCAAAGTTTCCAGAGATCGAATATCGCATTGATGTTGCGACAAGCGGCCAAGATGGTCTTGAGTGTGTGCGCAAAGCAAATGAAACGAACGACCCTTATGCCTTGGTGTTTGTGGATATGCGCATGCCCAATGGCTGGAACGGAATCGAAACGATTCAGCGCATGTGGCAACTAGATCCTCTGTTACATATTGTTTTGTGTACGGCCTTTTCAGATTTTTCGTGGGCTGAAATTCGTGAACAACTTGAAAATAGTGATCGTTTTTTGATTCTTAAAAAGCCCTTCGATAATATAGAAGTTCAGCAAATTGCCGATTCATTAACGAGCAAGGCCTTATCTGAACGTTCGTTGCGCGAGACCGATCGCCAATTACGTGAGCGCATTGAGCAACTGCGTTTGCTCGAGGCGACGGTGACCTATGTCAACGACGGAGTATGGGTCACAGACGTAGATCTGATTAATGGGCCTAACGTGATCTTCGCCAACGACGCTCTGACTAAAATGTCGGGTGTAAGCCGAGAACAACTGCTTGGCCGCCGCCCGCCGCTGCTGAAAGCGGGGCACATTGACTCTTTGGATTTTTCGCTTGTTATGGCTGCTTTTAATGACCGAAAGCCGTTGAATATTGAGCTGTTGACCTATAGCAATCCGAAGCAGCCGAGCTGGGTTGCCTTAGATGTCGTACCGCTTTTTAATGACAGTGCCGTTTGTACGAATTTCGTTGGTGTACAGCGCGATATTTCCCTGCAAAAGCAAGCGGCACAGAGAATTGAGCAGCTCGCTTTTACAGACGCGCTGACGGGTTTAGCGAATCGTCGTATGTTGACTGAGCGCTTGGGCGAGGCGTTGGAATCTTGTTTAGACGAGCACAACTATGGCGCTTTGATTTACCTGGATCTAGATAATTTTAAAAATGTGAATGATGCATTTGGTCATCAGCAGGGTGATCAATTTTTGATAGAAGTGAGCCAGCGCTTGTTAAGTTGTGTAAGAGCCGATGAAACAGTTGCTCGGATTGGCGGTGATGAGTTTGTCGTGTTGCTTAGAAACCTCGGCGCTGATCAGACCTTGTCTGGTGCAAGGGCGCTCGCAGCGGTGCAGCGCGTGTTAGGTTTGCTCTCTAGTCCGATTGTGTTGCAAGGAACTGCGCACGATTCTTCAGCTAGTGCTGGAGTGATTTTAATCGGTGATCGGCAGGCCACCGCAGACGGTTTGTTGCAAAATGCCGATATGGCGATGTATCAGGCTAAGGCGCAGGGTAAAGATACTTATCGTTTCTTTGATTCGCAGATGCAGGCAAGCCTCGATGAGCGGCTGCACATGGCAAATGAGCTCAGACAATCTATTCAAGGCAAGCAACTCAACTTACACTTTCAGCCGCAAATTGATTCGAACCTTAAAGTCAGCGGCGCTGAAGCGTTGCTACGCTGGAAAAACCCCACCTACGGAAATATTTCGCCTGGCCTTTTTGTGCCGCTTGCTGAAAAAATCGGCTTTATCAAACAACTTGGCGGCTGGGTCTTAGAGCAATCTTGTATTGAATTGGCTCGATGGTCTCAACTCGAACACATGCGTGAACTGAAGTTGGCGGTCAATATTAGTCCGATGCAGTTTCAACAACCTGACTTCACCCAAGCGGTATTGAGCGCGTTAAAAGCGAGCGGTGCTCCGCCTGAGCGGCTGAAGCTTGAGCTCACTGAAAGTATGTTGGTCAATGACCTGGTTGATGTGAATCGTAAGATCGCGTCGCTTAAAGATCTTGGTATCGCTGTGTCGCTCGATGACTTCGGTACCGGCTATTCGTCGCTAAACTATCTCAAACGCCTATCACTTGACCAGCTCAAAATTGATCAGTCTTTCGTAAGAGATATGCTGACCGATGCTCATGGTGCGGCGATTGCACGGACCATCGTGACGCTCGGGCATTCACTCGGGCTTGAGGTGATTGCTGAAGGCGTTGAAACCTTAGGGCAGCAAGAGTTTTTGCAAGACATTGGATGCTTGGCGTTTCAGGGTTATTTATACAGCCGTCCAATTCCAGCTCACGACTTCGAGAGTTTTGCCCGGATGCACATGCATTAGTCGTGCGAGGTCATGGTCGTTTTGGATGGCGAACAGGTGTTGTAGATCGATAGCCCTATTAGTTGCATGGGTATTGACTTAAACGCTTAAAACCATGCTGACTGGATTGATGCGCTCAGGTATAGTCATTTTTAATTCTTCCTGACTTGAGGCGCTTCGCATGGAACTCAAAGTAAACGGTACCGTTCACAATATCGATGTTGAACCAGATATGCCTTTGTTGTGGGCGTTGCGTGAAGTAATCGGCCTGACGGGCACCAAATATGGCTGTGGTGTGGCTCAGTGCGGCGCCTGTTCGGTGCAGCTAAACGGCGAACTCGTGCGCTCGTGCTCGATACCTGTAGCCAGTGCTGCTGGGCAAGAGGTCACCACCGTCGAGGGCCTCTCTAAGGACGCGAGCCATGCAGTACAAAAGGCTTGGGTTGCGCTTGATATCCCCCAATGCGGCTATTGCCAGTCGGGTCAGGTGATGGCTGCGGTTGCGTTGCTTAAACGCGTGCCCAAGCCTACCGATGCAGACATTGATGCTGCGATGACCAATATCTGCCGCTGCGGAACCTATCAGCGTATCCGTGACGGTATTCATGTGGCGGCTGGGCAAAAGCAATTAGCCGAGGTCTTAAAAGATTACGCCACCGCTGGCGTCGCCAAAGCATAAGAAGGCTGAACATGACAAACTCTATCAGTAAGTCCAAAAGCGTCACACGCAACGTAATGCTCAAGAGCAATGGTTCGTTTAAGCCCGCTCGTCGCCAGTTTTTAATCGCAACTAGCGCTGTCGGTGCGGGCCTCGCGCTTGGCTTGATGAACTCGCGTCCTGCTATGGCACAGGCCAGCGCGCCAGCGCTCGCTGCCGATGAAGTGAACGTGTGGGTTGTGATTAAGCCCGATGACACTGTGGTGATTCGTATTGTTCGCTCTGAAATGGGTCAGGGTACGCGAACGGGTCTTGCCCAGTTGGTCGCCGAAGAGCTTGACTGTGACTGGAAAAAAGTAACCTATGAGTCACCTTCGGCTGGGCAAAATTTAGCGCGCAAACGTGCGTGGGGTGCGATGGCGACCGGCGGTAGTCGTGGCATTCGTGATTCGCATGATTACGTGCGTCGTGGTGGCGCTGCTGCCCGCATGATGCTGTTGCAAGCGGCTGCTGATCAATTCAAAGTGCCTGTCTCAGAGCTAACGGTCAGCAATGGGGTGATTACGCACGCCAGCACAAATCGTTCTGTGAGCTATGGCAAAGTCGCTGATGCGGCAGCCAAGCTGACGCCGCCAGAAGCAAAGTCGATCGTTTTGAAAAAGCCCAAAGATTGGAAGATCGCGGGCACGGCAGTGCCTCGGCTTGATACCGCCGACAAAGTCAACGGCGCTAAGGTCTTCAGCATTGATTTGCGTCTGCCCGGAATGTTGTGCGCTGCAGTCAAGAGCTGCCCAGTATTTGGCGGAAAATTAGTCAGTTTTGACGAAGCAAAAGTCAAGGCCATGCGCGGCGTTAAGGGCGTGGTTAAAGTTAATGATTCAACTGTAGCCGTCGTTGCAGATACGTGGTGGCGTGCAAAAACAGCATTAGAAAATTTACCAATCGATTGGGATCTGGGTGCCAATGCCAAGGTCTCAAGCACCACAATCGCAGCCGCCTTAAAAGAGGGTTTGGGCGCTGAGGGCGATTACTGGCAGCGTAAAGAGGGCGATGCGCTTGCCGCGATTAAGGGTTCGGCAAAAACCGTCGAAGCTGTGTACAGCAGTCAGTTCGTGGCTCACGCCACAATGGAGCCCATGAATTGCGTGGTGCAGATTAGTGGTGATCGTGCTTACGCCTGGGTGCCCACACAAAACGCCGAAGCGTCGATTGCGGCGCTCTCTGAGGCGTCAGGTTTGCCGCTGGCAAACTGCGACATCAAGACGATGGACTTGGGCGGTGGCTTAGGACGACGTGGTGGCACGCAAGATTTCATGCACCACGCTGTTGCAATTGCCAAGCTTTATCCTAATGTTCCGATCAAGATGGTCTGGAGTCGCGAAGAAGATATGACGCACGACTTCTATCGACCCATTTCGATGGCAAAAATGTCTGCAGGCCTTGATGATAAGGGTAACGTCACAGGGTTTCATATTCGGGTGTCGGGTCAGTCGATCAACGCATACTTGAGCCCATCGGCCATTAAAAATAATAAAGATGTTCGGCAACTTCAAGGGTATTACGAAGAGCCGGGCGATGCGCAACTGGGCTATACCTTCCCCTCGCTGTTAACTGAATACGTGATGCGCAACAGCCATGTGCCGGTTGGCCCATGGCGTGGTGTCAATACCAATCAAAATGGTATTTACATGGAGTGCTTCATTGAAGAGTGCGCGCGTGCAGCAGGTCGCGACTCTTTAGCGTTTCGTCGCGACTTGATGAAAAATCATCCTAAACACCTCGCCGTTTTAGGCGCGGTTGCCCAAAAGGGCGATTGGGGTAAAGCGCTGCCTGCGGGTCAGCATCGCGGCATTGCTCAGTTTATGGGTTACGGGAGCTACTCGGCGGCAACCGCTGAAGTATCGGTGTCGGCGAGCGGTCAAGTTAAGGTACATCGGATGGTGTTTGCCCTGAACTCGGGTCACTTTGTGAACCCCTCGCAGGTGAAGGCTCAGATCGAGGGTTCGGTGGTGATGGCGCTGTCTGCCATTTTTAATGAAGACATCACGATTGAAAATGGGCAAGTCAAAGAAACCAACTACCACTCGTACCCTTTGGCCAAACTTAAAGATACGCCGAAGGTTGAGTGCGTATTGGTGCCAAGCCACGATTTCTGGGGCGGGGTAGGCGAGCCGACCATCTGTGTGGTCGGGCCCGCAGTACTCAATGCCATCTTTGCAGCTACGGGTAAACCCGCACGGGATTTGCCTTTGCGCAAGCATGGCCTGACGCTCGTTTAACGCGGGCGTTTGACTGGTTGTAGGGTTGTTTCTGATGTTGTCGTTTTTTAGCGATAAACTCGGACGTAAAGGTTGGGTTTGCAGAAAAAATGGCTCGGATGCTTAACGTATACGAGCCGGTTTATTTAGCCTATTTGTTTGTTTCATTCATTTTTTGCTCAATATTTCAGGAGTCTCTCGATGGCGATTCAGTTAACCGTAAACGGCAAAGCGCATAGCGTTGATGTCGATCCCAATACCCCGTTGCTGTGGGTCATTCGAGAACAAGTTGGCTTGACCGGCACTAAATACGGTTGCGGGATCGCCCAGTGTGGCGCCTGTACGATCATGATGGATGGCGCCGCGATTCGCTCGTGTGTATTGCCCGTGAGCGCAGCTGTGGGTAAACAAATCCAAACGATTGAAGGCTTGGCTAAAGACGGCAAAATGACCCAGTTGCAGCAGGCCTGGATCGAGCATCAGGTGCCACAGTGTGGTTTTTGTCAGTCAGGTATGTTGATGGCGGCCACTGATTTGCTGGCAAAAACACCCAAGCCAACTGATGCCGATATCGATGCGGCGATCACCAATATTTGTCGTTGCGGCAGCTTTCAAGAAGTTCGCGCCGCGATTCACTCAGTTGCTAAAGCTTAAGGGGTCAACTATGAATGCACGCGTCCCGAATCCTTCACGTCGTCAATTTATTGTTGGCACGACAGCCGTCAGTAGTGGTCTGGCACTTGGTTTACAAATCCCTTTTATTGGCTCGGCGCTCGCCGCAGAGGCCACCCCTGAAATCGGTGCTTGGGTCGTCATTAAGCCCGATGACACCGTCATCGTGCGCGTTGTGCGCTCAGAGATGGGTCAGGGCACCATCACAGGTTTGGCTCAGATGGTCGCTGAAGAGCTTGAGTGTTCCTGGAGCAAGGTCACTGTTGAATACCCAACACCCGGCGAGAGTCTCAAACGCAAGCGTGTGTGGGGTGATTTTTCGACCGGCGGTAGCCGCGGTATTCGAACCTCAGAACAGTATGTGCGCAAAGGCGGTGCTGCTGCACGCATGATGCTGGTGCAAGCCGCAGCCGACGAATGGAAAGTACCCGCTGCAGAGTGCGTGGCTGCTGAAAGCGTCATCACACACAAGCCAACTGGTCGTAAAGTCGCGTTTGGCAAAGTGGCTGAGGCCGCCTCAAAGATTGCCGTTCCAACAGAGATCACCCTAAAAGATCCCAAAGAATGGAAGATTATCGGTAAGCCTTTGAACCGCATCGACACGTTTGCCGATAAAGTTACTGGCAAGCAAGTGTATGGTCTGGATTTAACGATGCCTGGCATGCTTGTGGCCAACATCAAAGAGTGCCCCGTTTTTGGCGGTAAGGTGAAAAGCTTTGATGACAGCAAAGTGAAGGGCATCAAAGGCGTCAAGAAAGTGATGAAGGTGGGTGAAACCGCCGTCGCGGTCGTAGCCGAGACCTTCTGGATTGCAAAGACGGCACTTGATCAAGTTGCGATTGAGTGGGATGAGGGCCCAAATGCAAAAGTATCGAGTGCGTCGATCGCTAAGATGCTTGAAGAGGGTTTGACCGCTGAGCAGGCGTTCGTGGGTAACACGCGTGGTGATACCAAGGCTGCAATCACGGCTGCAGTGAAAAAGACCGAAGCGACGTACTTTTATCCGTTCTTGAACCATGCGCCGATGGAACCGATGAACGCTACGGCTAAATGGACGCCAGAGCGTTGCGAGGCCTGGGTGCCAACGCAAGATGGTGAGGCCTCATTAGCTGCGGTCATCGCCGCCTCGGGTCTTGCGGCTGAAAAGTGCGAGGTCTACAAAATCAATCTGGGTGGCGGTTTTGGTCGTCGTGGCGCGTTTCAAGACTACACCACCCAAGCGGTCAATATTGCCAAGCAGATGCCTGGCACCCCGATCAAACTGATCTGGACGCGCGAAGAAGACATGACGCAAGGTCGTTATCATCCCGTCATGATGTGTAAGCTGACCGGTGCCTTCGACAAGGATAAAAACTTGACTGGCGTGCACATGCGCTTGTCAGGCCAGTCAATCTTGGCTGCGGTGCGCCCAGCGGTGGTTGAGCAACAAAAAGGTCGTGATCCCTTGGTCTTTCAAGGTGTGTTCGACGGTGGTGAGCATGGCTTTGGTTACGAGTTTCCAAATCAGTTAATGGATCATGCAATGCGTAACACCCACATTCCGCCAGGCTTTTGGCGTGGGGTGAACGTGAATCAAAACGCAGTGTTCATCGAATGTTTTATGGATGAGCTTGCCGAGGCCGCTGGGGTCGACGCAGTTGAGTTCCGTCGTAAATTTATGGGTAAGTTTCCTCGTAATTTAGCGGTACTCAACGCTGTGGCTGACGGTATTGGTTGGACCAAGCCCGCTGCGCCTGGCGTGTTTCGCGGTGTCGCGCAGATGACTGCCTTTGGTAGTTATGTGGCCGCTGCCTGCGAACTCTCTGTGACAGACGGTACCAAGGTCAAGATTCATCGCATCGTTGCAGCGACGGATTGCGGCTATGCCGTGAATCCTGCGCAAATTAAGCGTCAAGTGTCTGGCTCGTTCGTTTACGGTTTGTCGGCGTTGTTTGAAGAAGAGTGCACCGTGAAAGACGGCCGCATCGAACAGAAAAACTTCGACACCTTTGGTTCAATCCGTATTGCGCAAATGCCAAAAGTTGAAACGATTATTTTAGAAGGTGGTGGCAAAGAGTGGGGCGGTATTGGCGAGCCTACGATTTGTGTCGCAGCACCAGCAGTGCTCAATGCAATTTATCGTGCAACCGGTAAGCGTTTGCGTACTGTGCCTTTGAAAAATAGTGGTATGACCTTGGTATGACCAAAGGGGGTATTAGGTGGGCCCGAGCGATAAGTCTTTGGCTAGCCTGCCTCAGCCCCCTGCAAGCGCAAGTCTTTGTCGGTGACGCGATTAACGCGTCGCTGTCAGGGCAACCGGGCGATACAGTACGTGGGCGTGCTCTGGTATTGAGTCGCCAGGGTGGATTGTGTATCTTGTGTCATAGCGGACCGTTTCCTGAAGAACGTTTTCAGGGCACGCTTGCCCCTGATTTAGCCGCGAGTTCTGCTGCCTTGTCTGCAGAGCAACTGCGCGCTCGAATCGTGGATGCCAGCCGCTTTAACCCCGATACCATCATGCCCTCGTATTTTCGTGCCGAGGGTTTTATGCGGATCGCGCCGCAGTTTGCAGGCAAAACAATCTTGACGGCACAAGAAATTGAAGATGTTGTAGCTTTTTTAGTGAGCTTAAAACAGTGACAGTCACTCGAAGAACCTTTGTGATGGGTGCGGCCGTAGCCAGCGTGTTGCCTGTGCTAGACGCTTGGGCAACAGTTGATGATGCCACGCAAGCTGTTGAAAAAATCTTGGGTAATCAAAAAGCGACGGTTGGGCGTGTCTCGCTAGATATTCCGCCTTTGGTTGAAAACGGTAATCTGGTGACCATGAAGGTCTCAGTACAAAGCCCGATGACCGAGGTCGATTATGTGCGTGCGATCCACATTGTGGCTGAGGGCAATCCCTTGCCTAATGTGGTCAGTTTTTTCTTATCGCCTCGTGCTGGGCGCGCGGCGATTACCACTCGTATCCGCTTAGGTGATTCGCAGCGGGTCAGGGCGATCGCACAAATGAGTGATGGTTCTTTTTGGCAAGGCGACGCAGCGACGCTTGTGACGCTTGCGGCCTGTACAGAGGTGTAATGTGAGCAAGACCTCGCGCACGATTGTCACGATGCCTGGCACGGCAAAAAAAGGTGAAATCCTCGAGATTCGCATTATCGTGCAGCACGATATGGAGTCTGGTTTTCGTCATACCGAAACTGGGCAGCGAGTGCCCCGCGACATCATTCGCGATTTTCTGTGCACCTATAACGGTGTCGAAGTGTTTCGTGTTGAGTTGCACCCAGCGATGGGCGCAAACCCCTTGATTGTTTTTACGACCACTGCGACCGAAACTGGCACGCTAGAATTCAAATGGTCTGGGGACAATGGCTATGCGTCGAGTACGACGAGCACGCTCACTGTGACGTGATGCCTCTGAGCACCCCGATGCCTCGGCGCAACGGCAAGCCTCTGAGCAGCCGGCTGTCATCTAAGCGATCGTTCTTGTTGTCTAGCCTGTATTGCCAGTCGTTGCCGTTCACGACGTTGCTATGTCTGGGCCTGTTGCTGCTGTTTAACGTACATAGCCGGGCCGATCCAGTTGGGTCAGAGCGCCAGTCCAGCTACGCCTTGATGTCGCCCGATACCAAAGCGATGCAAGACGATCCGCTTCTAAACCCAGCAACATTTGCGGTCTTGGATGGTCAGGTCTTGTGGCAAGAGGTTACCGGCAAAAAAAATCAGTCGTGTGCCTCTTGCCATGGGGATGCGACGGTATCCATGAAGGGCGTTGCGGCCAGCTTCCCTAAGGTGAGTTCAGCGGGCCAGTTGTTCAATCTTGAAGGACGTATCAATCAGTGTCGCGTTGAACAGCAGGCCGCGTCGCCCTTTGCCCTTGAGAGCAAACCACTTTTAGCACTTGCAGCGTTTGTAGCCAATCAGTCTAAGGGCATGCCTATTAGCGTTGAACGCACGCCCGCCAATGAGGAGGCGCTGGCGTCGGGTCAGCGCTTGTTTAACCAGCGGATGGGACAATTAAATTTGTCGTGCGCCCAATGCCATGCTGAACGCGCGGGCCAAAAGCTTGCTGGCAATCCGATCCCTCAAGCGCATCCAACGGCGTATCCAATTTATAGGCTTGAGTGGCAGACCGTTGGCTCGCTTGAGCGGCGCCTGCGTAACTGTCTGGTAGGCGTACGTGCAGAACCCTATGCGTTTGGCTCTGCCGAGTTGCTTGAGCTTGAGCTCTTTTTAGCCTGGCGCGCGCGCGCGATGCCACTTGAGAGCCCGGGCGTTCGTCCTTAAAAGACTATCGCGAGGTCACACCATGAAGCGTCGTCAATTTCTCTATCGCACAGGTGCCGTATTGGCTTCAGGCCTGGCGTTTCCGAGTATCGTCCGCGCCGACCTGAAGGCTGCTCGAGTCTTGGTCATTGGGGCGGGCTATGGTGGGGCTACAGCTGCAAAATATCTCCGCCTGTTGTCTGATGGTCATTTGAACGTCACCGTGATCGAACCAGAGTCTTCGTTTGTGTCATGCCCACTGTCTAATTTGGTGCTCGGTGGCTCAAGTGACTTGTCTGAGTTGAGCGTTTCGTACGATGCTTTGCAGAAGCAGCACGGTGTATCGTGGGTGCGGGATTGGGTACTGGCCATTGATTCGATTCAAAAAACTGTTCAACTGAAATCCGGTAAGACCCTGAACTACGATAAATTAGTGTTGTCACCTGGCATTGGTCTGATGATGGACAGCATTGAAGGTCTGACCCAGGCCAATCAGGCCGAGGTGACGTTGCAGGCTTGGAAGGCAGGGCCTGAAACCCTTGCACTACAAAAGCAGTTGCAAAACATGCCTGATGGCGGCGTGTATGCGCTGAGCGTCCCCGAGGCACCGTTCAGATGTCCGCCCGGGCCTTACGAAAGAGCGTGTCAGGTTGCTGCCTACTTTAAAAAGTACAAGCCTCGGTCAAAAGTGTTGGTGTTGGATGCAAACGAAGATGTTGTGTCAAAGCCCGGCCTGTTTAAAAAGGCCTGGGCAGATTTGTATCCAGGCATGATCGAATACCGTTCATCGCATAATCTGGTCAAGATCGATGCGTCGACCAAGACGCTTCGATTTGATATTCAAGAGCCTGTGCAGGCAGATGTCTTGAACGTCTTGCCGCGTATGCGTGCGGCTGAACTTGTGGTGCAAGCGGGCTTAGCGAATTCAAATAAGCGTTGGGCTCAGGTTAATTTTTTGAACTTTGAATCGACAGCCGCGAAAGATATCCACATTTTGGGGGATTCGACCCAAAATGCCGCCTTCATGCCCAAGTCGGGCCATATGGCAAATCAGCATGCCAAGGTGGCAGCGGCAGCCATCGTGGCCGAGTTGCGTGGGTTTGCACTGAATCCTCAGCCGGTTTTAACCAATACCTGTTACAGCTTTGTGAGTGCAACAACGGTCGTGCACGTGGCCAGCGTTCACCAATATAGCGCCGCAGAGAAGACTTACAAAACCGTTGCGGGTTCGGGAGGGGTCTCTTCGGCTCCTAGCGAATTAGAGGGCACCTATGCCTGGGGCTGGGCACGTAATATTTGGGCCGACAGTCTGTTGTAGCCGTCTTCTTTATAAATTTTCGCTTGACAACGTAGTCGGGTTGGTTTGACAATCAATCATCAGTATACGAACAGTCAGTATACGAACCGTTAACCAAGGCTTGTCGTGACCAAAAGTGTGCGTGTGGTGCCACCTAAATCAGGCCGCAAATCTATTGCAGCTTCGCCGCCTGCTCTGGTCGTCGTGCCGACTGAGCCCAAGTTGGTACCCACTGTTTCAACGGCCAACCACACGATTTGGGATCGACCAGGTTATTTGGTTCGCAGGCTGCACCAAATTCATGTGGCTATGTTTTCGGCCCGCGTGGCTGACGGGCAAGTGACCCCAGTGCAGTTTGGTCTCCTTAGCATTTTGATCAGTCGACCGGGTATTGATCAGGCCACCTTAGGGGCCGAGCTTGGACTAGATCCCGCTAACGTCGCAGAGATTCTTAGGCGTCTGGAAGACCGTGGTCTGTTAACGCGTGTCGTAGACCCTTTGAATCGTCGTCGTAAATTATGTCTGGCTACGGTAAGCGGTAAAAAATTCGTGCAGCGTTATCAAAAAGATATGCAACTGTCGCAACAGCAATTGCTCAGTCCGCTGAATCCCGCTGATCGTCAGGTGTTTATGGAACTGCTTGGGCGACTGGTCGAGGGCAATAACGAAAGTGGCCGAACCTCACTACGGCCGGGTGGCGAAGCCTTGAAGGCGCGTGCGCGCCGTGTACGCGAATCCTGAGGCCTTGAACGTCTTTTATTGATTTAATCTATTTAATCTCGCTTGATAATTTAGGGGCAACGTGTGGCTGATCTCTCTTTAGATTTTTGTGGCGTCAAATTTAAGAATCCGGTGGTGATTGCGTCGCTCGAAACGACCAATAGCCCTGAAGTGATTCGCGAGTGTGTCGATGCAGGTGCGGGTGGCATGATCATCAAGACCCTGACCGATATCGAAGATATGGCGCGTTTAACTCAAAATTCAAAGTACGCGATTTTGAATGAAAAGAATGAACTGATTAAAGGTAAGGTCAATAAAAACTTTGTGTTCTACAGCCGCTCAGGCTACTCAAGTACACCGTTGCGCGAATGGATTCCGCACTTAAAGGACTTGAATAAGTACGCTCAAGACCAAGGCTCTCATTTGATCGGTAGCGCAGGTGGCAAAACCATGCAAAGCTGGATCGACATTTGCCGCACCATTGAAGATTGCGGCTTACCCATGGTCGAGCTGAACTTCGGTTGTCCCCACCCCGCCATGATGCCTGGGGTGCATGGCGGCTCGATGATTGGGCAAGAACCCGAGGTGGCGCGCGAGGTGACTGCGCGTGTCTGCGAGGCCGTCAATATCCCGGTCGTGATTAAGCTCACGCCAGATCAGTCGCGTGTGCTTGATGTTGCACGGGCTGTCAAAGAGGCGGGTGCCGCTGGGGTGACCGCCACCAATCGCTACACGGGTTTTTCGGTAGACATTGAAACTGGTCTGCCACGCTTAGGTGGGCCCGCAGGCATCGGTGGGGTGTGGGCAAAAGCGTTATCGCTGCGTTGGGTCAACCGCATCTACACCGAGCTCGGTATGCCAATCACTGGTTCAAACGGTATCTATGATCACAAGGACATTGTTGAGTTCATCATGACCGGTGCGCCTTTGGTGCAGGTCGGCTCAGTGTTAATGCTCAAAGGGATTAAGTATCTTCCCAATATGATCACTGGCCTTGAAAACTTTATGGATAGTCATGGCTATCCAGACATTGCCTCGATGACAGGCATTGCCTCACGTGCGGCGGTTAAAGATTATGGCGAGCAATTTCGTAAGCCTCGCATGCATAGTGAAATTGCCTCTGAAGCTTGTAAAAATCCGAGCTGTACGATTTGTATTCAGACTTGTTTTTACGATGCGCTGGCGCAAGGCGATGGTTCGGTCGAGTCAATTCATGCTAACTGTATTGGTTGCGAGATGTGCACCCAAACTTGTCCTTTTGATGCCACGACCATGCACACAACGACCGATGAGCAGCGCGCTTTACAAGAGTTTTTCTCGATCAAAGAAAATGTCTTTGAAACGAAGAAATTTGAAAAAGGTTTTGAGCGCGGTATCAAGCTCTCAAAAGTTAAGGGCTAAGCATGAGTTCTCAAGCGTTAGCCTCAAGCCAGCAGTATCGTTTTGCCTTTGATATTGGCGGGACGTTTACAGATTTGGTGTTGCTGGGTACCGATGGCACGATCTTTACATCAAAGGTGCTCACAGGTGCACCTGATGTCGTCATGCCGATTCGTTTAGGTCTGTTGGCCATGCTCAAAGAGCACGATTTAACTCTTGCTCAAGTCACAGACGTGGTGGTCGGGGCCACGACTGCAGTGACTAACCTTGTGATTGAGCGTAAAGGCGCTGTCACTGGTTTGATCACCACCGAAGGTTTTCGTGATGTGATCGAGATCGCACGCGAGTTGCGCTACGACCTATATGACCTGACTGCGCCGGGCCCAGATGCGATCGTTCCACGCGACTTGCGTGCCGAGGTGCGCGAGCGCGTCGATGCGGCCGGGCAGGTTGTGATTGAACTGCAAGACCAAGAGGTCGAACGTGTCGTCTGTCAGTTACGAGACGCCGGCGTGCGTGCGATCGCGGTGTGCTTTTTGCATAGCTTTACCAACCCGACTCACGAACAACGTGTCAAAGCGATCGCACAGCGTATTGCTCCAGAGCTGTCGATCTCTCTGTCGTCTGAAGTGTTGGGCGAAATTCGCGAATACGAACGCACCGTCGCGACGGTGTTGAACGCGTGTGTGATGCCAATGGTGGGTAGCTACTTAGGGGCGATTGAAGACGGTCTGCGAGCAACAGGGCTCAAGGCGACTTTGCACATCATGCAGTCTAATGGCGGAGTCATTTCTCGCGAGCTCGGTGAGCGGATGCCGATTCGGATGCTTGAGTCAGGGCCGGCAGCGGGAGCCTTGGGGGCCGCACATTCCGCGCGCATCTCACAGACGCCGAATGTGATGGCGTTTGATATGGGAGGCACGACCGCCAAGGCTTGTTTGATTTCTAATGGGCGTCCGTCAATCACGACCGAGTTCGAAGCGGCACGTCAGCAGCGTTTTAAAAAGGGCAGCGGCTTGCCAGTTCGCTTGCCCACCATCGATTTGATCGAGATTGGTGCCGGCGGGGGGAGTATCGCTCACGTTGACACCACGGGTCTGCTCAAGGTCGGCCCTCATAGTGCTGGGTCAAGCCCTGGACCTGCGTGTTATGGGCTGGGTGGCACGCGTCCTACGGTGACCGATGCCGCGTTGGTGTTGGGTTATCTTGATCCGCAAGGGACCTTAAGCGGCGCCGTGAGTTTGCGACTCGATCTAGCTGAAAAAGCGATTGAAGAGCATGTGGCTCGCCCCTTAGGTTTGAGTGTGATCGAAGCAGCCAACGGCATCCACCGCATTGTGTGTGAGCATATGGCGGTCGCTGCAAAAATTCATGCGGTCGAAAATGGCCGTGATATTCGGCGTTACACCTTGCTTGCCTTTGGCGGCGCGGGCCCGATCCACGCGCGCGAGGTCGCACGTCGCAGTGGCTGCTCTGATTTGCTGGTGCCTGCGAATGCTGGTGTGTTTTCAGCCTTTGGGCTACTGGTTGCACCAATGAAAATGGACATGGTGCGTACGCGTTATGCGCGCTTAAGCGAGATGGACTGGCCTGCCGTTGAGTCGTTGTTGCAAGGGATGGAAGATGCTCTGAGCAAAGAATTGGCTTCAGCAGGGATCACGCCAGACCTCATCACCTTTCGCCGAAGCGCCGATATGCGTTATGTTGGTCAAGGCTTTGAAGTCGAGACCGAATTGCCTGCGCACCTGGTACAGGCAGAACAGAGCACCATCGAGGCCTCGTTTGCTCAGGCCTATGCGGCTCGCTTTGGCGGAAAATTAGTCGGTCAGCGGGTCGAAGCAGTGAACTGGCGGGTCGAGGCTTCTGCGAGTGCGACACAGAGTGCAGACGCGCGCCGCACGCAAGGCGACGTCCCAGATACAACTGCAGGTGCAACCACAGACGCAACTGCGCCCGAGCGGTCGCGGCAAGTGTTTTTTCCGGACATTGAGGGCTTTATTCAAACCCCCGTGCTGTTGCTTGGGCAGTTGCGTACCGAGCAGCGCTACGAGGGGCCCGCCTTAGTTGAGCAATCCGGTTCGACTGTTGTGATTGGGCCGGGTGATGTCTTTACCTTAGACCTGCACGGTAACTTAAGAATTACCCTAGGCGCGCGCCTAGGTCGTGCGGCATGAATCAGCCAAGGAGCGTGGCATGAGCCCGATTGATCTAGAGATTTACTGGAATAGACTCATCGCGATTACCGACGAGGCCGGAGCAACGCTCAAGCGCACCTCGTTCTCAACCGTTGTCCGAGAGTCAAACGATTTCGCGTGTGTCCTGCTTGATACCGAGGCACGCCTCGTCGCGCAATCTGCGCTGAGTATCCCAGGTTTTATCGGCACAGCACCGTTGTCGCTCAAAGGGATCTTGAAGGTGTTTCCTAAAGAGTCTTTGAAGCCGGGCGACATTTTGTTTACGAACGATCCTTGGATCGGCACCGGCCATCTACCAGATGCCACCATGGTCGCGCCAATCTTTTTTGGTGACCGCTTGGTGTCGTTCGCGATGGCGGTTGCTCACCTATCGGATGTGGGTGGTCGTCAGTGGTCTGCGGATGCGGGTGAAGTTTTTGAAGAGGGAATCCGGTTTCCTGTCATCAAACTCGCTGAGGCGGGTGTTTTTAACCCCTGGGTCATGCAGATGCTTGAAGCCAATGTGCGTCTGCCACAGCAGGTGCGTGGCGATATCGAGGCTCAGGTCGGTGCTTTGCGGGTGGCCGAGCGGCGCTTGAACGAGTTGCTGCAAGAATACGGTTTAAGCGATATCGACGAGATCGCAGGCGCTATTTTCAAAGCCTCTGAAGATGCGGCGTTGCGCGAACTACGAAAAATTCCACCAGGCGTTTATCACGGCTCAGTTGAGTCTGACGGTTGGGACGAACGCATCAAAATACAGGCCAAAATTACCGTGAGCCATGAAGGTGTCACGGTAGATTACAGCGGTAGTACGGGGCAGGTCAGATTTGGCATTAATGAGACGTTTAACCACACGTACGCCTATACGATTTATCCCTTTAAGTGTTTATTGTCTCCTGGGATTCCAAATAACGATGGCTTCACCCGTTTGTTTAAGGTGATTGCGCCTGAGGGGACGATCGTCAATGCAAAGCCGCCTGCGGCCGTTGGTGCGCGTCACTTGATCGGTCACCAGTTGCAAGCTGCCGTGTTTGAGGCGTTGGCCTCGGTCATGCCTGAGCGCGTGCAGGCCGATAGTGGCACACCGCTTTGGTCCGTCTTGATGCGCGGGGTGAACCCTGCGCTTGGTACCTCGTTCTCTAGCATCCTCTTTTTTAATGGCGGCATGGGGGCGATGCGTGATCGCGATGGGCCGCCTACTTCAGGGTTCCCGGCCAATATTTCAAACACACCGATCGAAGTTGCCGAAATGCTCTCGCCGGTGCTGTTCGGTTGCAAGAGTTTGATTGACGGCTCAGGCGGTGAGGGTGTGCATCGCGGTGGAATGGGTCAAAAAGTTTCATTTCAGTCGCGCTGGCCCGGGCGCTTACGTGTGTCTTTATTAACCGAACGAACGCGTGTCCCTGCCAAAGGTATTGAAGGTGGGCAGGCTGGGCGTACTGGTCATGTTTTACTGAATGGCCAGGCAGTAGAACATCCAAAAGGCGTGGTGGATATGGTCGAGGGTGATGTCCTCGAGCTCGGCCTGCCAGGTGGAGGTGGTTACGGCGTCAAACCTTGAAGCCGCAATGTGTACAGTTGTTGATCTTTATTTGACCTATCAGTATGCTCACTTAACTTCTCTCTAGGGGATTCGCATGCAACGACGTCGTTTTCTTACCAAAACTGCTACAGCCGCCGGCGCTAGTCTAGCCGCGATCGGCGCACCTGCCTTCGCGCAAACAAATCCTACGGTCAAATGGCGCATGTCAACCAGTTGGCCCAAAGGGCTCGACACGATTTATGGCTCAGCTGAAGAGCTTGGCAAACGTGTTGCCCAATTGACTGATGGCAAGTTTGAGATTCGCGTCTTTGCAGGCGGTGAAATCATGCCGGCACCACAGAGCATGGATGGCGTGAGTAACGGTACAGTCGAGTGCAATCACACGTTGAGCACATACTTTATCGGCAAAAATACCGCCCTGACTTTTGATACTGGTTTGAGTTATGGCTTGAATGCGCGCCAGCACAATGCCTGGCTGATGTATGGCGGTGGTTTGGCACTCGTGCGCGAAGTCTACAAAAAGTACAACATTATTAATTTCACCTGCGGCAACGTGGGTGTACAAATGGGCGGTTGGTATCGCAAAGAGATTAAGTCGTTGGCCGATCTTCAGGGCTTAAAGATTCGTATCGGCGGGATCGGTGGCATGGTGCTTTCAAAGCTTGGAGCAGTGCCGCAGCAAATTCCACCCGCCGATATTTATTCATCTCTTGAGAAAGGAACGATTGACGCCGCTGAGTGGATTGGCCCCTATGACGATGAAAAGCTTGGCTTGAATAAAGTCGCGCCTTACTACTATGCACCCGGTTGGTTTGAGGGGAGCGCGTCGATTACAACGATGGTCAATGACAAGGCATTTGCAGCACTGCCACCTGCGTATCAAGCTGCCTTCGAAGTCGCCTGTAATGAGCAAACACTCAAGATGCTTGCAAATTATGATGCTAAAAATCCAGAGGCGTTGCGTAAGCTGATTGGTGGCGGCGCCAAAGTGAACTTGTTCTCTAAAGATGTGATGGACGCGACTTACCAAGCTTCGCAAGAGCTCTGGAAAGAGCTTTCCGCTAAAAATCCAGATTTCGCAACCATCTTCCCTGAGTGGCAGAAATTTCAGCAAAGCGAAGCCAGCTGGTTCCGCCTGTCTGAAGCGACGCTTGATAATTACACCTACGCAGCCGTCAACCGTCGTTGATTGTGTGTGAAACCTTGTTTGAATAGAGCGTGAAGCATGGGACATCCAGGTAACACCGCGAGCATGAAGCCTCAGGGGATTGGGGCAAGGGTCTTGCGTAAAGAAGATGATCGTCATCTGCATGGTAAAGCCAATTTTGTTGCAGATATGGTGATGCCTGGATTATCTGAAGTCGCTTTTATGCGTAGTCCGTTGGCTCACGCACGACTGACTGCTATTGAGATTGCTGCGGCAAGCCAAGACGCGGTGTTTACTCGAGCACACTTAACTGACGTGCTCGATATTGCGGCTGATTCGTCGTTGCCAACCTATCAGTTGTCGGCGCATCCTCCTTTGGCGCGAGACAAAGTACGGTTTGTCGGTGAGCCGATTGTCATGGGTGTTGCGCCCACGCGGGCCGAGGCTGAAGATCTGCTTGAAACCGTGCAGGTGCAGTACCAAGAGTTGCCTGCCTACGCTGACGTGTCAAGCGCCATGCAAGCCTCTGAAAATCTGGTGCATGAGCACTGGAAAGACAATGCCTTCGTGACCTTGTCGATTGATAAAAACTTTGACGCCTTAGCTGCAAAGGCCGAGGTTGTTGTTCACCGAAAGATGAGTCTCTCGCGCCAGTGCATGGTGCCGCTTGAAGGAAAAGCCGTACTTGCCTATTGGGATCATCAGGCAAATCAGCTGGTGGTGATCAGTGCGACCCAAGTGCCTCATCTCATCCGGACGGCACTGGCTCAGTATTTGCAGATGGACCAGGGTCAGGTACGCGTGATTTCGCCGGATGTGGGTGGAGCCTTTGGCTACAAGTGCGTGCTGCAACAAGAAGAGTTGTGCGTGGCCTGGCTCGCCAAGACCTATCGAAAACCGTTTCGCTATCTTGAAGATCGCCGAGAGCATCTGATCGCTGGTGCGAATACGCGCGAACATCATTACGAGATGACCGCTTACGCCGATCGTCGTGGGCGCTTATTGGCGTTGGACGCGAAGATTACGATTGATGGCGGTGCTTATTCTGTTTGGCCTTTTACCATTGGAATTGAGCCGGGTCAGGCGATCGGTAATTTGCCCGGCCCTTATGCCTTTGACGGTTATCGTTGCGTCACGCAATGCGTTGCCACAAACAAGCCAGGCTTCGTGCCCTACCGGGGCGTTGCTCGCACGGGGGTGTGTTTTGCGATGGAGTTAACGCTCAATGCGCTTGCGCTTGAGGTGGGTCGCGAGCCTTGGGAGATTCGCCTTGAGAATCTTGTTCAGCCCGAGCAAATGCCTTATGTGAACGTGGCCAATAAACACTTTGATAGCGGTGATTATCCGGCGAGTGTTCGACGTGCGCTTGAAATGATCAATGTCAAAGCAGTGCGTGCGCGCCAACAGCAAGGCGAGGCTGATGGGCGCTTAATCGGCGTCGGTCTGGCAACATACACCGAACAGTCTGCGCATGGTACCTCGGTGTTTGCAGCCTGGGGAATGCCCATTGTGCCCGGCTTTGATCAGGCGATGGTGCGCATGACACCTGATGGTGGTCTTGAAATCAGAGTGGGGGTGCATTCGCACGGACAAGGGATGGAAACTACCTTTGCACAGATTGCTCACGAGGTCTTAGGCATCGAACTGTCTAAAATGCGCGTCATGCATGGCGATACGGGACAAACGCCTTATTCAAGTGGTACCTACGCATCACGCTCTCTGGTGATGTCTGGTGGGGCCGTCTCGCAGGCCTGTCAAAAACTCTTGCCGCAATTGTTAAAAATTGGAGCGCATCTGTTGGGTGCCGCGGTGACCGAGGTCACGCTTGAGGGCGATTCAGTTTGTTGCAACGGACGCCGAGTTTCCTTAAGCGAAATAGCAAATGCCTGGTATCTCAGCCCGCAGCTTTTGCCACCTGATGTCGATCCGGTAGGCCTCGAGGCCACCGTAGGTTATAAGCCTCGTGTCGATACTGGTGCGTTTAGTTATGCCACCCACGCAGCGTTGGTCGCGGTCGATCCAAAAATGGGCGGTGTTGAAATTTTAGATTATGTGGTGGTTGAAGACTGCGGCGTACTCGTCAACCCCATGGTGGTTGAAGGGCAAACCATCGGTGGGGTCGCACAAGGCATTGGCACGGCGCTCTATGAAGAAATGCGCTACGACCAGTTTGCGCAACCATTAGCTTCAACCCTTGCAGACTATGTGATGCCCGGTGCCACTGAAGTCCCGAATATTCGGATGGATCATTTTGAAACGCCTTCGCCTCACACAGAGTTTGGTGCCAAAGGTATGGGCGAGGGGGGGGCGATTGCACCACCCGCTGCAATTTTTGGTGCGGTCAATGATGCCTTACGCAGAGTCGGTGCCGCTGAGTTGGCGCGTACACCATTGACACCGCGACGCGTGCTCGAGGCCCTTGAGCAAAAAACAGGTGTTGTGCAATGAAGGCGGCACAGTTCGACTATGTCAAACCGGCAACACTTGCCGATGCTATGCAAAAGTTGACTCAGGCTGGCGATCAGGCGAAGTTAATGGCTGGTAGCCAATCGCTGGGCCCGATGCTGAATTTACGACTGGCGCGGCCTGCGCAGGTGCTTGACGTATCGCGTTTACATGAACTGCGCCAGGTTGAATTGAGTGAGGGGTGCGTGCGTATCGGGGCGTCAGTGACACACGCCGAGATTGAAGATGGCGATTTTGAACTGTTGCGTGGGCATCCGGTGCAAGAAGTTGCGGCGCGTATCGCCTATCGGTCAGTGCGCAATCGAGGTACGGTGGGTGGAAGCCTTGCCCATGCGGATCCCGCGGCTGATTGGATCCTTGCTGCGCGTGCGCTCAATGCGCAGGTTGAAGTGTGTGCCTTTGAACAAGCACCGCGTTTAATCGCGATGCAAGATTTCATGTTGGCGGCTTACACCACAGTGTTAGGCGAAGGTGAGGTGATCACCGCCCTGCACGTGCCATTGTTCAGCGCGCAAGCCCGCTGGGGTTATTACAAGTTTTGTCGTAAAACGGGCGAGTTTGCCGAGGCCAGTTGTGCCGCCTACTTTGAGCCGGCGACGCAGACGGCTCAAATTATTGTGGGGGCCTTAGATGGTGCACCCGTCGCACTTGAGGGGCTTGCTCGCGAGGTTGCACGAGGTGGCGCGTCGGCTGCCTCTGACGCTGCGATTGAGGCTGCCCTCAAAGAGGCGATCGATCAACTTGATGTACTTGGGCGTCGCATGGCTGCCGCCGCCGTGACGCGCTGTCTTGCGCAGATATTTGAAGCGAGAACACGCACATGAAGGCCCTGACCTTAACCGTCAACGGAAACTCTGTTCAAAAGACTGTCTCTGACCGAACCCATTTGGGTGACTTCCTACGCGACGTCGTTCAACTCACGGGTACACATCTTGGCTGCGAGCACGGCGTTTGTGGCGCTTGTACCGTGCTGCTCGATGGCGAGCCCGTCAGAGCTTGTATTACCTACGCCGTTGCGTGTGAAGGTCGAACCATCACAACGATAGAGGGATATGAGCATGATCCAGTGATGGCGCGCTTGCGTGCTGCTTTCAATGTGCATCACGCTCTGCAGTGCGGCTACTGCACGCCTGGCATGCTCGCGACGGCTCGCGATATTATTTTGCGGCTGCCAAACGCCGACGAGCAGCGCGTTCGTATTGAGCTTGCAGGCAATTTGTGCCGCTGTACTGGTTATATGGGAATTGTGTCGGCAATTTTGGCCGTGTTGCAAGATCTGCGCGAGCAGCCTGATGCTCAGGTGCAAGCATTGCGTATGGCGATGGTAAAGGGGGGCGCACAGTCAGTTGGTGCCTCTGAAACTTTACAAAGTTTCACGAGCTTCGAGGCCAAGCGTCGTGTTGAACAAAACCCTGAGTCAAGTACCTTGACACGTGACGCCGCTCAATTTCAAGATCGTCAAGCGACGCAGCAAACAACGCAGCAATCGGTGCAGCAACAGGCGCAGCAAAAAGGCACGAAGGTTCACGCTGCGTTTGAGGTTCCGTTCAGTGTTGAAGATGTTTGGTCTTTTATGTCTGACTTAAACGCTGTTGCGAGTTGCTTGCCCGGCGCACAGATTGAGAGTGAAACGCCCGAGCAGGTCGCCGGTAAGATCTCGGTCAAGTTTGGCCCGATGGCTGCAACCTTTAAGGGCAACGCAACTATTGAGCGTGATCCAACGCAACGCAGTGCAGTCTTAAAAGGGGCTGGCCAGGATTCGGTGAGTCAGTCGCGTGCAACCGGCGATGTACGCTATCAACTCGAAGCGCTCGGTGCTTCGAGTACGCGTGTCGCTGTGGATTTAATCTATACCTTGCAAGGACCTCTGGCACAGTTTTCTCGCTCTGGCTTAGTGCAAGAGTTCGTCAAACGGATGGTCGCGGATTTTGGTAAGAACGTGGCGCAGCGCTTGGCGAGTCCTGAAAACGTAGCGCCGCCTCAGGCAGCAGCAATCAATCCCGTTGCCTTACTGTTCAGTATTGTGTGGCAAAAAATTAAAAATTTATTCGGAGCGCGTCAACAGTAGCAAAGCGTGCTGCCCTTACGTAGCACGCTCTTTAACTCGGCAGTGTGTGCCGTCGATGGCTAGCCGCCCGATAAGCTTTTAGTGTCTTCAGCGAGGTCGGTGCCGTCTAAGTGCGCCGTACAGTTCACCAGCTCAGCAGCGAACGGATGTTGTGCGATCACCTGGGTAATAGAGGTGTTGCCAATACGAGCCGGTATGGCATGTTGGCCCATAGCAATACAGTTGGCGAGCATGGCATGAATGACTAAGCCATGACACACAACAATCAAAGGCCCATCAAGCGATACGCGCATGCGCGCCGCATACTCAAACGCCTCGGATACGCGGTCGTGAAACTCAGCGAGCGATTCGCCGTTTGCGGGCGCCTCAATCATCTCGAGCGGGTTAAAGCTTAACGAGTCGTAGGGCCGTCCGCGCAAGTCGCCGAAGTTACGTTCGCGCAGGAGTTCGGTGCTGAGGGGTTCGAGCCCCGTATGGCGTGCGATGGCTTCGGCAGTTTGCCAGGCGCGTGGCATATCACTTGATAAGATCGCTGCAGGTTTAAGCCCGACTACGCGCTGTGCGACGAGTTCGGCCTGCGCAAGCCCACGCGGAGCCAGAGGTGTTGCCGCGGGTTGCACAGTCCGCGCAGCATTTAACAGCGTTTCGCCGTGGCGAATCAAAAAAAGTGACATGTGTCATCCAAAGAAAAATAATTATTCGATCGTGATTTTTGCTTTTTCTGCGATCGCTTTGGCTTCAGCAATTTCAGCCCGAATCATTTGCGCCCAGTCGTCGGCTGGATTCCAGCTAACGTCAAAGCCTGTTGCGGCCATTTTTTCAACGACGGCAGGATCATCAATCACTGCTTTCAAGGCTTTTTGTAAAGCGGCCTTGACGTCAGCAGGCAAGCCTTTTGGGGCTGCGATGGCCTGCCAAGCCACAACATTGAAGTCTTTTAGGCCAGACTCTGCCAACGTCGGTACATTGGGCATCAAGGCTGAGCGCTTCAGACTGGTAACAGCCAGAGCGCGAACACGACCAGCCTTGTCTTGAGGTGTTGTCGCCAAAATCGTGTCATAGGCGATTGGCACTTGTCCACCGATCGTATCATTCATAGCTGGTGTGCTGCCCTTGTATGGGATGTGCATCACGTTCAGACCGGTGACTGAGTTGAACATTGCACCAGCAAAATTTGAAGTCGTGCCGTTGCCATAGCTTGCATAAGAGTATTTATCGGGATTTGCCCGAATCAGTGCAATAAGCTCTGCAACATTTTTTGCGGGCACTTGGGGGTTGACCAGCAAGGCTAAACCTAGTGTGCCGATTTTTCCGATGGCATCAAAATCAACTGAGGCGTCGTAGGGCATCTTGGCCATCAAAGCTGGATTCAACACAAAGGTTGAGTTTGAACCGAGCAAGATGGTGTACCCATCGGGTTTTGCATTGGCGACATACGATGCACCAATCACGCTGCCCGCACCCGATTTGTTTTCAACGATCACCGACTTACCGAGTTGCAGTTCAAGTTGTCTGGCAAGCAGTCGAGCAATGACGTCCGCAGCGCCACCAGCCGGGAAGGGCGCAATCAGTGTGACCGCACGTTCAGGAAAAGCAGCCAAGCAGTTTGCACTAAGCAGCAGGGCGGCTAGGCCGGCAAGAATGCGTGTTTTCATGTGATCTCCGGCGCCTGATCTCAGGCGCATATTGTTTTAATTCCTGTGACCGACACGGGAAGGCTCTTTAACAGCGTGAGTTCAGGTGTCGCGCGTCAGTGCACAGGGCAAAGCATGGTACGCCCAAAGGGAAACTGGCTACTGTTATCGCAAGCTACTTTGCTGACGAGTGTTGCTAAATATACAAGAAATTCGGTCTGCGAACCCAATATTTAGCTCGGGATAGAGAAAACGTAATATAGTAATTTTGTAGTTATTACCAACTTTAACGCCGAGGTCAACGTGAATTTTCCAACAGCAATTACCACGTGTTTTTCAAAGTTTGCCACCTTTAGCGGTCGTGCCACACGTAGTGAGTTTTGGTGGTTTTATTTGTTTACCCTTTTGCTAAGTTGGTTTGCCCAGATGGCGGTGGGGGCGAGTGTTGCTGGCGTCGTCAGTTTGGTATTTATTTTGCCACTATGGGCCGCAGGTGCGAGGCGTTTACACGATATCGGTCGCACCGGTTGGTGGCAGTTGATTGCTTTTACAGTGATTGGGATTATTGTGTTGATCGTGTGGTATTCGACAGACTCTGAAAAGGCTGCCAATCAATATGGTGAATACGTCGCACCCACAGCCTAAATCCAAAGGCGCATCTTTCAAAAGGCGTCTTTCTAAGCAGTACTGCGCTGTTCTGAATGCAACGTTAGAGCGTGGATTGGCGTTTAAACCTTGACCTGTCAAGGTTTAAATTGCCCGATAAAGATCGCTGGATCAACGCGAGCGTCGTTTAAGCTGACATTCCAGTGCAGGTGTGCCCCGGTCACACGACCGGTGGCACCCACCTTGCCGAGCACTTGTCCACGTGGCAGGGTGTCACCAACTTTTACGTCAATCACTGACAGATGGCAGTACATACTGATCAGGCCTTGGCCGTGATCTAAAAATACCGTCAAGCCATTAAAAAAATAATCACCCGTTAAGATGACTTTACCGGCAGCTGGAGCGGCAACGGGTGTGCCAGTTGGCACGGCAAAGTCTAGTCCTGAGTGAGGTGCTCTTGGCTCGCCGTTAAAAAAACGTTTCAGACCAAAGGGGCTAGAGAGCGGTCCCTTGACGGGCGGATCCAGCAAAATATTGCTAGGCATATTGGGGCTGAACTGCCGATATGCAGCATTTTGCAGTTCAAGCTCGCGTGTAATGCGAGTCATGTCGTCGGCCAGCGGGTTGACATGACGGCTGTTGCTGACGGTGATCCGTTGTTCGCGATATTTCTTGTCTTTTATTTCAAACTTGACCTCACTGCTTGCATGCGGCTCGGTGACGCTTAGTACTTGCGTCTGAATGGTTGTGTCAAGAGGCAGGCCTACGACTGCGACCCACGCTTGGCGCTCGCCGGCTACGACTAAAACGGGTTTGCGATTAAACGTGACCGTTGGCGCGGTTCGACTTGTGCTGGGCAGGGCAACGATCGCAATCCCCCCAGGGACGGGGTGATGCAGGCTTTGGAGGGTTGGTGGTGCTGCTTGAGCGTTAGGCAGCAGGCTCATTAAAAAACCAACGAGGTAAAAAACAACGAGGCAACGTTGTGTGAGTGTCGTTGCAATCTTGCGCATAGCGGTCAATCGACGAATTAGAATTTCCAGAGGTATTGCGTAGGGTTATCAGGACAGGCACCAAACTGGCAAACCATGACCGAGCTCACCGTGTTTGCCACAGCCAAGACCAAAAACAAAGTGACAATACTCATTGCGACAATGTTCAAGGCGATGCGCTTAGATGGTTTTTCGGCATTGCGATCGACGCAAAGCATGAAGGCGCAAAACACCATCATGACGACGAAAGAGATAAAGCCCCAAGTATAAAAATGCAAACCAAACAAGGCAGAACCATACCCTGGGTCTCCGGGTGCAATATGCAACAGCACTTGTCGCATCGAGGTCGCAGCCCCAACCAAGGCCGAGGCCAGAATCATTGCGTAGTGGATATTTGAGGCGCCAAAACGAATGTTCAGTAGCATGCCGATGCCGGCTAGCGTGAGTGCGACTCGCTGCAACTGGCACAGAGGGCAGGGAAGCTCGTTCAATACAATTTGATAATAAAACGCGGCGAGTAGCGAGCCGCAAATTGCAAGTAAGGCTAACAAGTTAAACCACGTCGACAACGTGGCAGTGAATTTGCTTTGCGAGCTCGTCAGACTGATCATGGCAAACCCTAAAGCGAAATATTAAGTGTGTCGGTCATGTGATATTTCATCCAGACCAAAAAAATAATGAACGAAACTACCCAAGCGCCGATGGCCTGTTGGCGTAACCCTCGCATGCTGAGCACAATCGCAACAAGCGTTGTTAAAAAGGGCAGCATCATGATCATGACTTTGATCCTTTTAAGAAGCTTGGCGGAGGGTGAAGGAATTTGACTTGATCGACTGTAGCACACACTCTCTGTTGCTCGATCTTAGAGCGCGGTAAAAGATTCGCGTCAGGCCAAAGGGCGCAACTAATCAAAAGAATAGTCACCTTCAGCCTGTTGACCAACGGCTAAAGTTTGACCCGCGCCCGCGTGAACAATTCCATTCATGCCAAAACAGATTGCACCATCGACGCGTGCGAGTGTGCGGTAGGCCCGAAGGGTATCGTTCACCTCGGGTGATGAGATGGCCGTATGTGGGTTGATATCCGGAATCGCGCAGCGTGGGCAGGGTTTGACTAAATGTAGTTCTGCAGTTCCTTGGCTGGTTTCGATACTCAGAGCATCAAGATGATCCTCAGTATGCGCCTCGAGGTGATCCAGTACGATATTGGGCCTGAAGCGCAACATCGATACCGCCTCGTGGCCCTGAGCAAGCAGACGGGCATTGAGTTCATCCAAGGCGCTTTGAGTGACGACCAAGACGGCGAAGCCGTCACTAAATTTGTTGACGGCTTCAACGCCTTTGGTCCAGTCAAGAGCCGAGAGTCGACGCGCAGCTTTTGAAAAGCGCACCAAACGGTACTGTTTGCCGGGGACCGCGAGATAGGTATCGAGCCATTGGGCTACGGCATCGCCCTGGTCGTCACCGATGAGTGTGTCGCGCCAGACAGTCACTGTTTTTGGGGTGGAGAGCAGCTCTAGAGCGATGCTGATTGGGGGCATCCCAGGTGCCGAGAGCGTCAAGGCGCTGTCAGTGAGTGAGGGCGTAATCCATACCATGTGCGGGCTTTGGCGCTGCGTTAAAAACAAGCCGTCCTGATCGACAATCATCCACTCGCGATCCATACTCAAGCCTGTTGCCGTGAGCTGCGCACGCGTCACCTCGATGCCCGCGCACGATTTGATTGGATAGATGAAAAGTTGGCGAATGACGCCGGTGCAGTCGGCCATAGGGATCTCGTGGGTGAGGTAAGCTTCACGACATTCTAATGCCAATAGTGTCCTAAAATATGTCTTAACTCTTTTGCTGGGAATGCGACCATGCCTTCTTTTGATGTTGTTTCTGAAGTCGATAAACACGAGCTGACTAACGCGGTAGATCAGGCAAATCGTGAACTGAGTACACGCTTTGACTTTAAAGGCACCGATGCTAAGTTTGAGCTTGAAGGATTTGTTGTCACCCAAATGGCAGGCAGTGCGTTTCAGCTCAAGCAAATGCTTGATATCTTGCGTGCGCGGTTAAGCGCGCGAGGGATCGATACGCGCTGTTTAGATGTGGCTGACCCGCTCGAAAACTTGGGCGGTGCGCGTCAGAAGGTGACGATTAAGCAAGGCATCGAGCAACCAATTTCTAAAAAATTGATTGCCTCGATTAAAGAAGCGAAACTTAAAGTCGAAACCCAGATTACAGGTGAAAAATTGCGCGTCACCGGTAAAAAGCGCGACGACTTGCAAGACGCCATCGCCTTGCTAAAAAAAGCAGACGTCGAGTTGCCGTTGCAGTTTAATAATTTTAGAGATTAGCGAACGGGCGATGAGCATTCGTTCGTGCGGTCTTCGCCACGAACGATGTTGAACGACGAGGGGGCTATCTTGAGTGATCGTTCGTACGGTAAGCGCAGCGAACGATCTTTTAGGAGCCGTAGCAGTAGCAAAAGTAATCGTTCGGCAGATGTCTAGCGGCCACCGGTCGTGATGTCGCCAAACAAGGTGCTTAACCCACGTGGCTGCGAGCGCCAATAAGGTTTGGCAACTTGTACTTGCGCGCCAAGTTTTGCCGCAGCGTGCCAGGGCCAACGTGGATCAAACAGCATGCCGCGTGCAAGCGCCACCATATCAGCTTCGCCATTCGCAATAATGCCCTCAGCTTCTTCTGGCTCAGTGATTAAGCCCACGGCCATCGTCGGTAAGCCCGAGCCATTTTTAATCTGCGTAGCCAGTGGTACCTGATATTTTGGTCCGAGGGTAATTTGCTGCTTGGGTGACACACCGCCGCTTGAGACATCGATAAAGTCGCAGCCAAGTGCTTTGATTGCACGACCAAAGACGATGCTGTCTTCAGCGGTCCAGCCGCCTTCGACCCAGTCTGTGCCTGAGATACGCAGGCCTAAGCAAACATTGGCTGGTGTGACCTCACGAACAGCTTTGAAGATTTCAAGAGGAAACCGCATACGGTTTTCAAGCGATCCGCCGTATTGATCGGTACGTTGGTTGGCAATTGGTGACAAGAACTGGTGCAACAAATAGCCGTGAGCGCTATGCAACTCAATGCCATCAAAGCCGATTCGCACTGAACGTTTCGCGGCGTCGACAAACGCCTCGCGAATGCGCTTCAGATCTGCGAGTTCATAGGCCTTAGGCGCAGCCTCGTTTGGCAAATGTGAGATCGCAGAGGGGCCACCTACTTCCCAGCCGCCGTCTGCTGGCGATTGCAGTTGACCGCCTTCCCAGGGACGATGACTTGACGCTTTCCGGCCTGCGTGGCCAAGCTGAATCATGATGGGCATCGTTGAGTACTTGCGCACAGAATCGATCACTTTTTTCAAAGCGGCTTCGTGCGCATCTGAATACAGGCCGACACAGCCGTGTGTAATACGACCAACCGCTTCGACGGCAGTGGCTTCGATAATTAACAGACCAGCGCCTGATAAGGCCATTTGGCCGAGATGAATGGTGTGCCAGTCAGTCACGAGTCCGTCATCGGCCATGTATTGGCACATTGGGGCAATAACGATGCGGTTAGCTAGTTTGAGTGGGCCAAGTTGAATGGGAGTGAAAAGCTGGCTCATGCGGTGTGATCCTGTAAATAATAGATAACCCCAATGCTAACGGGGCGCGCGCGTACTCGCAAGTTTGTCAGCATTCCAGTCTAGCATTTGCACTATTCACGCAGCAGCTCAACGAAATTGAGCGCGCCTGCAGACGGCGCTTGATTCAAGTGGGGTGGCTCGCTTGGAGTTCTGCAAAAGAGATGAGCTTGCCGGCGATTGCGCTCGCTACGACCGTTGCGGGGCTGGCTAACCACACCTGCCCAGGACCTGAGCGCCCTGGAAAATTACGATTAATGGCGCTGACTGTCACTTGCTCGGACTCAGAGGATGAACCTGGGCCGCAATTGGCACAGGCCCCGCAGGCAGGCTGCAAAAACTCGGCACCGACCGCTTCGAAGGTGGTGAGGTAGCCCTGTGTTGAGCAATAGTCTCGCACGCCTTGTGTGCCCGCTTGTAAAAATAACTTCACGCCTGGGGCTGCTTTGAGCCCTTTGCTAGCCGCCCAGGCTAAGACTGCGTGGTATTGGTCGAAGTCTTCTCGCTTGCCCGCAGTGCATGACCCGCCGTAGGCGATGTCGATTGTTGGGCGTTCAGCGAGTGCGTTAAGCGCGATTCCGTTGCCCGGGTCGCCAGGGCGAGCCACCATAGGTGAAAGGCGAGTGCCATCAATATGGATGGTGCGGGCGTAGGCTGCCCCCGGATCGCTTTTCATCCAAGGTTCTAGGTCAAACGCAATGCCTCGACGCTCTTTAATAAAGCGCACAGTTTGTTCATCGGGCTCGACGATTCCGGTAAAACCACCGAGTTCTGCCGTCATATTTGTCAGCGTCGCCCGCTCGTCAATTGACATGGCTTTGACGGCTTCGCCCCCAAACTCAAAGACTTTGCCTACACCACCTCCGGTCCGAATGCTGGGCTCAGCCAGCAAATGCAAGACGACGTCTTTGGCCGATACGCCTGCAGGCAAGGGGCCTGACACATTGATGCGCAAGCTCTCGGGCATCGTGAAGCGCACGGCGCCTGTGACAAAGGCATTGGCCATATCGGTCGTGCCGACCCCAAACGCGACGCACCCTAGCGCACCGCTGTGTGGAGTGTGCGAGTCGGTGCCCGCGATCAATTGCCCCGGTAAGGCGTAGTTCTCGGCCATTAAGGCATGAGAAATCCCTTCCGATCCCGTGTTGTTGATATCGCCAGCCTCAAGCCTTTGAAGATAGCCGTGATCTTTTAAATGATGGCGCTCAACAAACGCGCGGTGCGCTTTGGATAACTGATTAACCGCCGGTACCAAGCCCTGTTTAAGATGCGCCGGACTGCGATGTACGTATGAGAGATGATCCTCGAAACATACAATGCTTGCTGAGTCGTGTAGTGTTAATTGCTGGCCAAAGTGCTTGTTCAATGCGTGGGCGCACATGCCCGTGTAGTACTCGTGAATGAAACGTAAATCAGCTCGAACAAAGCCACCTTCGCCGGGTAACAACCAAGCGGGGGCGTCCTCGGTTGACAGCAAATGCCGCGCAATGATTTTTTCAAAGAGAGTGAGCGACTGCTTCAGGGTCAACGGCTTTTGTTGAACTTCTTTTAAATGCGCCTGCCCATATTTCAGCAAGCCACCCGCACGCAAAATCGCTGCGGCAACGGCATCGCGTCCTTCAACAAGCTCCGCAATATCGATGGCTTCACCGCGTGTAATCCGATCAAGTAAGCCAAAATTAGTTGAAGTAAACAAGCCAAGGTTATCGGCGTTCTGTCGATAGATACGTTCAAAACTTTCGGCGATGATTAAGCGCACCCCAGCCGCTTGCTCGGCGACCGGACTGTGCTCACGCGAGCTTCCCTTGCCATAGCGTTTGCCACCCACTACCACCTCAATTTGTGCTTGTTGAATAGCCCCAACCCCAATGGGTTGCTGGCCTCCGATTGTGTAGCCCGTATAGGGATAACGTCCGAGGGCTTCATCGAAGTGCACCATAATCGGAAGCGGCGATATTTCGTCAGTCGAGATGTCATCGCGTAACGGGCTTGCGGCGGCCCGCGTCAGACGAACGCCGGCAAGTTGGACCCGAACGGCTTCCAGACTTTGGCTGAGATACAGAATACGTGGGGCAAAGGTGAGAGCCGTCATAGCGTTTTGTCTCCGTGCGTTTGATTGTTCTGCAATGCAGCAACCGAAGCGAGTTTTTTATTGGTTCAGTTTAGTTTAGCCAATTTTGGCAATATTTCTGACAGTTCTGAAGGGGGAATACCCGAGTCAGGTTAATAAAATGCGCTCAGTTTTCCGCCAGCAATACCTCTGCCAAAGAGGGCTTTGCGCCAAGGCTATACTTTGTACATTCGCCCTACATAACGTTGGCAGCATCATTCATGCAAAAAATCTTACTAGGCTGTATCGCCGATGACTTCACGGGTGCGACCGATCTGGCCAACAATCTGGTACGCGCTGGAATGCGCGTGGTGCAAACGATTGGGGTGCCTACGCAGCCGCTGCAAGCCGAGGTTGACGCCGTTGTGGTGTCGCTGAAGTCGCGCACTATAGAACCCGAGCAGGCTTGCGCACAGTCGGTGGCCGCGCTGCGCTGGTTGCAGGCTCAGGGCGCTCAGCAAATTTATTTCAAATACTGCTCGACGTTTGATTCGACGGCACAAGGCAATATCGGTCCGGTCACTGACGCCTTGATGGCCGCGCTGCAAACCAACTTTACAATTGCAACGCCGGCGTTTCCTGATGCCGGTCGTACGGTTTTCAAAGGCTACCTGTTCGTAGGCTCAGTGTTGCTCCACGAGAGCGGTATGCAAGATCATCCACTTACCCCAATGACTGACCCAAATTTGGTGCGCGTGCTGGCACCTCAAACACGTCATCAAGTAGGCTTGATTGATTATGCCGTGGTTGCTCAAGGCGAAGCTGCGATTCGTGCCCGTATCGCAGACCTACGCGCCGAAGGAGTTTCGATCGCGGTCGTTGATGCAGTGAGCAACGCTGATCTGCATCGCCTGGGTGCTGCGCTTGCGGACATGCCGCTGGTGACCGCTGGCTCGGGTGTGGCGATTGGTTTGCCTAGTAATTTCGGTATCTCCCCCAACGAGCAAGCGTCTTGTTTGCCCCCTGCTGGCGGCTTGCAAGCGATTGTGTCTGGTAGTTGCTCGCGCGCGACAAACACGCAAGTTGCTGCCTTTCGTGCGGCGGGCCTGCCCGCCCTTGCAATAGACCCCTTGCGTTTGCAACAAGGCGCTGAGGCAGCACAACAGTTGGTGAATGAAGCACTCGCTTTTTGCCAAACGCACCTGGCCAAGGGGCCTGTGCTGGTGTATTCAACTGCAGAACCTGATGTGCTTAAAGGTATTCAAGAGCAACTTGGCGTTCAGGCTGCCGGGCAAATCGTTGAACAAACGCTCGCACGTATCGCCGTTGGTTTGGTTCAACAGGGCGTCGGTCAGCTGATTGTCGCTGGGGGCGAAACCTCTGGTGCCGTCGTTCAGGCGTTGGGGATGACTCAATTACAAATTGGCGCGCAGATCGACCCTGGAGTGCCTTGGTGCGCTGGACAGACGGCAGTGACTGGCACAACCTTGCACATCACGTTGAAATCAGGCAACTTTGGTACCTCTGATTTCTTTACCAAAGCTTTTCAGCAGATCGTTTAATCATGATCGAGCCCACCTACGCCTCAAACCAATTTTTACGCAATGAAGTTTGTCGTATCGGTAAAAGCCTCTTTGAGCGTGGCTATGTGCATGGCTCGACGGGTAATATCAGTGTGCGCGTGCCGACAGAGCAAGGGGGTGGCTTTTTAATTACTCCTACAGATGCGTGTCTTGGCTTTCTTGCGCCCGACGCGCTTGCCTGGGTCGACGAGCAGGGGCAGCAAATTTCGGGTGACCGCGCAAGCAAGACCTTGACCTTGCACCGCCGCATCTATGCCTGCGTACCCAGTGCGGGGTGTGTGGTGCACACGCACTCTTCTTACTTGGTTGATCTGACGTTGCGTGGGGTGTGGCACACGGATGACATCGTGCCTCCTTTGACACCGTATTACGTGATGAAGGTTGGGCACGTACCGCTGATCCCTTATTTTTTGCCCGGTGATCCGCAAGTCGCTGATCATCTCGCGCAACGCGTCGAGCAATTTCAAGCGCGAGGCTTGACGCTGCGCGCGGTGATGTGCGATCGCCTGGGGCCTCAGGTATGGGGGGCAACGCCTGCTGCGGCAATGGCCACGCTCGAAGAACTCGAAGAAACCGCTAAGCTTTGGTTGCGCGGACAGTGCGCTGCGCAGCCCTTGGGCGAGACCGCTATTCAAGCCCTACGCGAAACGTTCAAAGCGTCTTGGTAAGATTCAGGCCTTGTGCGAAACGTTCAAGGCACCTTGATATGGCGCACAAACATGGAGAAAACGATGAATATCCTCATTACCGGCGGTGCTGGCTTTTTAGGTACGCTGTTGACCCGCGCGTTGCTCAAGCGCGGCACACTGCAAGACCGTGCACTGACCTCGTTGACGATCACAGATCTTGCAGCGCCGCGCCATGCCGACATAGTCGATCATCCGCTCGTCAAGATTGATACGGGTGATTTGCTTAAGCGTATCGACGGCCTCTTTGAAAAAGACTATGACGCTGTGTTTCATCTCTCGTCAGCCGTGTCGGGTGAATGCGAGGCGGATTTCGATCTAGGCTTACGCTCGAATCTTGACGCCACACGTCGCATGCTTGATGCCATGCGTGCTCAACACGCTCGAACAGGGCGTGCGGGGCTATTTTTCTTTGCCAGTTCTGTTGCCGTGTTCGGCTCTGATCCCGCCATTCCTCTAGGCGCAGTGGTACGCGATGGCACTTTACCTACGCCACAGTCAAGCTACGGGATTCACAAATTTATTTGCGAACAGCTGATTGCCGATTACACGCGCAAAGGTTTTATAGATGGTCGCGTGGCGCGTTTGATGACGGTGTCTGTGCGCCCGGGCAAGCCTAATGGTGCGGCATCAAGCTTTTTGTCTGGCATTGTGCGCGAACCCTTGGCGGGTATCGCCTCAGTGTGTCCAGTTGAGTTATCGACTGCTGTGGCGCTATCTTCTCCCGAGACGACAATTGCTGGGATCCTGGCCGTCGCTGAAGCGACGCGCGAGGCCTTTGGTGGTCGCACTGCGTTGAACTTACCGGCCCTTACTGTCACGGTCGGGCAAATGCTTGAGGCGCTTGAACAGATTGCGGGTAAAGAGGTTGCCAGCCTAGTGACTGTCAAGCCTGATCCGACGATTGCAAAAATTGTGTGTGGCTGGCCATCAATATTTGATTGCGAGCGTACCCACCGTTTTGGACTGCAGCCCGATACGTCGTATCAGGCTGTGATCGAGCAATACATTCGCATGCAGCAGGGCTGACACCAAAACCCGTAAATGGGAAGCATGCCGCATGTGGTTCAAACACGCTTGGATTGACCAAGCCTTTAAGGGCGATGATCGAGCCCGTGACGGCACCGGCTCGATCAGACGCGAGTTACACCACGATTGGATTGGCTGAGCCGTCCATCGTGATGATCGTGCCAGTCACATAGCTGGCTCGGTCAGACGCCAGATACACGACAGTATCGGCGACTTCTTCTGGCGTCGCTAAACGGCCGAGCGGTACCTTGGCGGTTGCTTGCTTTAGCGCCTCAGCCTCGCTGATTTTTTCGTGATTGGCCGTGACTTTGATGCCTTCTTTGAGGCGCTCGGTGAGCGTGGCAGCAGGGTTCACGGCGTTGACGCGAATCCCCATCGGTGCGTAGGCGGCGGCTAAGCCTGCGCTAGCCAGCATGAGTGCTGCATTGGCGCTACCGCCCGAGATATGAACGGTTGAAGGCACTTTGCCACCCGCACCCACCACATTGACGATCACGCCTTTACGGCGTGCACCCATGCGCTTGATCACTGGATCCATCATGTTGACGTACGTAAAGAATTTGGCATCCATGGCGTTACGCCAGGCTTCAGGCGTGAGGTCGGGTGCGGCCTTGCGTGCCGCAGCACCGGCAGAGTTGACCAGAACATCGACAGGGCCGAGGGCTTTTTCAGCGGCATCCAACGCAGCCAGCGCAGAAGCATCGCTTTTCAAATCGGCTGCAAATACGGCGATGCGTTCAGCAACACCGGGCATTTGCGCAACCAGGGCAGCTTTCGCGGTGTCAAGGTTGGCTTGATCGCGAGACACTAGGCTGACCTTTGCGCCTTCTTCCAAAAAAACTTTGGCACAGGCCAGGCCAATACCTTTGCTGCCGCCCGTGATTAAAACGTGTTGGTTGGTGAGGTGTAAGTCCATGCGTGCTCCGCTAAAAATAAAAATAAAAATGAAAGGTGACGAGTAAAAACTAAAGATTAAAAAGTAAATGACCGAACTTCGATGATCAGTGCGTTGTTCTTAGAAGGTAAAACGGCTAGCTTTTGAGAACCTTCCAAGAACAGATATCAGTTATTTTGCTTCAGACTCCGCGTCAGGCTGCGTTCCGATCACACCCGCCCGATGCAAATCTTCAATCTCTTGTTGCGTGTAGCCCGCCGATTGCAAGATCTCAATGGTATCTGCACCAATTTTTGGAGAGGCTTTGCGAACCCGTAAACGTTCGCCTTTGAGTGCGATTGGCAACAAGGCAACTCGGGTATCGATCTCGCGACCTGCGCCAGTGTTATCGGCCGCGACGGTCATTGGCGCAAGGCCACCCGTGGCTAACAAATGTGGGTCGTCAAACAGATCGTGCGGACGGGTAATCGGCGCGTAGGGCAGGGCCGTTTTTTCAAAGCGTTGACTTAATTCAGCGGCACTGAAGTTGGCAAATCTTTTACGCAATTCTGCTGTCAACCAAGACCGTACACGTACGCGATCATTATTGCTGCCCAGGCGTGGATCGCTTTTTAAATCATCAAAGCCAAACTCTTCGCACAGGATGGCCCACTGGGTGTCGCTGACAGCGGCTAAGAATATTTGCTCACCGTCTTTGACCGTGAACACGTCATAAACCCCCCAGGCGCTAATGCGATTTGGCATTGGATTCGCAGCTTTCCCAGTGACGGCGTATTGCAACATATGCTGTGCCACTAAAAACACATTGTTTTCAAACAGCGCGCTCGCAACTTGTTGCCCTTGCCCGGTGCGCGCGCGTTGTTGCAACGACGCGAGTACCCCAATCGCACCAAACATTCCGCCCATGATGTCATTGACACTTGAACCTGCGCGAAGCGGTTGCCCTTCGGGTCCAGTCATGTAGGCTAGCCCACCCATCATTTGCACCACCTCGTCTAGCGCCGTGCGATGATCATAGGGGCCGGGTAAAAAACCTTTGTGCGAAACGTAAATCAGTTTTGGATTCAGTTTGTTCAAGGCCTCATAGCCAAAACCCAACTTATCCATCGTGCCACTTTTAAAGTTTTCACTAAACACGTCGGCGTCAGTGAGAAGCTTTAAAACGATTTCTCGCCCGCGCGGGTTTTTTACGTCGATCGCAATGCTTTTTTTATTGCGATTGAACATCGGAAAAAAACCCGCCCCAGAGCCAAGCAATTTGCGGGTATTGTCGCCTGCTAACGGTTCAACTTTAATGACTTCGGCCCCCAAGTCGCCCAAAATCATGCCACAGGTCGGGCCCATGACCATATGGGTAAACTCAATGACGCGAAGTCCCTCGAGTGGTAGGGGTGCAGACATCACAATCCTTTGTATTCAAAACGTTTAGCCGCTTGTTATACCATTGAGGCTGACCTTTATTCTTGTTGTTTCGCGCGAGGTGTTTTCATGCAGCGCAGCATTGTGGTTAAAAAAGTGAATTATCTGGATCTGGCCGATCGTCAGGCCCTGCTAGCCGTGCTTGACATGTATGCGCGCGATCCGATGGGAGGGGGCGAACCCTTGGCCGACGAGGTCAAGGCGCGCTTGTGCGATGACTTGGCGCACGTGCCGGGCGCGGTCAGCTGGCTGGCCTGGTTCGAGCAGCAGCCCATAGGTTTGCTCAATGCACTGCCAGGCTATTCAACCTTTAAAGCTCGTCCACTCATGAATGTGCATGACATCGCCGTCGATCCCGAACAACGAGGCAAGGGTGTCGGTCAGGCGTTGCTCAAAGCCTTAGAAGAGCACGCGCGGCAGTTAGGGTGCTGCAAATTGACGCTTGAGGTTTTAAGCGGCAATAGCGTGGCTAAACAATCGTACGCGCGTTTTGGCTTTGAGCAATACGAGCTCAGCGCCTCAACGGGTCAGGCGCTGTTTATGCAAAAATGGCTGTGAGTTTAAAAAGACGCCACGGCCCCGTTTGAGCGCGGGTCAAAGCCACCCTCAAGCACGCCATTCGCATGTCGGATCAACATACCAGCATGCCCCACGCCCTCGTCCCAAGCGCCAATTGTTTCAACATCGTGACCCAGTAAGCGAAGTTGATCAATGGTGTTTGCGCTAAAGCGACTTTCAAGCTTGAGCGAATCGCTCGATTGACCCCAAGTACGACCCAGTAGCCAGCGTGGACGCTCGATCGCAAGTTGCGGGTGATCGCCAAAGCGCGTCACTCGGTTGAAAATCGTCGCTTGAGTTTGCGGCTGCCCATCGCCGCCCATGGCGCCGTACACCATCGTGCCGCCATCGGCCCGTTGAGCCATCGCGGGGTTCAAGGTATGAAAAGGCTTTTTGCCCGGTTCAAGGGTATTGATGTGGGCCGGATTGAGTGAAAAACTGCATCCACGATTTTGCCAGTTCACACCCGAGTGCGGTAAGACTATGCCAGAGCCAAACTCGTGATAAATGCTTTGAATGAAAGACACCGCGATCCCCGCTTGATCAATGACGCCCATCCAGATCGTGTCACCCGGTGAGGTCTTTTTGCCCCAGGGCGCGGCCCGTGTCGTGTCGAGCTTGGCTGCCAAGGCATCGATTCGTTCGCTCGATAAGAGGTCTTGAGGCGCAATCGACATGAATGCCGGGTCGGTGAGGTATTGGTCTCGAATACTAAAAGCCAGTTTCGTCGCCTCAACTTGCGTGTGAATAAAGGCTGCCCCCTCAGGATCTTGATCCCAGCCGTGGATACGATCCATGATGCCTAGAATCAATAAAGAAAGCAGCCCTTGTGAGGGAGGCACCATGTTGAAGAGTTGTCCGGGTCTGACTTTGGTGTGCAAGGGGTCGACCAGTTTTGCCTGATGAGCATTCAGGTCTGCCAGCGTGAGCGGACTGCCCACTTCAGCAAGTTCGGCCGCCAACATCTTAGCGAGCTTGCCACGGTAGAAGGTGTCGCAACCCTCTTTGGCGATCAGTGTCAGTGTGTCAGCAAGTTTAGGCTGCTTAAAAATACTGGCCTTGGCTGGAACCATGCCGTTCGCTAAGAAGGTACTGGCAAAGCCGCTATGCGGTTCAAGCTCGCTGCGCTTTAAAGTGGTGCATGCCTCTTGGCTTTGTGTGACTGCGATGCCGTTATGGGCAAAATACATGGCATCTGACAACAGGCGTGACATGGGTAACTTGCCGCCTAAGCATTGCTTCGAAAGCTGGTATGCCGCCCCCCAACCCGAGATGGTGCCCGCGACCGTCAAGGCTGCAACGCCACCACGAAAAGGAATGCTGTTGGTGATGCCACGCTTGGCGTACCAGTCGCGCGAGGCCGCCTGAGCGCTGCGTCCGCTTGCGTCAATCCCGCCGGGGCGGTTATTTGGCCCATTGATGACCCAAAAGCCATCGCCGCCGATCGAGTTCATGTGTGGGTAGACCACCGCAATGGTGGCGGCCGCCGCAATCATGCCCTCAAGGGCGTTGCCGCCTTCTCGTAACACGGCCACAGCCGACTCGGCTGCCAGCGAATGAGGAGCGACGGCGATACCGCGCATACCAAAAATAGATTGAGTCAACGTAGCCTCCTGAGAATCATATTGCCATCATACCCAAAAGCGGCTTTTTTTAAGCCACTTTGGCCCAGAGTAAAGTAGACTGCTTTACGGTTATTGCAATATGACCGATAGCAACGGGTTAACATACTTCCTCAATCTTGAGACTAAGAGTTAAAGAGCATGAGCACTCCAGAACAAGACAAAGGCACACCGGTATCAGTCGTGATTCGCAATCGCCTGAAAGAGTCTCGCAAGCGCTTTCACGCAAACGACAATATCTCTGACTTTATTGAGCCGGGTGAGCTTGGTTTGTTGCTTGATGAAGTCGAAGCCAAAATGAAAGGCGTGCTTGAGAGCCTGGTGATTGATACCGAGGCCGATCACAACACCAACGACACTGCTCGTCGCGTCGCCAAAATGTATTTGCACGAGGTGTTCGGTGGGCGCTACGCCGTGCAACCCAAGATCACAGAGTTTCCAAACGTCGAACACCTGAACGAACTCATGATTGTCGGGCCGATTACTGTGCGCAGCGCCTGCAGCCATCATTTTTGTCCGGTGATGGGAAAGGTTTGGATTGGTGTGATGCCCAACGAACATACGAATGTGATCGGGCTATCAAAGTACGCACGGTTAGCTGACTGGATTATGAGTCGGCCTCAAATTCAAGAAGAGGCGGTCGTGCAATTGGCCGATTTGATTCAAGAAAAAACACAGCCCGATGGCCTCGCTGTGGTGATGAACGCCACCCACTACTGCATGTCGTGGCGCGGTGTAAAAGATCCGGATAGTCGCATGATTAACTCTGTCATGCGCGGTGCCTTTTTGAAAGACGCAAATTTGCGTCGTGAGTTTTTGTCTCTGATTCGTCGAGAGGATTAAACATGTTAGTTCGTTTGCTCTATGTGAGTCGTGCGCTTGATCCTGAGGCGCCCACTGCAACACAGTCAATCTTAGACTCGGCGCGCAAACATAACGCCGCAAATGGCATCACTGGCATACTTTGTTACGGGGGTGGGTTGTATCTGCAAGCCGTCGAAGGTGGGCGTGCACAGGTGAATGATCTATACGGTCACATCGTTCGCGATCAACGCCACAAAGACGTTGTCTTGCTTGATTACCAAGAAATCACCGAACGTCGCTTTGGTGGCTGGACCATGGGCCAGGTTAATCTCGCCAAGCTCAACACCTCAATTGTGTTGAAATATTCTGAAAAGCCTGAGCTTGATCCCTATTCGGTTTCGGGTGCAGTGTCGCTTGCACTGCTCGAAGAGCTGATGTTGACGGCTTCAATTATCGGTCGTGCCTAGTTTGTTTGCAATGTACTGACTCACACATCTATTGCAGGTTGACCCGACTCAAGATGACCATTCAATGAACACTCAAGATCACTCGCTTTCTGTTCGTCTGTTGTTAAACATTGGTCACGGCCTTGATCACATGTTTTTGTTAATTTTTGCGGCAGCGGTGGGTGTGATTGCGAGCGACTTTGGCTTTCAAAGCTGGGAAGACCTCATGCCGTATGGCGTGGGCGCTTTCATCTTGTTTGGTTTGGGTTCGATTCCCTCTGGTCGTTTAGGCGATTTGTGGGGGCGTCGTCGCATGATGATTGTATTTTTTGTTGGTATTGGTTTCTCAACCTTACTCACGGCATTGACCCAAAACGCCTGGCAAATGGCCATTACCTTGACCTTGGTGGGTGCCTTTGCCTCGATCTATCACCCCGTCGGTATCCCCTTGTTGGTTCAAAAATCAGCAAACCCTGGTTTGGCGATTGGTGTAAATGGCTTGGCCGGTAACCTTGGCGTCGCGTTGGCAGCGATGTTGACGGGGTTTCTGATCAAGTGGATTGGCTGGCGTGCGGCCTTCGCCGTCCCTGCAGTGTTGTCCTTGCTCTGTGGTGTGTGGTTCGCCTTCGCTTGTCCGGTAGAGACCGAAGCCCCTGCCAAGCGTAAGGGCGCCGCCAAAGTCACGTTGACACCGGCGATGCTGGCACGTGTCTTAGCCGTGATGACGGTCAGCGCAGCGACAGGTAGTGTGCTGTTTAATTTCACAACAAACGGTAACGGGCAGCTGATGTCAGAGCGGTTTCAGGGCGTTGTCTCTGATCCTGCGTTGTTGGGTATTTTGCTCGCGATCATTTACGCCGTGGCATCGCTCATGCAAGTCGCTGTCGGTAAATTGCTGGATCATTTTGCGGTACGCCCGATTTTCTTGGGGATCGTGCTGTTGCAAATTCCCTTATTCGTTCTGTCTGCGTACGCCCAAGGCTGGTGGTTATTTGCGTCACTTCTCGGCGTGATGATCTTTATTTTTGGCGCAGTACCTTTCATTGATGTGATGATTGTGCGCTACGTCGATGATCGTTCTCGCTCGCGCGTTGCGGGGATTCGGTTAGCGGTATCGCTCGGGATTAGTTCGTTTGCGGTTTGGTTGTTAGGCCCTGCCGTGAAAGGCTTGGGGTTTGAGACCCTGCTATTGGTGATGGCTGGGTTTTCTGCCTGTACAGCGTTTGTGGTGTTGTGGTTGCCCAGCGAAACCAACGAAGCCAGCCTGAAAGCCTAAGCGTTACGTAAAAACTTAAAGAATCAACTGCTGCGGGTGACTGATGATGGCACAAAAAATTTCATCTGAAGAATTCAGTAATCAGATGGCTGGATTAGCACAATGGCGCTATCAGTCAGAACGTGGCGGCAGCATCACGCGTGACTGGGTGTTTATCGATTTCAATGAGGCGTTCGGGTTTATGACACGCGTGGCGCTGTTAGCCGAGCAAATGAATCATCACCCCGAGTGGTCAAACGTCTATAACCGCTTATCGATCACGCTCACCACGCATGATGTCGGTGGTTTGTCATCCCTTGATCTTGACCTCGCACACCGCATCGATAGTCTTTGATCTTTCGTTGCACTTTCGAGTAAGCTGTCACACATCGCATGCGATCTGTGAATCGCGCGCGCACACAAAAATTCTCGGAGACATCTCATGGCAAAAGAAATGGTAGGTTTTGTTGGCACGGGTCACATGGGCGGTCCGATGACCTTGCGCTTGCTGGCAGCTGGCTACGGCGTCTGTATTTATGATCGCGATAAAAAGGCGATGCAGGCTCTTGTTAAAAAAGGTGCTGTCGCAGCGAAGTCGGCCGCTGACGTTGCTAATCGCGTCGAAACTGTTTTTTTAAGCTTGCCTAACCCCGAGATCGTAAACGCTGTAGCACTTGGTAAAGACGGCTTGATCGAGGGCACAAAAGTTAAGTGTGTGATCGATTTTTCAACGATTGGCCCCAAAACTGCGATAGCCGTGTTCAAAGGCTTAAGTGCAAATAAGGTGAGCTATGTTGATGCGCCTGTGAGTGGTGGTGTGACTGGCGCTGCGGCGGGAACGTTGGCGGTGATGGTTTCTTGCCCGAAACCTCTGTACGCCAAGCTGACACCCATTTTGGCAACCTTTGGCAAAACGTTTCATTTGGGTGAGGGCGCAGGTCAGGCGCAAACCATGAAGCTCGCTAACAACCTGTTGGCTGGCGCAGCATTGGCCGTGTCGTCTGAGGCGATGGTGATGGGTGTTAAGGCAGGGCTTGATCCGCAAGTGATGCTCGATGTGATCAACAGCGGCTCGGGCCGAAATAGCGCGACGCAGGATAAGTTTCCCCGCGCAATTTTGACGGGGACCTTTGACTTTGGTTTTGCCACAGCATTGTCTTACAAAGACGTGCGCTTGTGTGTAGACGAAGCCGAGGCGATGGGTGTACCCATGGTAGTCGGTGCAGCCGTGCGTCAAATGCTGGCTGTGACAAATGCCACGTATGGCCCTGACTCAGACTTTACGTCAATCTGCAAAGTGGTCGAAGACTGGGGTGGTGTCAAAGTACGCAAGGCGAGCGCAAAAAAGACGGCGACAAAACCCAAAAGCTCCAAGGCTAAAAAACCGTAAAGCGACGGGGCTTGGAGCCTTACGCCAGGCGCGTGGGTCCAAGCATTTGTGCGATCAAGCGATCAAGCGATCAAGCTAAGGGCTTGCGGTTAGTCGCCCTGAAAGCTGTCGGCGCGGCACGTTAACACCAGCGTATCGCGATAGCCACCAGGCTGAGCGGGTTGAATGGGCGTAGTCTCATGAATGACCCGCGCGTCGTCTAGCAACAGTAGCGACCAGGATTCGCTTAACGTAAAGCGCTGCCCCGAGGTGCCCATCGCATCGAATACACGTGTTTCGCCACCCTTTACGTGTTGACGATTAATCATAAATACGCCAACCAGATCAACGCCATCGCGGTGTGCGCCTTCAGGGGTCGGGCGACCAATACCATCCTTGGTATCGATTCTGAATTGATGCGCCTCAATACACCAGCGCGTCACCGTGCGAGAGGGTTGCTTGGCGTGATGCAGAGAGTTTGCAGTACGTGCAAAGGCACTCAACAAATCAATCCAAACCGCTTGTTGAACAGTTTCTGTATGCATGGGCTCAAACCAGCGCTGCATGCCGCCGTGCAAGGCGTTATAGGATAGAGATTGCCAATGAGCACGTGCCGGCGCAAGCGTGAGCTGATCTTTTTCAAAAACAAAGCAAGAGTGACGACGCAAGCGGTAGTGGCCGCCGTCTTTCAAATAAGCATCCTCAGGCATGCCTTCCCAGTCAGGTACAAGCGCGGTGAGCTCAGTGAGAGGATGTTGCGCCCACTGTGCAACAGTCAGTGCGTCAAGCACCGCATAACCTTCGGCCTCGAGTTGAGGTAAAAGTTGAGATAAAGACACAGTGACGGGTGAGTGCTCAAGCATAAAAGGGTTCACACAGAAACAGTTGAAATACTACTCGCCTTGGTGGGAGAGGTTTGACGCGCACATCAGCGATTGATCTCGAACAGTCTGTTAGAACATACATCGGGTCGAGCAATCACTTGAACGGTACGCTAGTGTAGTCAAACAAACGCCAAGTGTTCTAAGAAACCTCAGTCTTTGAGTTACAGCGACTCTAGTTGCGAACGAGTCTTGTTTGCCTGTGCACGTAAGGCGTTCAGCGTCTGTTCATCCATCTTGTCCAAGTTGCGATAGACCATCGCCAGGCGAAAGTTGTCGCCCAGCTTGGCGCGATGACGATCAAAAAAATCCCAATACAAGGCATTGAAGGGGCAGGCACGCTCGCCCTCGCGCTTCTTTTTGTCGTAATAACAGCCCTTGCAGTAGTCGCCTTGACGGTCAATATACGCTGCGCTCGACACATAGGGCTTGGTCGCTAGCATGCCCCCATCGGCGAACTGGCTCATCCCGATTGTGTTGGGGAGCTCAACCCATTCAAAGGCATCGATATAGACGCCTAAGTACCACTGGTGCACCTCATCGGGCTTGAGCCCGGCTAGCAAAGAAAAATTACCAATCACCATCAAGCGTTGAATATGGTGGGCATAGGCGTGTTCTAGCGATTGTCCCAGTGATTGCTCCAGGCAACGCATCTTGGTTTTACCAGTCCAGAACCATGTCGGTAAGGCGGTATCCTGTGAAAAATAATTTTGCGCGCCGTATGCAGGCATCTTGCCCCAATAAACGCCCCGTATGTATTCACGCCAGCCTAAAATTTGGCGGATAAAGCCCTCGGCCGTTGCAATCGTAATTTTTTTATCGAGCCAGGCTTGCTGTGCGCGTTCGACCACCTCGCGTGGATTCAACATTTTTGTATTTAACGCAAAGGATAAGAGCGAATGAAACAGTCGCCAGCCCTTCGTGCTTAACGCGTCTTGAAAATCACCGAAGTGCGGTAAGGCATGTTCAATAAAGTCAGACAGACCGGTCAGTGCTTCGGCGCGGTTTAACGGCCACGCAAAGTGAGCGGCGTTTGGTGTACCAAAGGTGCGTACCCCCGCCGCTTGTATGCTCGCCCACAACACTGAATGATCATGTCTTGCGCGCCGATCTGGTGGCTCGGCAGGCGTGCCCGACCAGGCCTTACGGTTATCGTGATCGAAGTTCCATTTCCCTTCGACCGGACGCTTCGCATCGAGCATCAAGATGTTGTGTTGCGTACGCATTTGGCGGTAAAACCTTTCCATGAGCCAGGTTTTTTGTCCGACAAATAAAGTTGCCACCTCTAAGCGGGTTGTATAAAAATGCTCGCTCGAGACCCCTGCGCAGTGAAGTTGGCTGGCATTGGCGTAGGCCTGAAGTTGCTGATCAAGACGCCATTCATCGGGCTCTTGATATTCAAAGTGGGTGCAGGCGTAATGGGCCAGTAGATGATCAAGATTGGCGCTCAGGCTTTGTTGATTGCTTGGGTCGTCAATCGAAAGGTAGTGCACACGATGGCCACGTTCTTGCAGCACGCGTGCCAAATCGCGCATCGCTGCAAAAATCGCAATGACCTTTTGCGCATGATGCAAAACGTAATCTGTCTCTTGGCGCATTTCAATTAAAGCAAACACGACATCGGTGCGTGGTAGTGCAAACCACGAATGCTCTGGGTTGAGTTGATCACCCAGGATCAGTCTTAAGGTCGTCAAAGCGTGCCCCATTGTTTTCTGTATGTAGAATCGCGATCGTGCTCAAGTGTCTGTTTATCTATTCGCATCGCACGGCCACCGCGCGGATCGGTACCCAGCCCTGCGATATAGAGCCAGTTACCTTGATTGCTATAGACGTCGTAGTCGATTAACTGCGCCTCAAACCACGCAGCACCGGCTCGCCAGTCTAGCTTCAGGTCATAAATCAAATAACTGGCTACGACTTGCCTCAGCCGGTTAGATAAATAGCCCGTGTGCCTTAATTCACGCATGCCAGCGTCGACAAAGGGTTCGCCGCATTCGCCTTGGCACCAGCGCCTAAACTGTTCAGCTTGCGCAGGCGTGGCGATGACAGCGCCACCGGCTTGAGTCATCCCTTCATTAAAATCTGGTTTGGCGCGGCGCTGCCCCTTTTGATCCAACGGTGTTGTCGGGCGTAGGCCTGAACGCCGATAAAGTTGAGCACCAAATCGCAGATGTAAAAATCTAAAATAATCGCGCCAGAGTAACTCAAACCAAATCCAATAACTTCCGTCATTGGCTCCGTACTCGGCCTCGAAGTCTTGCAACTGTTTGTAGAGCATTCTGGCCGAAAGCGCGCCCGAAGCCAGCCAGACTGAAAACTTCGTCGAATAGTCTAAACCTGACAACTGGTTACGGGTGGCTTTATACGTGTGCGCCAGTTTGCGTTCGAAATATTGCTGGGTGTGTCTAAGCCCCCCCAGCGTGCCAGCAAAATCTTGTGCAGTTGAAAACGTCAGTGAGCTGCCGATATCAGGTTGAGCGAGAGACCGAGTTGACCCAAGCGAACCAAGCGAACCAAGCGAACCAAGCGCCTCAAAGGGCAAAGGAGCTGCTAGGTCGTCTAGCGGTTTGTTGTAGACGAGTGCGTCAGGAAGCGGTGGCACAGTTGCCGGCGCGGTTTCAGGTGGCCGCACACGCACCTTCGCTTTTTCAACGGCTACCCTAAACTCGGTAAAGACCAACGGAAGCTGCTCGACTTCAAAGGGCAAGTCTTGCGGTGCCAGCAGGCTCGAGTGCCAAAGAGTGTTCACGGTCAAGCCCGTCTGCCTGAGGCTAATCACTTGTTGTTGTTCTTCGGGCGCAGCAATTTCTTCACAAAAAATCGTATCGGTACCTACTTGTTTGGCCAAGGCGATCAGCGTTTGACAGGGGTCGCCCCTATACTCGAGTAAATCGCTCTGTTGTTCACGCAGTTGCGCCTTGAGCGCATGCAGCGCCGAGCGCAGTGCGAGTTTTCTGTGTGGCCCTAGGCGCTCAAAGCCCCATCGTGTGGGTGCAACCTGATCAGGGTCATGAATAAAGACCGGCAAGAGTCGAGTGGCCTGTGTGCAGGCATTCTTAAAGGACGGTTGGTCAACTAGACGTAAATCGTTTCGAAACCAATAGATTGCTGTCATGATTTCTTTCCGGTTGCTGTGCGCCGGCAGCGTTCTGAACAATATTTGACGTTGTCCCAGTCGCGCTCCCACTTTTTGCGCCAAGTAAACGGACGCAAACAGACCAGACAAGTTTTACTGGGCAGGTTCTGTTTGCTGACACCGCGCATCGAAGAGTCGTTTGACATTAAAAGTCTAAAGTTTGCTGTTGATTTGCGGGGGCCGCGACGGGTTTTTGTTTGACGGATGCCAAACGTTTGCGTGAGCCATGCTTTTGTACCACCTCCCGCTTGGCAGCACGCACTTGGGCTTGGGCTCTGAGGGCATAAAGCTTTTGTTTTGCCGCTCGCGTGCTCGCCTCAAGTTCAACGATCGGTACGCTTAAGTCTTTACCGACATAGACGTTGTGTTGCACTTGCAGCGAGTGAGGCATCTTCCAAGGCTCAAGCAGCCAGGTCTCGGGCACACGCCGCATGGCCGGTAGCCACCGCCTGACAAACACCCCTTTGGGGTCGTGATCTTGAGCTTGTTTAATTGGGTTGTAGATGCGCGGGATATTGATCCCCGTGGTGCCTGATTGCATCTGCAACTGACTCCAATGAATGCCTGGTTCGTAATCCAAGAACTGGCGTGCCAGCCAATGCCCAACCGGGCGCCAGTCTAGCCAAAGCGGGTAGGCCGCAGTCGACACCAACATTGCGCGCATTCTAAAATTTAACCACCCAGTCTCGCGCAGCATCGCGACACAGGCGTCAACCATGGGCCAACCCGTTTGACCTGCTTTCAGTGCTTCAAAATGGGCGGGATTCCAGTCGTTTTCACGTAGCCCATCGTAGCCTCGGTGCATATTTTCAAATTCAATCTCGGGTTCACTCTCAAGTTTTTGAATAAAGTGACAGTGCCAGTACAGTCGGCTCACAAAGGCCGTTAACCCCTTTTTATGCCAGGTCTGTGCAGGGCTTAACGTCTGCAAGTGTTGGGTCGTGGCCTGCACGACTTCACGCAGGCTTAGACAACCAAAGGTCAGATACGCCGACAGGCGTGAACAGGCGGTGGGCGCCGAGAGTGGAGACGAAATCCCGCCGCGGTATTGTTGACTGCGGTCATTTAAAAAACTATTGAGCACCTGTTGTGCCAGTGTGCGACCACCGCGCTGTCTGTGGGCAGGTTCAGCGACGTCCAAGCCCAATGCTGCAGCGGTGGGTAGCGCAGGCTCAGCCCAAGGCAGAGCCACGCAGTCGATTGAGGCGGGCGCGGGCAGGCAAGATTGCCCGACGTGCTGATCCCAAAGATCTTTCCAGAGGTCGCGATCTTTTAAGCCGCGGGTGACACCAAAGTGTTGACTTTGCCGCCAGGGGATCGCGTGCGTGCGACACCAGCGCGCCACGTCACGATCGCGCGCGTATGACAGAGCGTTTCCCGTTACTTGATGCGAATACAGACTATGAAAAGGTTTGAGCGCGTAAAGCTTATCAAGTACCTCAACCGCTTCGCCCGAGACGACCTGCAGCAGACCGCCACGCCGCTTGAATTCAAGATACAAGTCACGCAGACTTTCGAGCAAAAAATGATAATGCTGAGTCGCGGCATCCGCGCTGCGCCACAAAGAGGGTTCGACGATGTGCAGGCAGAGCACTGGGCCCTGACAAAGCGCTTGGGTCAGCGCCGCGTGGTCGTTGAGTCGCAGATCACGTTTAAACCAAACAACGCTGTAACTCATGTTGGGACAAACGGCCTGTGTGCTGCCATCAGCCGCCGCCTCGCGCAAGAGGCAACGGCTTCACGGCGGTTATATAAAAAGCTGTCTAAGGCTCGGTAAAGCCTCTAGCGTTGCAATCCGGTCATACAGACCAGCATCGGCTCCTTTGATCGAACTGTTTGCAACTTTGCCGGTTTCGAGACAATCCAAAAATTTGCGTTTAAGACCTGCTGCATCGATCGGATTCAACGCATTACCAAGCGGAAAGCGAATGTCGCCTGAGTCAAACTTGCGACCATCGTTCGTTTCAATTGTGACGCGATCGGTGAGTGCAAAGGCTGGGTCGAGTGGGCATACGGTATCGACGGTCTCGATCGACACTTTGCTGTACAAGCCCGAAACATCCGAGCGCGTCGCAAACGAATCAGTCAGCTGTGCAAGTCCGACTTCTCGCGCAACGATCGCTGAAGCTACTGCGAACTCAGCACTAAATTTTGCTTCGAGTCCAGTCACAGGGTGATGGTTTCTGAGCATAGAGGCCTGCGCGACACCGGTGGTGATGTGAACCTTTTTAATTTCAGCTGCTTTAAGATTTTCAGCTTCAGCGATTTTCAAAACGCCATCAATCGTGCGGTGCGCCGAGTAGCAAACAGGGTAGCGTTTGATCGAGAGCCCTGTTTCTAAGATGCGCAAGGTTTTTCCTAGCGTGTCTGCAGGGCGAGTGCGATCTACACGTCCTGCTTTTGATAATGCATTTAGATAACCGGCAGGGTGTTCAAACACATCGGCGGCTGAGGTCATGCCAAGCATCGACAAACGCACGGCCTCGATACCGTGTGCAGCAGCGCGACCAGCGTGAAAAGGTTTGGTCATGGTGCCAAAGTTAGCAACCAGACCGCTGGCCAGACTGGCTGAAATCGCCAGCGCTTGACGCGTGTCAGCTTCATTTAAACGACGTAAGTAAGCCACTGCGGCGGCTGCACCGACTGCACCAAAGACGCCTGTTGGATGCCAGCCTTTCAAGTGATACTGGTCAGTCTCGCGGCTGACGAGTTCGGCCCATACTTCATAACCAACGATGTAGGCGCGCAATGCGTCAAGGCCCGAGCTGTTGAGCACATAGCCCTCTGCCAGGATCGCGGGCACCAACGCTGTGCTGGGATGGCCTGATAAGGCGACATCATCGTAGTCAAGTGCATGCCCAGCGACTGCGGTGATGAATGCCGCTTGAGCCGAAGGGTGCATCGTGCCAAGAAACGGTACAGGCGCCTCCGCCGGCGTTGTCGTATTTGCAAAAAAGTGGCGCACAATGTTGACGACAGGTTCGTTATGGCCAGCCATCATCGTGGCGATGGTGTCCATAAAACCGGTTTTGGCTACGGCGAGTGCGCCTTGTTCATTGTTGCCAAATGTTGGCTTTGATACAAAAGCGGCGAGGGCTTGGGTTAATCCAGTCATGTTTGTCTCGATGTTGTGATTGTTTTTTTAAAATGAACGTGGCATACCTAACATGTGCTCGCCGATATACGAAAGCACTAAGTTGGTTGAGATGGGGGCGATCTGGAATAGACGGGTCTCACGCCATTTACGCTCGACGTCGTACTCTTTGGCGTAGCCAAAACCGCCGTGGCATTGCAGGCAGGCCTCTGCCGCGTGCCACGTGGCATCCGAGGCGAGTAGCTTACCCATGTTGGCATCATCGCCGCAAGGTAAGCCCGCATCAAACAGGGCGGCTGCGCGACGCAAGACTAAATCAGCCGCATCGGTTTCGGCATGTGCACGCGCAATTGGAAACTGCACGGCCTGATTCTGACCGATTGGACGGTCAAAGACGCGACGCTCGTTGACGTAAGCAACGGCTGTTTTGGTAAACCAGCGCGCGTCTCCAATCGCCTCAGCGGACACCAAAATACGTTCGGCATTCATGCCGTCAAGAATATATTTAAAGCCTTTGCCTTCTTCTCCAATCAGGCAATCGGCAGGGATCTTTAAATTATCAAAAAATACTTCAGTGGCGTGATGATTGATCATCGCTTTTAGTGGGCGAATCTCAAGTCCTTTGCCCAAACCGTCGCGAATATCTAACAAAAATACTGACAGACCATCGCTTTTCTTTTTGCACTGATCAACGGGTGTGGTGCGTGCCAACAACAGCATCAAGTCAGAGTGCAGTGCACGTGACGTCCATACCTTTTGACCGTTGATCACATAGTGATCGCCTTGGCGCTCAGCACGGGTTTTGAGTTTGGTGGTGTCAGTGCCGGTGGTGGGCTCTGTGACGCCGAAGGCTTGTAAACGTACCTTGCCGGCGGCGATATCGGGCAGGTATTTTTTCTTTTGCGCCTCGCTGCCGTGACGCATCACGGTACCCATGGTGTACATCTGTGCATGACAGGCACCTGCATTACAGCCCGACTCATGAATCGTTTCAAGAATCACCATTGCCGCGCGCAAAGGCATACCGCTGCCACCGTACTCTTCGGGGATCAGGGCACCCAAGTAACCTGAGGCGGTGAGCGCCTGCACAAACTCTGTGGGGTAGGCGAGTTTCTCTTCAAGGCCACGCCAGTATGAGCCCGGAAAATCCGCACAAACGCGTTTAACGCCTTCGCGAATCTCGGGGTAATCCAAACCGGTGTCGATCGTCAGAGAGTGAGTTGCTTGAGTCATGTTGCTTGCTCCGTATCAAAATAATTATTGACTGAACTGTGAGGCGCATTAGTCGCTATGGCGTGAGGTTGCTGTCGCACAGTCGCACACGTTTGGCTTTATCGGACTTGGTGCGCTGCGAAGCCGATTCGCGACACTTGCTCGCCAATTGGGTCGACTGACCAACGCGGTGTTCGCTTAGCATCCCTTGAAATTCGCTTTGCGTTTTTCATTAAAGGCTGCGATACCTTCCATACGATCTTCTGTACCGATCAAATGGTTATAGGCCTCAATCTCAAATCTGAACGCGGTGCGCAATTCCATTTGGCCACCGTAGCGAACCGATTTTTTGATTTGACGCACCGACAGCGGTGCATTGCTGGCAATGGCTTCAGCGGTTTCAAGTGCGCGAGGCAGTACGTCGGCTGGTTCTAAAACGGCATTGACCAAGCCATATTCGTTTGCCTGCTGTGCGTTAAATGGCTTGCCGGTCATCAAAATTTCTTTCGCACGGCGCTCACCAATTGCGCGTGGCAGATTTTGCGTACCGCCCGCGCCGGGCATGATGCCCAGCGTCACTTCTGTTAACGCAAAACGCGCAGCGTTGCTGGCATAAATGAAATCGCAAGATAAGGCCATTTCAAGACCACCGGCATAGGCATGGCCGTTGACCGCTGCAATCACGGGCACGGGCAAATCAACAAGTGTCCAGTACATGCGTTCGAATAACTCGTGCTGCAGTGTCCATTGTTTTTTGGTCATACCGTTGCGCTCTTTTAGATCGCCGCCGGCACAAAATATTTTTTCACCAGCACCGGTCAGCACGACGCAGCGAATATCGCCAGCATCAGCCGTTAAGCGGTTCCAGAGATCAAGCATGTCGTGACCCATCTGCGTATTGACGGCATTGCCGACTTGCGGGCGATTGATCGTGACTTTTAAAACATGCGCGCCGATCACTTCTGTGGCAATCGTTTCGTAGCTTGGTAAGGCAGTCATGGAGTTTTCCTTTTTAGTAACAGTTCTGTATGTTCACCAAGTTTTGGCGGCGGTGCAATGGGTTTGGGGCGTACGCCATCGAAGCTGATTGGCAGACCAAGAAACCGCATGCCGGTGCCCGGTACGTCTTGCACCAAGCCGAGCGCTTCGGTTTGCGGATGGGCAAGCATTTGAGCCAAGTCATTGACCGGAGCGCAGGGCACACCAGCTGCCTCTAACAGAGCAGTCCAATGTGCAGTCGTTTGGGTAGCCACAATCGCTTCGATCATTCCATAGAGTTCAGTTTGATGGTCAACTCGTTTGGGGTTGTCGACAAAGCGAGGATCTTCAAGCCACTCGGGGCGCCCCAGAACTTTTGCTAGCGATTTAAATAAGCTATCGCTGCCTGCGGCAATCACGATTTCGCCATCGCTCGTGAGGTAACCCTTGTAGGGCACGATCCCTGGGGCACCCGAGCCTTGTTTGCCGGCTAATTGGCCGGACGCCAAGTATTGCGATGCCAGCAAGGACACCCAGCTCGTGGCGGTTTCAAAAAGAGAAACATCAATGATGCGACCGACTCCTGAGACTTGGCGCTCATAGAGTGCGGTGAGGATCCCAATGATGCCCCACATGCCGGTGCCCATATCAACGATCGAAGCGCCCACACGCACCGCAGGGCGACCGGGTTCGCCAGTCGTGCTCATGATGCCCCCAAATGCCTGCATCAGAGGGTCGTAGCCCGGACGAGTTTTAAGAGGCCCCTCGCGGCCGAAGGCACCGAGGCTGCAGTAAATCAAGCGTGGTTGTCTGGCGAGCAAACTTTTACCATCGAGCCCCAATTGCTCGACATGGCCTGGGCGTAGGTTTTGAATGACGATGTCAGCTTCGGTGCAGATAAAGTCTTTGAGCGCGGTGATTTGTTCTGGATCGCGTAGTTCGCAGACCACGGATTGCTTATTTCGGTTCAAAGACTGGAAAAAGGCTGAGGCTCCCTCCCAGAAAGGGGGCCCCCAGCGGCGAGCATCATCACCGTCGGCTTTTTCAATTTTAATCACCCGGGCGCCCAGTTCACTTAGGATTTGGCCGGCAAACGGGGCTGCGACGCTGTGGCCGAGTTCGATGACGGTGAGTCCGGCAAAGGGGCCTGGAGGGCTGGTTTGAGTTGTCTCTGTCATTTTTATCATCTATCAGGTGTGTATCCCGCCGTTCATTTGGTAGGATGAAAAATCAGAACAACCTTTGATTCGGATCGACCCAACGCGCCGATCAATCAAGAATGCAGGTCGAACAAAGGCTCAGGCCCTCAAAGAGAGCCTGAGCCTGTCAATCATATATGGAAATTGAAATTCTTACCTTCGCGGGTGCGAAGGGTTATTGGTGAATGCTAAAAAAACGTTAATCGGCCGCAAGGACCAAAATCGCGGTAGTGGCTGCGACCCCCATCGCCCTGGATGCCAGATCAGGCTGAGCTTGTTGACCTTCGCTCAGGGGTTCTTGGACCTGGGCTAGTTGTGGTCTGCGAGCATCGAGTACACGTGCACCAAAAAATTCACCCTGGAGCTGCTTGGTGACATTGGTCAAGGGGCCAAAGGCGACCCGATGAACAAATTGGTGTCCCTCAGTGATGAAGCTTTTAGTGATTTCAGAACATCTATCGTCTGCCCACTGTGTTTGCCATTTTTTACGTGCACTGCCTGAAATCCATTTTGAAATATGACGGTTCAGTTTGGGAGGGCAGCCCACAAGCACGCATCTTGTCGGCTGATCCGCAGTAATCATCGTAGCAAGTTGATGACGCGCATATTCAGAATCATTAATGTAGATGATGAGAGTTTCCATTTGACAGCCTCCTAGATTTTTTGATTGGCAAGTGTTGTAGAAGAGAGCGTGTTGCTGTGGGTACTTGGTTTGTGTGCTGCGTATTTACTGACGATCAGCACAAGTGCGATTGCGACGATATAAGTTACCCAGCGCGCGATCTCGTGGATACGTGCAGTGCCGTCAAAGATTGGATCAAGCAGTGCTTCGTCGGTGATCATTTTGGCGGCTGTGAAAGCGAGAACCGCTGCGCCGACAGTAATAATGAAGGGCCAACGCTCAACCATTTTGAGCACGAGCGTGCTACCAAACACGACGATCGGTACGCTGATCAGCAAGCCAAGAATGACAAGGTCAAAGGAGCCTTGCGCTGCACCGGCAACACCCAGCACGTTGTCAATGCCCATTAAGGCGTCGGCCACGACAATGGTTTTCATCGCACCCCAAAAAGTTGTGACGCGAATGTCGTGCTGTTTGTCTTCGCCGGTGTCCAAGATCAACTTGCAGGCAATCCAAAGTAGCCCGAGGCCGCCTACTAGCATGAGACCGGGGATTTTGAGCAGCCAGACAACACCAACCGTTAATACGGAGCGCACGAGAATCGCCCCAACGGTACCAAACCAGATAGCTTTCTTTTGTAGAGGAGGGGGAAGTTTACGAGCAGCCAGCGCAATCACAATTGCGTTATCGCCCGCGAGTACAAGATCAATCAGAATAATGGCCAGCAGAGCAGACCACCACGTGGAGGAAAAGAGTTCCATAGTTCAAGCCTTAAAAAGACAATCAATCAAAACCTAAACAAGAAACACGCTGTCAAAACGATGGTTGAACATCAACGCAACGCGATTGACAAAACATGCCCTGTTAGGCCACTGATCGAAGGTCTTGCTCGGCTTGTTATGGTTCAGTTATATGCCCGACAAGCCGGAAGCTTTCGCTTCGTAATGACGACTTGACGTGCCCTTTGTGAGTTTAAATTCGAACCGGATCACAAAGAACTGGAGCTACTCCCCATCGAGCTTTCAATATACCTAAAAAAATGAGTAAGGAACAAATTATTTTTAAATAAATAGCTGTTTTAAGCGAAACCTAGGGAAATCCTGATCCTTCAACGCAAAATCAGTTCGATTGACGGAGGTTCATCCCAAATCCAGCCACCGTTACGCCGAAAGATTTCAGGAAAATGCCCAGGCACAATCACATCCGTGCCTTCGCAGATCTCGGCAATCGAGCGCTTTGACTCTTCGGGTGAGGCGAAGCACATATCACTCATTTGGGCTAGCACCTCTTTTGGATATTTAACCGCATCGCCTGCCAGTACGACCCGACGACCATCGGCCTGCGTGAAACGTAGCGCTTGCGATCCTGTCGTGTGCCCTGGCACCTCAAAGTGTTCAATGCCCGGCACCACCTCACCGCGCTTAGGCAGCACGCGCACGTCAAACTCGGCGAGTAGCTCGTGAATCTTCCAGGGTACGAACAAGTCATCTGGGTGTGGGTTGCGCGCGTAAGCTAACTCGGTTTCGCTCACGCACACTTTGACGCCCTTAAAGAGGTCAAGATTTTGGCAGTGGTCAAAATGTAAATGAGATAAGAACACGAAGTCGAGATCGGTCGGGGCAAGGCCGCGCTCTTTGAGGCCGGCGAGCAAAGCTTTGCGAACGCAAAAGTGCCCAGTGTCGAACAGAATGCGGGTGCCGTCCGCAGCGGTGAGCAAGGCCACATTGCAAAGCCCAAAAAAGCCCCCTTTAAAGCTCAGACTGTTGCCTTTGAGCAGTAACTCGTAGCGTGCGTTCAATATCATTCTCCAAGGTATTTTGATTTTTTTTGATCACTTTTGCCCACTGATGTTACTTCTTCGTTACTATGTTTGCCAGCCGCTATGTTGCAGTGCCGCAGTTGTGGGCTGTGTCATTCGGTGGGGTTAAGTTTAGTGCCCTAAGACGTCCTTTTCACCTCTATCCTTTGTTCAGGAGACCTCATGTCCCGCTCACCTCTAATTCGCTTGGCCGCCGCCTTGGCCTCGTCGTTCCACGCGCGCACCTCGGCGGGCAGGTTGAGCATGGCGATGCCCTTCTCGTAGGGGCGGCCGGTGTCGAGGTCGAGTCGCGCCTCGTCTCCGGCAAGCCCGCGGACGCCCTGATCGACGTCGCGAAAGAGGCTGGCGCGAGCGCGATCGTCGTCGCGAGTTACAATAATGCGACCGGCTCCTGGGTCGGGCTCGGTAGTTCGCTTTCCGTCGGCGGTAT